>LNFL01000050.1 GCA_001464275.1 Actinobacteria bacterium Ga0077560 | reverse complement strand
CCAGTCCGGGAGCAGCTCCCTGCTCAGCAGGCGCAGCAGCGCGGGGGACGGCAGGTGGTCGCCGTCCGCCGCGAGGGCGTCGTCGATGACCGCCTCCAGCGCGCGCAGGTCCACCGCCACCCCTGACGCCAGCGCCAGCTCGTCGCGGGAGGCGCGGGCGAGCCCGGCGCCGTCGGCGCGCAGGCGCCACAGCGCCGATCGCAGGCAGGCCTGCGCGCGGGCGTCACCCATCTCCGGCCACAGGCGCCCGGCCACCGCGATGCGCTGCTGCGGGCGCGGCTGCAGGGCCAGGAACGCCGCCAGCCGTTGGGCGCCGCGGGGCAGCGGGACGGTGCGCCCGGCGTGGCGCAGCTCGAACCCGCCCAGCAGGTGCAGCCGGAGACCCGATTCGCCCTCGTCGTCCCATCCGTCCATCACGGTGCCGTCCTCCCCGATCCGGCGCCGACCACCGGCCAACCCTCCGACGCCCGGGGACGGGGGTCAAGCGCCGTGACGGTGTCGTGACGCGAAAGTGACGGCCCGGTACGCCGGCGATGGAAGAGTTGGCGAAACGGCTCACCCATGAGGCCGTTGTCGTGGAAGGGCGGTGCACGTGCGGAGATTGCTTCGGAACCTCGTGGTCGCGGCGGCGGCGCTGCTGGCCATCCCGGCGCTGGCCGCCGCCCACACCCCCAGCGCCACGGTGCGCTGCGACACCGCGACGCGCTCCGCCGCGGTCCAGGTCGTGTTCACCGGGTTCGGCCCGGCGATCGCCAACAGCGTCCGCTGGTCGGTCTCGGTGGACGGCGCGACGGCGCGCTCGGGGGTCTTCCAGTTCACCGGCGCCACGGGGACCCTCGACACCAACGTGGTGCTTCCCGACGCGGCCCCGCACGCGGTGGCCGTCACCACCGGGTGGACGCTGCCCGACAGCGTGCGCGCGGACTTCGTGGTGCGCACCGTCACGCTGTCCTGTGCGCCGGCGCCCACCGTGCGGTACGGCGGGGTGTGCCTCAACACCGGCGGCACGGTCCCCAGCGGCGGGCTTCCGATCACCCCGGCCGAGCTGAAGGTCACCGGCGCCGCCCGGTTCTCGGTGTCGCCCCCGCTCCCGCAGGGGCTCACCATCGACGCGGCCACCGGCGTGGTGTCCGGGACGCCGGCCGCGCCCGCGCCGACGGCGACCCACACCGTCAGCGTCACCGACGGCGTCGCGACCGTGACCACCCCGCTGCGGCTGACCGTGCTCGCCGCGCCCGGGTTCACCTACCGGGGCAGGGGACCGGTGGCCGGTCAGCCGTTCAGCGCCGCGCCGGAGGTCACCGTCACGTCCGGGACACCCAGGTTCACGGCGGCCGGGCTGCCGCGCGGGCTCAGCATCGACCCGGCGACGGGCATCATCTCGGGCACCGCGGCGTCCATCCCGGTGGGCACGCGCATCACGGTCTCGATGACCGTCACCGTGGACGGCACCGTCTGCGCGGGCAACAACACGGTGGTCACCACCAGCGGCACCAGCGGCGACACGTTCGTGCCGTGCCCCGGGCTGCCCAAGCGGTACTTCGTGCCGTTCACCGTGGTGCGCAACACCGAGGAGCAGATGTGGACCAACCTCGACCACGCCCGGGCGGCGGTCCGCAAGCTCACCGCCATCCAGCGCTGGCTCGAGACGGGGATCAACCCCGGCAAGGACGTCTGCGCGAACACCGTCGGCGCGGAGGCGCTGGCCGGTGACGTGCCGGCGTCCACGGGCGAGATCCGCACGGCCACGCGGCGCGTGCCGGCCCGCCCCGTGACCAACTACAACTACCGGCTCACCCCGGAGGGCCGTCTGCCCATCACCACGGCGAACTTCACCCGCATCGAGGCGCTGGTGCGGGACGCCGAGCGGCGGTTCGTCGCGGTCCGCGGGGTGCTGCAGCGCGGCGTGGCGGGGTCGGACCTCACCGGGCCCATCTCGGCCGACGGCAAGCTCATCCAGAACCTCTACGTGACCGGGCTTCCCGCCACCTCGGCAGCGCTCCCGCGGCCCGCGGCCTTCACCGCCGCCGCGGCGCCGGCCGGGTTCTGCCGTGAGGGCACCACCGAGATCGGCCGGATCCGGTGCCAGCACGCACGCGCCGTCCGGATGATCCACCTGGCGAACGTGATGAAGCGGGCGATCGCGAACCGGATCCACGGGACCCCGGCGAACTTCACGCTCGCCCAGGCGGTCAACGGGCCGCTGCCCGCGGCCCGGCGCGAGCTGCGCAGGGTGTGTCCCGGCACCGCGTACCCGTCGGCGCTGTGCCCCCAGCGGGTGGCCGACGCCGCGATCCGCCGGTGGCTGGCGGGCGTGTACCGCTACGAGGTGGCCTACCTGGGCGGATCGGTGCGCTGGTTCGGGATGTACCCGGGCGGGCTCGGCCCGCGGGACATCATCGCCAGCCGCGGGTAGCCGCAGGACGCGTGTGGTGCGGGCCCGGGCGGCCCGCACCACACCGCGGCATCCTCAGCGGCCGGTCGCCGACCCGATGGCGGCGTCGAGGTCCCTCCAGAGGTCCTCGACGTGCTCGACGCCGACGCTCACGCGCAGCAGCCCCGGCGGGACGTGCTCCGACCCCGGCAGCTTGGCCCGGCGTTCGATGGTGGTCTCCACCCCGCCGAGGCTGGTGGCCGAGGTGACCACCCGCACCGTCTCGCACACGTGGTCGGCCGCCGCGGCGTTGGCCAGCTCGAACGAGAGCACCGCCCCGAACCCCCGCATCTGCGCGCTCGCGCGCCCGTGGCCCGGGTCGCCGGGCAGCCCGGGGTAGCGCACCCGCACCACCGCGGGGTGCGCCGCGAGGCGGCGGGCCAGCTCCCCGGCGCTTGCCTGCGCCCGCTCCAGCCGCACGGCCAGGGTGCGGATGCCGCGCAGCGTCAGGAACACCTCCAGCGCCCCCGGCGTGGCCCCCGCCAGGGCCCGGCGCTCGCGCAGCCGTTCGCCAAGCTCCTGGGTGGACGCGATGGCGGCGCCCAGCAGCAGGTCGGAGTGCCCGCCCATGAACTTGGTGGCCGAGTGCACCACCACGTGGGCGCCCAGGTCCAGCGGCCGCTGCAGCAGCGGGGTGGCGAAGGTGTTGTCCACCACCACCGTGGCGCCCGCGGCACGGCCCGCGGCGCACAGGGCGGGCAGGTCGGCGACCTCCAGCAGCGGGTTGCTGGGCGACTCCAGCCACACCAGATCCGCGTCGGCGATGGCCGCGACCGCGGATGCCGTGTCGGTGGTGTCGATGAAGCGCGCGCTCCACCGTCCTCCGGCCCGCCCGTCCTCCAACAGCGCCCGGGTGCCGGCGTAGGCGTCGTTGCAAGCCACCACGCGGCTCCCGGCCGGCAGCAGGTCGATCACCGCCGCCACGGCGGCCATCCCGGATGCGAACGTCACCGCCGGGCCGCCCTCCAGGGCACCGATGACCGACTCCAGCGCCTCCCACCCGTCGGTGGCGTCGTCCCGGGAGTAGGCCCGCGCGGCGGCGTCACCGGTGCGGAAGTTCGAGGCCGGCGTGATGGGGACGTTCAGCGGCGCGCCGGCCCCCGAGGGGCGGCCGCCGGTGACCAGCAGCGTCTCCGGGTACGGTGCCTCGCCGTCGTGGCCGTCACTCCGGTGCTGGGATGGGGTCATCGTGCCTTCCGTTCGTCGGTCCCGGCCGGGGGTCGTGCCGCCTGAGGGTGGCAGGAACGAGGGGCGGCTGCCTCAGACGGCAGGCCGACCGCATGGATGCTCTGCGTACGTCCCGCCTCCCCGAGGCTGCCGGCGTCTCGAGACACCGGCACAGACGACCGGTGGTGAGCACGATCGAGCCGCTCAGCCACGGTTGACATGGCTGAGCCGACTATCGCCACGGCTGGTGAACGTGCCTACAATCGGCCGCATGGCGACCAACCCGATTCGAGTTGATCTGGGCCCCGACGAGCGTGCACGGCTCGAGGCAGAAAGTCGCCGGCGCGGCATCGGCGCCGATGCCGTGATCGTGGAACTGGTCCGCGCCCTGCCGGGGCCGGACGCCGATGCGCAGCGCGGCATTGACGCCCTGAGCCGCCTCAAGGAGCTGTGGCAGGGCGTCCCCGAGATCAGCGAGCGGGCGCTCGATGAGGCGCTCAGCGCCGACCGCGCGGAACTCGAGGCGCGGGCACTGCGAGGCAGCGCCGACTAGTGCCGGTTGTCGTCGATGCGAGCCTGTTGGTGCGGCTCGCATCGGGCGGCGCCCGTCACGCGGAGATCGGCGAGCACCTGACGGCCGCGATTCGCGAGCGCGTGGACCTGCACGCACCGGCCCTGATGCCGTTCGAGCTGGAGAGTGCCGTGCGCAGCCTCGTCTTCTCGAGTGAGATCTCGGAGTCGGCCGCCCTGGCCGGTCTCGCCGCTGTCGGTGACCTCCCGATCACGCTGCACCCTCACCCCGGCGAGGGCCGAATCCTCCGGATGGCGGGACGGCAGGGCACGAGGGCGGCGTACGACGCGTCCTACCTCGTGCTGGCTGAGGAACTTGATGCCGAGTTGTGGACGTTGGACGGCCGGCTCGCGGACCACGCAACGCGGCTTGGGATCTCCGTTCGGCACATTTCAGCCTGACCGACGCGCCCCGCCGAAGGAGCCCGAGCGCCCAGGGCGGAGCTCGCACGCGAGGTGCACGCGACGGAGTGCGGTTGCCGTGACCGGTCTCGAGGGGCGGGGCGCTGAAGGAAATCGGTTGCTCGATTGTCTGTAGGGATAGATGGCGGACACCTCAGCAGCGTCGGACCACGGCACGGAGACCCGGGGAGACTTCACCGAGGCGCTCGAAGCCGCCTACACGCGCCTGTTCACGCGCCTGGTGGCGGCCGCCGCCGGCATCGCGGGTGACTCCGAGGCCGGCCGGGAAGCCGTCCAGAACGCCTTCATGCAGATGCTCGCGTCACCCGGACCGAGGGACCTGGGCTCCATTGAGCCCTGGGTGTGGCGAGCGGTGGTGAACGCGGCGCGCGAGGTGCGACGTCGATCCTGGCTGGCCGACCGACTGCGCGGCAGCGGAAGCGGGGAAGCGGAGCGCCTTGCTCCGGCGATGTCGATGGGGCATCCGGAGGTTCGGGCGGCGGTCGCCCGACTGCCGGTCAAGCAGCGGACCGCCCTGTTCCTCCGGCATTACGCCGACATGGACTACGCGGCCATCGCCGCGGTGATGGGGGTGTCCGAGGGGACGGTCGGCTCGACGCTCAACGCCGCCCACCGTGCACTGCGGTCGGCCCTGGAGGAATGCTCGTGAACGAGTCTGAAGAGCGGGCCCGGAAGGCGCTGCTGGATCTCCTGCCGCAGGACTCGGCACCGGATTGGAGCGAGGTTCGCACCGGTGCCGGGCAGCGGAAGCGCCCTCGGCTCAGGGCGGGCCGGGTCGGCGGGGCGGCCGGGGGGCTCGCCGCCGTCGCCGCCACGATCGTCGGCCTCGTGCTGATGCTTCCTGGTGGGGACACGGACCGGTCAACGTCCCCTGCCACGACCGATGGAACCACGACAGCCGCTCCCGCGCCTCCAGCCGGTGAGCTGACCTTCGCTGCGATCCAGGCAACGATCGCGGACTTCAACGCACGGTACAGCGAGTGCATGGAGGCCAACGGCGCCACGCTCGTCTCGTATCCCGAGGACGACGCGTGGTCCTGGGCAGGCGCAACAGACACGGCGACACGAGTGTGCGCCCCGCTCCTGCGCGCGGGGGAGGACTACATGCGGCAGAAGGCGGTCCGCGAGGTCGTCTCCCGGCCGGACTACTTCAAGTTCCTCAAGTGCCTGAACCCGGTGCTCAGGGTTCTGCCGCCATCCGATCGGTTCACCGCCAAGGAGGAGGCGGCGGCCAAGCGATGCAGCGAGGGACTCAACGGCTGACCCGGGTGTGGCCGAGGACGCTCACCCACCTCCGAAAGTCCTCAGCGCTCCCGGACCCCGTGCCGTCCAGACGCCCTCCGAACCGCCCGCCTTCCGTCTCTCATGCTCGAGACTCGGCGCCCAGAACGAGGAAAGCCCCGCGTTTGCGGGGCTTTCGTGAGGCGGGAGTGACGGGACTCGAACCCGCGGCCTCCGGATTGACAGTCCGGTGCTCTAACCAAGCTGAGCTACACCCCCGAGCGCCGGGTCGGTCAGTGGGCGGTGACAGGTTCGAACTGCCGGCCCCCTGCTTGTAAGGCAGGTGCTCTACCGCTGAGCTAACCGCCCTCGTTCGGCGGGGGCGGAGAATAGCAGCTACGCCCGCCCGTCAATCGAGCGGTCACGCTTTGGCTCCGCACGGGTCTCCGTCGTAGATTCCAGCGGTCGAAACCGGAGGGAGCGCGCATGTGGCTGGTGGTCGAGTCGGGCGGTGAC
>LNFL01000049.1 GCA_001464275.1 Actinobacteria bacterium Ga0077560 | reverse complement strand
CCCAGAACGGGCTCGCCGAGCTGAAGAAGGCCGGTCAGCTGTGAGCGAGCCGGGTGGATTCAAGCGCCGCTTCCGGGCCACCACGGAGAAGTACCTGACGGCCGCGGCCATGGATGCGATGCGCGCCAAGTACCCCGAGGCGGGGGCGAAGACCCCGGCATTCTCCAGCAGCTTCTTCTGGAGCAAGGTCTTCGTGCCGGTCTACTCGCGCATCCCGTGGGGTGCGAAGCGGAAGATGATGGCCCTCAGCGGCATGACGGCGAAGGGCTGGACGCCTCCGTCGCGTCAGCCCGGCACCCCGTGGGAGCCGCCGGCGCCGAAGTAGGCCGCTCGCGCCCGGTTCAGCGCCCGCCGGTGATCCGGCGGGCGCCGACCGGGATGAGCAGCAGCCCCGCGGCGCCCACCGCGGCCCCGGCGAAGAACCCGGCCTGCACCAGGCCGGCGCTCCTGCCGGCCAGGGTGACGATCACCCCGGCCGCGAGCGTGATGAGCGCCCACATCAGGACGGGCAGGCGGAAGCGCTCCACCAGGAGCCCCCCGCGGAACACGCCGACGCCCAGGCGGTCGGCGTGGCGGCTGGCGATGGCGCTCGCCCGCCAGACCCCGCCCAGCACGCCGGATACGCCGAGGGCGAGCAGCACGAAGGCGCCGGCGATGAACTCCAGGAGGATCACGCGGTCAGGGTAGGGGCCGGGCCGCGCCGGCGCGACCCCAGCACCATCCCCAGCGTCACCCCCACCGCCACCAGCACCGCTCCCAGCACCCGCACCGGGTTCAGGGCCACCGATCCGGTGAGCGCCCCCAGGGCGGCGGCGCTCACGGGAAGCACCCCGCTGAACAGCCCGGCGCGCTCCGGCCCGATGCGCTGCACCGCGCCGTACCAGCACAGGAACGCCACGGCCGTGACCCCCGCGGTGAGCCACAGCAGGGCCAGCAGCTCGGAGGTGTCCGGCAGCCGCTGCGCGCCCGGTCCCTCCACCAGCAGCGCCCACGCGCCCAGCATCGGCACCACCATCACCGTGGCCCACTGGGTGATGCCCAGCGGTCCCAGCCGGGGCAGCAGCGGCACGGCCAGCAGCGTGAACGCCGCCTCGCACGCCAGCGCCCCCAGGGCCAGCACCACGCCCAGCAGCACCGGCGCGGCGCCGGTCCACTGCACCATGCCCGCCCCGGCGGCGACCACCACGCCCGCGGCCACCACCACCGGGCGGGGCCGCATGCCGCGCTGCAACGGGCCCAGTATGGCCAGCACGACGGGCACGCAGCCCACCACCACGCCCATGGACGCCGGGTCGCTCACCTCGACGCCCACGATCATGAGCGCGTTGAACACCGCCAGCCCGGTGAGGGTGAGTCCCAGCAGCGGCAGCACGTCGGGGCGGGTGAGCCGCGGCATCCGGAACCCCGCGATGGCGAGCATCACCAGGGCGGCCAGCGCGTAGCGCGCCGCCTGGCCGCCGGCGATGGGGTAGTCCTCCAGCGCCACGGCGGCAACGAAGGACGAGCCCACCAGCGCCTGCGCGGTGAACGCCATCACCGCGGCGCGCGCCGCCGGGCCCCGCGGCCGGCTCAGAACGTCGTGCCCCAGGGACCCATGCCGCGCACCTTGGTGGGGGTGACCCGGATGATGAACCCCTCCGGGGGGTCGGGCATGGGCGGGAACGTGGTCCCGGGACCCACGTACCGCTGGGCCAGCTCGTTCAGCAACGCCGGGGCGCCGCCCTCGGTGATGGCCGCCGTGCCCTCGACCACGAGGTAGTGCTGCATCCCGAGCTGGTGGCCCTCGGCCTCCATGCTCAGCGACACCCGCGGGTCACGCCGGATGTGGCGCACCTTGTCGTCCTCGAAGAGCTTGCCGATGACGATCTCGTCGCCGTCGACGCCCGTCCACACGATGGTCGTGTGGGGGCGTCCGTCCTTCCGGATCGTCGTGAAGTGCGCGAGTCGCCCCGAGGTGAGGACCTCACGAGCGCTGTCCGGGATCCGCATGCTGAGCTCCTTCGCCTCGACGGTGGCATTCAACACCCGCTGGGGTCGGCGTGGGTGCGCCGGCTCGCCACCGCAACCGCCGGCAACCCCATGTGCTCGGCCGGAAGGTGAACCCCCTCCGCAGCTCGCCGGCCGGGGCGCGTTAAGCCCGCGCCGGTCTGGGTCGATCGATCGTTGAGGAGATCTTCACGGATCTCGTCCACGCCCCCATGAAGGACGACCTCCGTGAGGCTTCGCCCCCATCATCTGCTGGCCGCACTCGCCCTCGTGGGCGGCTCGCAGGCCCATGGCGCCCTTCCCCAGCAGTCCGGCACCGTGGATCTGCTGACCCAGGCCAACCTGCGCATCGACGGCGTGGCGGCGGGGGACTGGGCGGGCTACGCGGTTGCCGGGGGCGGGGATGTCAACGGCGACGGACGTGACGACGTCATCGTGGGGGCCTTCGAGGCTGACGGCAACGGCCGCAGCAGCTCGGGCTCGGCCTACGTGGTCTTCGGTTCAGCGAGCACCGGCACCGTCGACCTGGCGGACCTCGGATCGGCCGGGTTCCGCATCGATGGCGCGGCGGCGAACGGCCTGGCGGGCTGGTCCGTTGCCGGGGCCGGCGATGTCAACGGCGACGGGCGGAACGATGTGATCCTGGGGGCGCCGTTCATTGGCAACAACGGCCGCAATTCCTCGGGCTCGGCCTACGTGGTCTTCGGCACGGCGAGCACCGGCACCGTCGATCTGGCGAGCCTCGGATCGGCCGGGTTCCGCATCGATGGGGCGGCGGCGGACGGCCTGGCGGGCTGGTCCGTTGCCGGGGCCGGCGACATGAACGGCGATGGGCGGGACGATGTGATCGTGGGGGCCGCCACGGCCGGCAACAACGGCCGCAGTTACTCGGGCTCGGCCTACGTGGTCTTCGGCACGGCGAGCACCGGCACCGTCGATCTGGCGAGCCTCGGATCGGCCGGGTTTCGCATCGATGGGGCGGCGGCCGACGACCAGGCGGGCGCCTCGGTGGCGGGAGCCGGCGATGTCAACGGCGATGGCCGTGACGATGTGATCGTGGGGGCGTGGCAGGCCGACAGCAACGGCCGCAATTCCTCGGGCTCGGCCCACGTGGTCTTCGGCACGACGGGCATCGCCAACATCGATCTGGGGGGCCTCGGATCTGGCGGGTTCCGTATCGATGGGGCGGCGGCAGGCGACCTGGCGGGCATCTCGGTGGCGGGGGCCGGTGACGTCAACGGCGACGGGCGTGGCGATGTGATCGTGGGGGCCCTGGTGGCCGACAACAACGGCCGCAGTTCCTCGGGCTCGGCCTACGTGGTCTTCGGCAGGACGAGCACCGTCAGCATCGACCTTGCCGGCCTCGGATCCGCTGGATTTCGCGTCGATGGCGCGGGGGCCGACGACCGGGCAGGCGCCTCGGCCGCCGGGGCGGGCGATGTGAACGGCGATGGTCGTGACGATGTGATCGTGGGGGCCTGGGCGGCCGACAGCAACGGTCGCTCGGACTCCGGCTCGGCCTCCGTGGTCTTCGGCAGGACGAGCACCTCCAGCATCGACCTTGCCGGCCTCGGATCCGCTGGATTTCGCGTCGACGGCGCGGTGTCGGGCGACTCCGCGGGCTACCCGGTGGCCGGGGCCGGCGATGTCAACGGAGATGGCCGTGACGATGCGATCGTGGGGGCCTTCAGGGCCGGCAACAACGGCCGGTCCGAATCGGGCTCGGTCTACATCGTCTATGGCTTCGGCGTTCCGGCCCTTGGCTACGGAGCGTTGTCGGCAACGGTTGGCCAGCCGATCGCCCCGCATGTGCCGAACGTGGTGCGGCGCACGGGCACACCCTTCTACTCGGTCAGCCCGGCCCTCCCGGCGGGACTCGTGCTCGATCCGTTCACCGGCACCATCTCCGGGACGCCCGGCCAGGCCATGGCGGCGACCAGCTTCAACGTGACCATGAGCGACCTGGCGGGCTCGGTGGAGGCGGCGTTCTCGGCCAGCGTGGCGGCGGCTCCGGTCGCAGCCGACCCGCCCGTCTCCACCCCGAGTCCCGACACGACGCCTCCCAAGATCTCGCTGCGCCTGCCGGCCAGGGTCCGGCCCGGACGATTCATCACGCTGCTGGTCCGCTGCGATGAGGCCTGCCGATCGGTCGCCTCGGTCGCCGGACGTCAGGCGGCCAAGGCGACCTCACGTGAGCTGGAAGCCGGGCGTTGGAGCACCCTGCGGGCGCGGCTGCCCGGTACGACGGGCGGGTCGGTGCGGGTGCGGGTGATCGCCACCGACGCCGCCGGGAACCGCTCGGAGCTGGGCCGCAAGGTGACTGTGCTCCGCGGCTCGCCCGCCGGGGCGCGCGGGATCCCGACCAGGACGACGGGCGTCCCGTGACGGCGCGGTGCGCGATCCCTCGGATAGCATCATCCGCATGCGGGAGCGCACGGCACGATGAGCGCCGGAGATGGGGCGCCGGGTGAGGCGCAGCAGCCGCGGCTGCTGTCCGGCGGCAACCCGCAGATCCCGAAGGGCGACGGCGAGGCCCCCGTGCGGGCGTACATCGCGGCGATGCCGGACTGGAAGCGCGCGGTGGGGGAGCACCTGGACGCCCTCGTGGCCGAGGTCGTGCCCGAGGTGCGCCGCGCCGTCCGGTGGAACTCCCCGTTCTGGGGCGTGGAGGGCGCCGGCTGGTTCCTGAGCGCCCACTGCTTCACGCGGTACGTCAAGGTCACGTTCCTGAACGGCGCGCACCTGGACCCGCCGCCGCCCGAGCCCTCGAAGGATCCCGACACCCGGTACCTGCACATCGGGGAGGACGGCGTGGCCGACGAGGACGCCCTGCGGGAGTGGATCCGCCAGGCCGCGGCGCGGCCGGGCTGGGCCGGCTTCTGACCGGTCCGCCGCCGGGGCCGGATCAGGCCAGCGCGCGCAGCGCCTTCGGCAGGTAGAGCGCGTCCAGGATCCCTCCCGCCCGCGTGCGGCGGTGGAGCTCGATGATCGCCAGCGAGCCCTTGCGGAAATCCACCATCCCCCCGCCGATGAGGTCGGCGGTGATCATCGAGAGGTCCGGCTGGTGCCCGCACACCATGAGGCACTCGGCGTCCGGGAAGGCGGCGATGGCGTCCAGCACGGCCTCCACGCGGGCACCGGGGCGCAGGGACTCCTGGGTCACCACCGGCACCTCCAGGCGCGCGCCGACGATGTGGGCGGTCTGCTCGCACCGCGGCAGCGGGCTGCACAGGATGGCCTGCGGCTCCAGGCCGAGCCGGGCGATGCCGACGGCCTCCCGCTCCATCTTCTCGATGCCCTCGGGGGTGAGGCGACGCGGTTCGTCGCGGTACCCGGTGGCCGGGCCGGCGTCCTCGGCGATGCCGTGTCGGATGATCGCCAGCTGCATGGGGTCACGCTACCTCCCCCGGCGGGTGCCGGGGGAGGCGCGGACCATCCGGGGTGGTGCTAGTCGATCAGGTCGTACGCGGGGAGCGTCAGGAAGTCCGTGAACTCCGTGGGCTCGATGAGGCCCGCGAAGAGGTCCGCGGCACGCTGGTACTCGCCGGTGGGGTCACCGTCGCGCACCTCGCGGATCTTCTCCATCTCCTCGGCGATGATCTGCGTGACCAGCGCCATGTCG
>LNFL01000048.1 GCA_001464275.1 Actinobacteria bacterium Ga0077560 | reverse complement strand
AGCGCGTCCAACACCTCCGGCTACTGGCGCCGGGCGGAGCTCACCCGCGACCTGGTGCACGGCGAGTGGCTGCGGATGGGCGACGTGCTGGTGCGCGAGGGCGGCGCCTACCGCCACGTCGGGCGGGTGGACGACCTGTTCAAGGTGGACGCCCGCTGGGTGAGCCCCACCGAGGTGGAGGCCTGCCTGCTGGACCACCCCGCGGTGCGCGAGGCCGCCGTGGCCGGCGTGCCCGACGACGCGGGCCTGCTGCGGGTGCACGCCTGGGTCGTCACCGAGGGCCCCGCGCCGGAGGGCCTGGCCGCGGAGCTGCGCCGGCACGTCGCCCGCGCGCTGGCGCCGTACATGGCCCCGCAGGCCGTCACGCCGCTGCCCGCCCTGCCGCGCCTTCCGTCCGGCAAACTGGACCGGCGGTCACTGCGACTGGGCGGGGGGACGACGTGAAGGTGGAACTGGACGGGGAGCGCGCGTTCATCGCGGCCATCGGGGAGCGCGTCCGCACCTTCGCGGCCACGCGGGACTGCGAGACGCCGGCGGTGCGCGTGACCCTCTCGAACGGCGAGAACTTCCTGCTGGCGGCCATGGAGCCCGAGCCCGGCGGCGGCATGATCACCCTGGCGCCCATCCCCGAGGACCTGTCGGAGCTGGTGGAGTCCGCGCCCGGCCGCTGGGTCACCCCAACCGCGCTCATCGTCAGGATCGGCGACATCCGCACCCTCGAGATCCTGGCCGAGGCGCCGGAGGAGATCCGCGTGGGCTTCCAGCTGCCGGAGCGACCGACCCGCTGACGCCGGCCCGCGGCGGGACCCGCGGGCCCTCAGCCGCCGGTGACCGGCCGGGCCGTTCCCGGCGCCGCCGGGTCGCGCAGATCCAGCGTGCCCAGGCGATCCGGAAGCGCGGGCGTTTCGAGCCACGCGGTGAACAGCGCGTCGAGGTCGCGCCCGGCCTCGGCCTCCGCGATGGCCACGAAGTCCTCGGTGGATGCGCTGGAACCGGCGTGCCGTTCGACGAACCTGCGGGCGATGCGGGCGAACGCCGCCTCCCCGA
>LNFL01000047.1 GCA_001464275.1 Actinobacteria bacterium Ga0077560 | reverse complement strand
GCCCGGGGAGGGCGGCCACCTGCCCGGTTCCAAGGTCACGGCGGCCATCGCCCGCGCCCGGAACGCGCAGATCGGGTCCGACCTGATCAGCCCCAGCAACAACCACGACCTGTACTCCATCGAGGACCTCGCCCAGCTCATCGACGAGCTCAAGACCGCGAACCCGCACGTCCGGGTCATCGTGAAGGTCCCGGTGGTGCCGGGCATCGGCACCATCGCCATCGGCATCGCCAAGGCGGGCGCGGACGTCATCACCCTGTCCGGCTTCGACGGCGGCACCGGTGCGGCGCGGCAGCACGCGCTGCGGCGCGCCGGCCTGCCGTGCGAGATCGGCACGGCGCTGGCGCACCACGCCCTCACCGAGGCGGGCATCCGCGACCGGGTGGAGATCTGGGCCGACGGCGGCCTGCGGTCCGCCTCCGACGCCATCAAGCTCATCTGCCTCGGCGCGAACCGGCTGGGCTTCGGCACCGCCGCGATGGTGGCCATCGGCTGCACCATCTGCCGCGGCTGTCAGCTGGACACCTGCCACGTGGGCATCGCCACCCAGATGGAGGACGAGCACGAGGCCAAGGAGCGCGGCCTCAAGCGGTTCGTCCCGCGCGAGTTCGAGTCCTCGGCGGAGGCCCTGGTGCGGTACTTCACCGAGATGGGCGAGGCCATGAAGGAGCTCGCCGGCCAGATGGGCGCCTCGAGCGTCCAGGAGCTGGTGGGCCAGGCCGACCGGCTGGTGCAGGTCTCCCATCACGAGCGGCTCGACCTCACCGGGCTCCTCACCCCGGTCGCGCAGCAGATCATCACGGCGCCGTCGGGCGAGGCGCGGTACTTCCGCGAGTTCAACCCGCCGCCGCCGCACCGCGCCCCGGAGGTGGCCGCGCAGCGGCTGGCCGCCGGGTCCGCCCTGGCGGTGGAGGAGGAGACCACCACCGCGGCCGACCGGAACCTGGGCGTCGATCTCGCCGGCATGATCGCGCGGGCCCACACGCACGTGAACACCAGCTGGGCGTTCGACGGGGTCGGCAACGGCAACGGGTCCAGCCACGGCGGCAACGCGGAGATCCTCACCGAGGCCGAGCGCGGGACCGGCAACGGCCCCATGGTGGACCTGGCGTTCACCAAGGGCGCGGCGGCCGGCTCGGGCCTGGCGGCGTTCAACGTCGGCGGGGTCCGCATCCGGGTCTTCGGCGGCGCGCAGGACGGCGTCGGCAAGTGCTCGCTCGGCGGTGAGATCCAGGTGCTGAAGGCCCC
>LNFL01000046.1 GCA_001464275.1 Actinobacteria bacterium Ga0077560 | reverse complement strand
GCGAACTGCAAGGGCTTCGCGTTCGAGTACATGACCGGCGGCCGCGTCGTCGTCCTCGGCGACCCGGGTCCCTGGATGTGCTCGGGGATGACCGGCGGCGTGGTCTACGTGCGCCAGAACCCGGAGTGGAACCTCGACGAGGCGGCGATCCGGCGGCGGCTGAGCAAGGCCGCGAAGGTGAGCATCGTCGAGCTGGACGAGTCGGACGAGGCCCAGGTGGTGGAGCTGCTGGCCCCCTACCGGGCGGCGCTCGCCGAGTCCGGCCAGGCCGATGCGGCGGAGAAGGTCGACGCGCTGATGGCCGCGCCCGCCGAGCACTTCCTGGCGCTGGTGCCGGTCACCCAGCAGGCCGACCCCAACATCTCCACGGAGTAAACCCGGATCGGTCGGCCCGGTGAGAAGACTCACCGGGCCGCCGGTCCCGCGCATGGATTCCGGACCCTGGGGTAGGGTCGCCCCATGTCCGTCCAACCGGTTGACTTTGGCGCGCCCCGCGCCGGCGTCCTCGAGCTGCGCGAGGTGTCCAAGCGGTACCGCGGCGCACCGCGCGACGCCGTCGAGGGGCTGTCCCTCACGGTGCCCGCCGGACAGGTCTGCGTGCTCATCGGGCCGTCGGGATGCGGGAAGACCACGGCGCTCAAGATGATCAACCGGCTCATCGAGCCGTCGTCCGGGGAGATCCTCATCGACGGCGTCTCGGTGCGGGACCGCCGGCCCGCCGAGCTGCGGCGGGAGATCGGCTACGTGATCCAGCAGGTGGGCCTGCTGCCACACCTCACCGTCGCCGCGAACATCGCCACCGTCCCCCGCCTGCTGGGATGGGAGAAGAACCGCATCCGCACCCGCTCGGACGAGCTGCTGCGGCTCATCGGCCTGGACCCGGCCGAGTACGCCGACCGCTACCCCGCCGAGCTCTCGGGTGGCCAGCAGCAGCGGGTGGGGCTCGCCCGCGCCCTCGCCGCCGACCCGCCGGTGATGCTGATGGACGAGCCGTTCTCGGCCGTGGACCCCATCACCCGGGAACGCCTGCAGAACGACTTCCTGCACCTGCACCGGCAGGTGCCCAAGACCGTGGTGTTCGTGAGCCACGACATCGACGAGGCCGTGAAGATGGCCGATCTGATCGCCGTCATGGATCAGGGCCGCCTGGTGCAGTGCGCCCCGCCGGCCGAGCTGCTGGCATCCCCGGCCAACAGCTTCGTCGCGGACTTCGTGGGCGCGGACCGCGCCCTGAAGGGCCTCAGCCTGGTGCGCCTCGAGGAGATCGACCTCACCCCCGCGCCCCTGGTGCGCGAGCACGAGGCCGCCGCCGTGGTGCGCGAGCGCATCGCCCGCGGCGACCTGGAGCCGCTGGACGGCGCGGTCCTGGTGGTGGACGAGCACGACCGGCCGCGGTACTGGCGGGCGGTGGGCCGGCTGGGCGAGCCGGCCGGGACCGCCCGCGCCGAGCCGGTGCTCGACCGCGTGACGACCCTGCGTGACGCCCTCGCGGCCCTGTTCGAGGCGGGT
>LNFL01000045.1 GCA_001464275.1 Actinobacteria bacterium Ga0077560 | reverse complement strand
CCATGAGGACCCCCTTGGACTGGGAAGGCTTAGACACCTCCACAGCACCCCGGGGGTCCTCACCGAGTCAACCCGTCAACAACGTCCCGAGCGGTTACACCTAGGCGCTCAGCCCGGAACGGCCGCGCACGAGACCAGCGCGCCCGTCCGCGGCGCCGCCAGCGCCGCGCGGATGGCGGCCACCGGCACCGCGAAGCCCAGGCGGTCGCCGTCACCCGCGGCGATGGTGCCCACCAGCCGTCCCGCCCGATCCGCCACCGGTCCGCCGCTGTTGCCGGGGCGCACCTCACCGCGCAGCACCAGGAACGTCCGCCACGCCGGCCGGTCGACCGCATCGGTGGTGAAGGTGGACTGAATGCCGCCGGAGGTGGCCGGGCGGTGGCGCAACGGCCCGCCGTCCGGGTGGCCGGTGAACACCACCTGCGCGCCGAACGGCGGGTCGGTCCCGATGCGCAGCGCCGGAGCGTCGAGATCGTCCACCCGGACGAGCGCCAGGTCATTGCGGACGTCGGCGAACACCACCTCACCGGTGCGCGTGTCTCCGTCGGCGTCGGTCACCTCGGGCCGGTCCTCCCCCGCCACCACGTGGGCGTTGGTGACCACCAGCCCCGGCGACGCCACCCAGCCGGTGCCGAGCCAGCGCCCGCCGCACGCGTCGGTGTCGATGCGCACCACCGAGGCGCGCACGCGGTCGAGGCCGGCCGTGGACTCGAGCGACCCCGGATCCGACGGCGGGCGCCGGGTGGGCACGAAGGTCGAGATCACCGGGATGTCGTCGAGCCTGGCGATGCGCTCCAGCACCGTCTCCGGCGGCACGGCGTCCAGCAGCCGGCTCGCCAGGTCGGATCGGGCCACCGCATCGCGTCCCTCCGGCCCGGAGGCGTCCACGAGAGCCGCGGCGAGCCAGACGGCCACCAGGCCCAGCCCGGCACCGAGCACCGCGCCCAGGGTGCGGTCCACCGGACCCAGCGGCTCGCCGTCCCCGATCGCCTCCCCGGCCGCCGCCGCCAGCGCCACCGCGAGCAGCAGCCCGGCCACCAGCACCAGCGGCGCCCACACCGCATTGCCCAGCAGGTCGAGCACACGGGACTCGAACCGGTCCACCAGCGCCACACCGGCCGCGAGAACGACCAACGGAAGGGCGATCCGCAGCCCACCACGTCGCAGGCCGAAGCCCACGCCGATGAGCACCACCAGCACCGAGACGATGTCGGAGACGTCCACGGCCGTTCAGTCTGCCGCGCCGGCGGCGGGAATGCCGCTCAGCGGGCCGGCAGGAACAGCGTCGCGGTGGCGTGCTCCCCGGTCTGCGGGCGCCGCAGCGGCCGCAGGTCCTCGATGAGGCCCGGCTCCAGGGCGTCGGCGTCCGGGTGGTCGACCTCCACCAGGTTCCCCGCGGGGTCGCGCAGGTAGAACTGCACCGCGCCGTCCGGGAGGCGGTACACGTGGTGGCCGAACGGCACCGGGTCCTGGATCCCCATGGCCATCGCCGCGCGGTACACCGCGGCGAAGTCGTCCACGGTGACCGCGAAGTGCTGCACCGCCGGCGGCTCGGTATCGCCCCGCACGAACAGGTGCAGCTGCTGGTTTCCCATGCGCAGCCAGCAGGTCGGCGCGCCGAAGTCCGGCGCCGGGATGCGCTCCATGCCGAACAGGTCCTCGTAGAACCGGGCCGAGGCCTCCAGGTCGCGAGCGTGGATGCTCACGTGGTTGACCCCCACGACCGCCACGGGCTAGCCGTTCAGCGCGCGCTCGCGGACCAGCTCGCCGATCCGTCCCGGGTCGGCGCGGCCCTGCGTGGCCTTCATGGCCTGCCCCACGAAGAAGCCCACGACCTTGTCCTTGCCGTCGCGCAGCTGCTGGGCCTGCGCGGCGTTGTCGGCCAGCAGGCGGTCGACGATCGCGATGAGCTCGGTCTCGTCGCTGATCGCGCCGAGACCCTTCGCCGCCACCACCTCCCGCGGGGCGGCGCCGGTGGCGACCACCTCGGCCAACACGGCCTTCGCGTTGGGCATGCTGATCTCGCGCGCCTCCACCATGGCGATGATCTCGCCCAGTGCCGCCGGGGTGACGGTGCTCTCCCACGGCTCCTGGCCGCGCTCGCGCAGCTGCGCGCGCAGCTCGCCGCGCACCCAGTTCGCCGCCGACTTGGGCGGCGCCACCGCGGCGACCGCCTCGAAGTACTCGGACAGCTCGGCCGATTCGGACAGCACCTCGGCGTCCTCGTAGGTGAGGCCCAGCTCCTGCTGCCAGCGCCGCCGGCGGTCCACCGGGAGCTCCGGCAGCCCCGCGCGGATCTCCTCCACCCAGGCCCG
>LNFL01000044.1 GCA_001464275.1 Actinobacteria bacterium Ga0077560 | reverse complement strand
CTCATCGGTGAGTTGCGCCGCCACAAGCTGCGCCAGCCCGCCAACGAGCACGACCTGGTGTTCGCCTCGAACGTCGGGACGCCCATCGACCCTCGCAACCTCGAGGGAGCGTGGGCCAGGGCGCTGCGCAAGGCCGGAATCCGGCACCTGCCGTTCCACTGCCTGCGCCACACGGCGGTCTCGCTGCTGATCGCCCACGAGCACCTCAACCCCAAGCAGCTGCAGTCCGTGATCGGCCACGCCTCGATCGCCCTCACCTACGACCTGTACGGGCACCTGTTGCCCGACTCGTTCGAGGGGTTCGGCGCCGGCCTGGATGCCGCGCTCGCGCCGCGTGGGGACACCGCTGGGGACACCGCGGCGAATCTGGCGATGTAGCCGCCGTCGAGGGCAATAAGAAAGCCCCGCGCGTGCAGGGCTTTTCTCCGTACTCCTCGGGTAGGACTCGAACCTACAACCCTCCGGTTAACAGCCGGATGCTCTACCATTGAGCTACCGAGGAACGCTCGATCCGGGATCGTATCGGATCATCCCGACGGACGCTTGAAGGTCAGGGCCGGGGCTGCGGGGGCTCGGTGAACCGGTGCAGGTAGATCACCCGTCCCTGCTCGTCCGGACGGCCCTCGTACCGGACCTCCTCGCGCTCGTGGCGCCAGCCGGCCTCCCGCATCTCGGTGACCAGCGACGAGGCCGCCGGCCGGCGCGGATCCGCGATCAGCACCGTGCCGCCCGGCCGGACCAGCCGCAGGATGAGGGCCGCGAGCTGCGGGCCGTGGCGGTTCTCGTACGCCACGTCCGCGCCGATCACCATGTCCCAGGGGGGCGCGTCCAGCAGCTCGGCGGGCGGGTCGCCCCAATCGGCTTCCAACGTGGGGAGCTCCCGTCGCAGGCGGTTGGCCGCCGCGTTGGCGCGAGCGAACTCCAGCGCCTCCGGATACCAGTCCGTGGCGAGGATGTCGGCGCCGCGGCGCAGCGCCACCATCGACGGCAGGCCCAGCCCGGCTCCGACCTCCAGGACGCGCAGCCCGGAGAGCTCCAAGGTCGACAGGTGGGCGGCGAGCACGATTCCGGAGGGCCACAGGTCGGCCCAGTAGGGGAGCCGCTCGTCGAGCGCGTACTCCTCCTCGTCGATCAGCTCCTCCGCCTGGCGGGGATGCGTCACGTTGAGCCGCAGACGACCGACGTGGACCTCGTCGGTCACCAGGTCGTATCCCTCCGGGAAGGCCGTCACGGCGCGGGAGCGTACCGGGCTCGACCGTTTGCGTCCCGGACCGCTATCCTCCGCGGGTCGTCCGATGGAATAAGGGAGTTGGGGATGAGCGAGGAGACCGAGGGCACCGTGGCCGAGGAGGCCGTGGAGGAGACCCCCGCCGCTGAGACCGAGGTCGCCGTCGCGGAGCCGGCCGCCGAGGCCGAGGCAGCGGTGGAGGAGCAGGAGGAGGCCCCCGCCGAGGAGCCCGTGGCCGAGGCCGTCGCGGAGGAGCCCGTCGTGGCCGCCGCACCGGTCCGGCGTGAGGCGCTCGTCTACCTCTGCGAGCGTGGCCACCGCACCCTGATCATGTTCGGTGAGCCGCCGGCCACCTGCAACGCGCAGATCTCGCGCAAGCAGCTCTGCGGCCGCCAGATCTACCACATGACCGAGCTGCCGGAGCAGGTCCAGAAGGCGCTCAACCCGATCAAGGCGTCCAAGAAGAAGATCGGCAAGAAGTAGCGGCACCCCTCCGCCGGCCGCCGCCCCAACGGGCGGGCGGCCGGCGCAGGGTGACGGAGTCAGCCGGCCTCGGCCGCCTCCACCATGCGGGTCATCTCCGCGAAGCCCGGCTCCCACACGTCCGGGTCGTCGAGGTCGACGCCGAGCGGCCGCAGCAGGTCCGCCGGGTCGGCCGAGCCGCCTGCGGCAAGGAAGCGCAGGTACCGCTCCGCGAACGGCGCGCCCTCGGCCCGGTACCTGGCGTACAGCGCCAGCGTCACCAGGTGCGCGAACACGTAGGCGTACGTGTAGAACCGCGTCGAGATGAAGTGCGGGATGTAGGACCAGCCCAGGCGGTAGCCCTCGGGCAGGCCCACCGAGTCGCCGTAGTAGGCGCGGTTGCGGTCGAGCCAGATCTCCGACAGCCGCTCCGCCGTGAGGGTCTGCCCCTCGCCGCGGGCCGCATAGGCGCGCTGCTCGTACCGTGCGAGCACCGTCTGCCGGAACACGGTCGCGAAGCTGCCCTCCACGCGTTCGCAGATGAGCGCGCGGCGGGTGGCCGGGTCGGACTCGGTCTCCATGAGGTGGTCGAACGTGAGCAGCTCGGCGAACGTGGAGGGAACCTCCGCGAGCGCGAGGCCCGTGTGCACCGACAGCGGGGTCTGCTCCGAGGCCGACAGGGTGAAGTGCATGCCGTGCCCGAGCTCGTGGGCGAGCGTCATCACGTCGTCCATGCGGTCGGTGAAGTTCATGAGCACGTACGGGGACGCATCCTGGGCCACCGACGCGCAGAACGCGCCACCGCGCTTGCCGGACCGCGGCTCGGCGTCCACGCGGTGCTCTGCGAAGAAGCCGCCCGCGATGTCGGCGATCCGCGGTGAGAAGCGGCCGAACGAGACGTCGATGAGCCGGCGCGCCTCGGGGAAGTCCACGGCGCGGCCGGCGCCGATGGGCGCGTACTGGTCCCACAGCTCCAGCCGGTCCAGGCCCAGCAGGGCGGCCTTCGCCCGGAACCACCGCTGCGCCAGGCCGAAGTTGCCCTCCACCGCATCCATCATGCGGTTCACCACGTCCCGGCTGAGCTCGTTGCGCAGGTGCGTGCGGTCCATCGGGTCCTCGTGGCCGCGCAGCCGGTCCATCGCCAGCCGGTCCCCCACGAGCGTGTCGTAGACGTGCGACAGCGTGTCGGCGTGTGGGTCGAGGCCCACGTAGAGGGCCTCGAGGGCGCGCCTGCGCAGCTCCCGCTTGGGATCGCGCACATGCGCCAGCAGCCGGTCGATGGTGTGCGGCGTGGGGCCGTCCCCGGCGTCGAACTCCACCTCGAGGGTGGAGGTGATCCGGGAGAAGAGCGTCTGCCAGGCGCCGCCCGCGGCGGGCTCGCGCTCGGCGAGCATGCGCTCCTCCGGCTCGCTGAGCATGAACGGCGCGAACCGGCGCATGGAGATGAGGTGATGGCGGTCGGC
>LNFL01000043.1 GCA_001464275.1 Actinobacteria bacterium Ga0077560 | reverse complement strand
GGGATGCCGCTCTCGGTGGAGACCCCGGCGCCGGTGAGCACGATGGCGTGTCGTGCGCCGGCCAGCAGGTCGGCGAGGTCGGCGGCGGTGTCGGCCATGGCGGGATGGTACCCGCGGTCGCTGCGGCTGGACGGCAACGTCGTACCGCGGACGCCCCGAAGCGCGGACGGGCACGCGGGGAGACCATGTGGGTATGGCACCGATCACCGGCACCCGGACCGCGTTCGAGCGGCGCACCGCCGTCGCGGCGCTGCTGGCCGGGCCGGTGCTCGGCGCGGGCGGCGTGATCGGGATGCTCGTGGATCCCGAGGGGATGGCCGGGGGGACCTCCGACGCCGGCTGGGGGGCCGCGCTGTTCGGCCTCGCGATGTTCGTGGCGTTCTGCGCGGTGCCCCAGACGCTCTTCGGCCTGGCGCTGCGTCACGGCGGGCGCCGCCCGCTCACGGCGACCCTCGTCGCGGCGCCGGTCTGGATGGTCGTCTTCGGGGTGAACCCCCTCATCCAGGTCGCCGTCGGGGGCTTCGCCGGGCAACCCGGTGGCGGTCATCGCCGTGTCGCTGGCGGCCGCCCTGGACGGGTTCGTGCTGGCGGCGGCGGTTCGCGGGCTGCGGCGCCCCGGCACCGGCTGCGACGTCGGGGCCGGCGGTCTATCCTCCGCGGGTGCCCAGCGCCAGCAGCACCTCCCCTCGTCCTGACGGACGCACCCCGGACCTGATGCGCCCGGTGCGCATCACCCCGGGCTTCGTGCCCACCGCCCACGGCAGCGCCCTCATGGAGATGGGCGGCACGCGCGTGATCTGCACCGCCACCGTCGAGGAGTCGGTGCCCGGATGGCGCCGGGGGCAGGGTGCCGGCTGGGTCACCGCCGAGTACGGCATGCTGCCCGCGTCCACCAGCGAGCGGCGCACCCGTGACGTGACCCGGGGCAAGCTCGACGGCCGCTCGTCGGAGATCCAGCGGCTCATCGGCCGGTCGGTGCGGGCCGTCATCGACATGGAGGCGCTCGGCGAGCGCACGATCTGGCTCGACTGCGACGTGCTCACGGCCGACGCCGGCACCCGGTGCGCCAGCATCTGCGGGGCGTACGTGGCCCTCGAGCTGGCGGTGCGCGGGCTCATCGACCAGGGCAAGCTGCAGCGGAGCCCGGTGCGGCAGGGGGTCGCGGCCGTGAGTGTCGCGATCGTCGGCGGGGTGCCGGTGCTCGACCCCGACTACCGCGAGGACGTGTCGGCGGACGCCGACGTGAACATCGTGATGACCGCCGACGGCAACCTCATCGAGCTGCAGGCCACGGCCGAGAAGGTGGCGTTCAGCCGCGCCGCGCTGGACGAGCTGCTCGACCTGGCCTCCGCGGGCATCACGGACCTGCTGGCCGCCCAGGCCGCGGCGGTCGCGTCGGCGTGAGGATCGTGCTCGCCACCGGCAACCGTCACAAGGCGTCCGAGCTGGGGCCGATGCTCGGCGCGGGCGCCGAGGTCGACGTGGCCCCCGACGGCTTCGAGGTGGACGAGACCGGCACCACGCTCATCCAGAACGCGCTCCTGAAGGCCTGGGCCCTGCGCCCCGAGGTGCCGCCCGACCAGCTGGTGGTCGCCGACGACACCGGCCTGGAGGTCCACGCGCTGGGCGGACGGCCCGGCGTGTACAGCGCGCGCTACGCCGGACCCGGCGCCACGTTCGCCGACAACAACCGCCTGTTGCTGCACGAGCTCGACGGCATCGAGGACCGTCGCGCCGCGTTCGTGTGCGTCCTGGTGGCCGTCAACGGTGACGGCGAGGTGACCGCCGGATGCGGCATCTGCCCGGGCGACATCGCGACGGCCCCGCGCGGTGAGGGGGGCTTCGGGTACGACCCGGTGTTCATCCCCCGCGGGATGGACCGCTCGATGGCCGAGCTCACACCGGAGCAGAAGAACGCCATCTCGCACCGCGGGCGCGCCGCCCGGGTGCTCGCCACCGCACTGGGGATCGCCGAGTGACCGACCAGACCGCACCGCACCGGCAGGACCCGCCCCAGCTGAGCCAGATGGGTTCCTGGATCGCCGCGTCCGTCGTGATCGGCTGGCTCATCGTCTACAACATCCTGCGCCTGGGCGGGGACACGCCCGCCAAGGCCGCGCTGCCGGGGCTCATCATCGGTGGCACCGCGGGGCTGGTGGTGTTCGCGGTCGGGTTCGTCGTGGTGCGCCGCCTGGTGGCGAGCGGCCGGGTGATCGGCCGCCGGCCGATGGTGGTGGGCGGCACGTTCGACGACCAGCAGCGGGACGCGCTGCGCATCGCGGCGGTGACCCTGCTGTTCGCGGCCGCCGTGGCGCTCATCACCGCCGTCGCCGAGGCCGTCGAGTGGTTCGGCGTCGACGGCGACCGCCCGGTCGGCACCATCGTCCTCATGGCCTGGAACGTCGTGTTCGCCGCATGGGTCGCCGACGAGGCCGTCCGCGTGCGGCGGTCCCTGGTGGACGGCATCGAGACCGTCTACTTCGGCTGCCTGCTCACCGCGGTCCTGGCCGGCGTGGGCATCTCGCGCGGCGTCCTGGAGCCGCTGCAGGTGATCCTGGCCCTGTCCGGCGGCGTCGCCGCGATCGCGGTGGGGATGGCGGTGTGGCGCCTGGGCGGGGCCCGCGGCATCCCGGTCTCGATGATCGGCGCCGTGGCCGTCACCGTCGGCGCCCTGGCGCTGCCGATCCTGGTCTGACCGTGGCGGCCCGGCTCGACTGCCCGTTGTGCGGGGTGACCGTGGCCGAGGGCGAGGCCATCGCGCCGGGCATCTGCCCGGGGTGCGGCGCGGCCTACGCCGGAGGCGGGGACGACCCGCCCCGCGGCACCGCGATGGCCATGGAGCACTGGGGCGTCACGGGGCTCGAGCCCCGGACCGTTGCCGACGGGCTGTTCCGGATGCCCCCGGAGGACCCCCTCAACCTGCGGGTCGTGCCGATCTCGGACCGGCGCGACGGGTTCTACCGCTGGTGGCTGTTCGTCGCGCGCGACGAGTCGCCGCAGGAGGTCCTGACCCTGGCCACGGAGCACGCGGCCGCGCGCTGACCGGTCAGGGAAGCGGCCGGGACATCATCGCGACGGTGCCCTTCGCGTCGCCGCGCACCCCGGCGCGCCGGAAGCCCAGGCGCTCGTGGAACGCGATGGAGGCGGGGTTGGGCGGGCGGGTGTTCACCTCGCAGGTGATCCGTCCCACGCCGGCGGCCGCCATGTCGGCGAACAGCGCCTCGTAGAGCGCCCGTCCCACGCCGGTGCCCTGCAGCGAGGTCGAGACCGCGATCCGGTCGACGTACGCGAAGTCCCGCCAGCGCGCCTGGATCCACGCGTAGTTCGGGCTCCAGTAGTCCGTCCCCGGCGGCAGCGCGATCAGGAAGGCGTCCCGGGCGGGTGTGGTGCGGGCCCAGCACGCGTGCTCCACCAGCCATCCCAGGCGTTCCCGGTCGGTCGGGCCCACATGGGGCACGAACGACTGGTTCAGGACCAGCAGGTCGTCGAGATCGGCGTCGTCGATGGGGCGGAACTCCATGGGCGGAAGTCTGCCATCTGGCGCTCTCGGGGCGAGAGTGCCAACGGTGCGGGTGGCGCCGCGCGCGAGTGTTGGCTATCGTGGTTTGGCACTCACAGGTGATGAGTGCCAAACGTTGCCGCCGCCGTCGGGACCGAGGTGCGGCGGAGCGGACGATTCGAGAACACGACGCTGGACGGAGGTCGAATGAACCTCAAGCCGCTGGGTGACCGCGTGCTGGTGAAGGCAGTGGAGCAGGAGGAGGTCACCGCGAGTGGCCTGGTCCTCCCGGACACGGCGAAGGAGAAGCCGCAGCGCGGCAAGGTCCTCGCCGTCGGTGAAGGCCGTTACGTCGACGGGGCGCGCGTCCCGCTGGATCTCGTCGAGGGCGACGAGGTCATCTACAGCAAGTACGGCGGCACCGAGGTCAAGGTCGAGGGCGAGGACCTCCTGATCCTCTCCGAGCACGACATCCTCGCGAAGGTCGCGTCCTAGGCGCCGTCGGCGCCTTCCCAACTCGAAGAAGCTGCAAAAGGAGCTGACGGCGGATGGCCAAGGAGATTCTGTTTCATGAGGAGGCCCGGCGGGCGCTTGAGCGTGGTGTGAACACGCTCGCGGACGCCGTGAAGGTGACCCTGGGTCCGAAGGGTCGGTATGTGGTGCTGGACAAGCGGTTTGGTGCGCCGACGATCACCAATGATGGTGTGACGATTGCGCGTGAGATTGAGGTTGCGGACCCGTTTGAGAATCAGGGTGCGCAG
>LNFL01000042.1 GCA_001464275.1 Actinobacteria bacterium Ga0077560 | reverse complement strand
GGGGGCGGCACCGGTCACCGGGATCCCGGCACGATGGAGCGCGTCCGCACCGGCGGCGATGGCGGTTGTCTTGCCGGCGCCGGCGGCACCCTGGACACATCCGACCCGGTCGGGGTGGTCGGCGACCATGCGTGCGACCTGGGCCTGCTCGTCGCTGAGCGGAGGCTCGCTCCGCTCGAGTGCCTTGGTGAGGTGCTCGTTGCCGGCGCGCGCGGTTTCGGTGCCGCGCCCGCGCACCGCGGACGCCAGCCCGGCACGTTCGACGGTGAGCATGTCGCGGGTGGTGAGGCGTCGTGCCCGGCCCAGGATCGCATCCCCGGTCGGGATGACCTCGGGGTCCGCCGCGATTCGCTCTGCGAGTGTGCGCAGGTGGTGCGCGGGCGCCCCGTCGGGGTGTGCGGATGCGATGGCCTTGAGGATGTCGGCCTGCGTGAAGGTCTGCGAGGTGGCGGTCAGCCCGTCGACGTCAAGCAGGGAGCCCCGGATCGTCGTCTCGGTCGGCAAGGTGGGTGCGTGGAGGTGCGCGCCGCTGCACGGGCCACCGCCCGGTGCGGCGCCCGGCGTGGACTCCGGGTGTGCGGTCGTGCCTCCGGTGCTGGGGTGCGTGTGCGGAGCGCGTGGATGGGGGTGCGTGGGGTTGGGGGCGGGTGCGCGCAGGTCGGTGAGGTCCCGATTGCGAAAGCCGTGCTCGGTGGCACGTGCGCGCCAGGTCTCGACGGCGTCGCTCCAGTCGAGGTGATGCTTGTCGGGGCGGGTCGCGCGCTGGGCGACCTCGAGTCCGCGGGGGGTGGTGGCGCCTGCGGCGGCGGCGTGAGCCAGGACCTGCCGGCGACGCGTGCTGAACTCCTCGAGCACCTCGGTCGGGAACAGGGTGAGGTCGGCCTGTCCGTTGGTGACCTCGGACCACTGCAGGCCGAGGCGGCCGGTGAGCTCGTGGCGGAGGCGGGCTTGGTAGAGGTACCCGGCCGCCTGGCGCCAGTCGCAGATCAGCGGCTGCCCATCGAGTGCACGCATCCGTCCGTCGGCGGCGCGCCCCATGTTGGCGACGATGACGTGGGTGTGCAGGTGCGGGTCGCCCTCACGGCTGGTTCGGTGCTGGAATCCCGCAGCGATGAGTCCCGCACGTTCGCGGTGGACGCCGCCGGGGCCAACCCTCACGACGGCCGCCTCGTCCTCGAGTAGCTCCAGCGCGTCCCGCCATGCGGCACGGTGCGCCTCACCGACCTGTGCCTGCACCTCTGGCGTGGCGAGGGCGTAGAGCAGGCTCACCGACTTGGGGGCGGCGAACACCAGGTCGAACCCGGACACCGGCCGGTGGACGACGGTGCGCGGGACGAGGTCTCCGGTGTGCGGGTCGATGCTGGTCCGAGTGACCTCCCGGGCCTCGGGAAGGCGCCGCAACTGATCGCCGGTGCCGGGGTGGCGGCCGCCGAGGATCGCGGTGAGGTCACCATCGACGAGCTGCCCGGCAAGGCCGAGGTCCCGCGCGCCTGATCCGGTCCACTCGCCGTGAGCTTCACCGCGTCCGGCGTAGTAGTCCTCGCGGCTGCTGGCGACGGCCCGCTCGTAGTAGGTGCGCTCCGCACCGTCGGGGCGCAGGCGAACCAGACTCAGCACGCCGGCTCCCAGGCCGGTACCCGGTAGTCGCTTCCTCGGTTCGCTCCCATCGATGAGGAGATGGGGGAGCGGTTTCAGTGGAGGGGGTGCACCCCGTGCATGTGTGCCCTGGGAATTGGCGGTGAATGCGTTGGCGACGGTGCTCGTGTGCGATTGGGGTGGGTCTGTGGCGGGGACGCGGGACTGGATGGATGGCTGGTCGGAGTGAGAACGGAGCGGTGGGGAGGGGAGGGAGGTGCGGGCGGGACGGGGTCAAGGGGTAGGAGGGGCGCTTCGGTCGCCTTGGTGCGTGTGTGGTCGGTCACCCCCTCACGGGGGCCGCATTTCCCATCTCCCTTCGGAAGCGGGCGATCCGGTGAGGTGGGATGCGGACCAGGACGTGGGCTGTGGGAGTGGCGCTGGGCTTGGTGTGTGCCCCGCCGGTGATGGCGATGGCGATGCTCCTGGCGAACTCCGCGCAGACCCCCGCCGCCGGCGCGCAGGACGCGGCTTGCAGTGACGCCTCCGCTGAAGGCCTGCGTTCCTGGATGGGGCGACGTCAGCCGGAGTCACCTCTGATCAACCTGAGCGACGTGTTCGTCTCGGCCGGACGGGATGCCGGGGTGGATCCGCGGTTGCTGGTCGCGATCGCGGCCCAGGAGTCGGCGCTGGGCACGGCCGGCGGTGGAGTCGAGGCTCACAACGCGTTCGGGATGGGCCCCGGGCGGCGGTTTCCTGACTGGGAGGCCGGCGTCCGGGAAGCGGCACGTCTCCTGGCGGCGTCGTACCTCTCGGACGGCCGCACGACCATCGCGGCCATCGGAGCGAAGTGGGCTCCGATCGGCGTCCCCAACGACCCGAGCGGTCTTAACACCTCCTGGGTCGCGAGCGTCGAGAGCCTCTACCGGGAGCTCGGAGGGAACCCCTCCGCGCCGGTTGCGAGTGACGCACAGGAGTGCGGTCGACGGCTCCCGTCGGGGTCCGTCCCGTTGCCGATGGCGGTCGCGCCTCAGGTGGTCGGGACACCGAACGCGCCCGGATCGACCCATGATCCGAACGCCTGGCCGGACAACTGGCAGTCCGACAACGCGGTTGACTTCGCGATGCGGACCGGGACACCGCTGCGCGCGGTGTGCGCCGGCACGATCGGTCCCAACGTCGGAAGCCTGGGCGCCGCGGACTCGAGCCGTTTCGGAGGGCTCCGGTTCACCCTGATCTGCGACGGCGGGCCGCGCTGGTACTACGCGCACCTCTCGTATCTGGCCACGGTTGTGCGCCCGGGTGCGCGGATCGCCGCGGGCGTGGCGGTGGGGCTCTCGGGCAGCGCGAACGGCGTACCCCATCTGCACATCGCGGTCGACCGGGGCGACCCGATGACCGCGTTCGGCCTCGCGGCCGGCGGCGCGGGCTAGCCACTTGGACGGATCGACCCGTCGGAAAGTATGGAAAAACTCCAACAGCGCCCACGAGGGGGTTACGTTCGATGACCACTCGGATTCGGGACCGGCGGTCCCTGGATGAGGACGAGACGGACACCGTGACCACCGCCATCGCCGCGCCACAACCGACGACCATCCTCGGCGTCGACCGCGTGTTCGCATCACGCGGCGCGCGCCTGCTCGCGGCGGCGTTCAACCTGACCGGCGACCGGCACGACGCCGAGGACCTCATGCAGGACGCGTTCTCCCTCGCGTGCGCCAAGCCGGAGGTCTTCGAGGGGCGCAACGAGAACCAGGCCGAGTACTGGCTCTGGAGGGTGATGCAGCGGGCGTGGAAGGACCGCCTCGCTCGGAAAGGATCCGACACCTTCAGCCTTCCGGACCACGACCTGGACGCGATGGTCGCCGAGGGGCCGACACCGCTCGCCGAGTGCGAGCGGGACTGGGAGATGGCGGTCGTCTACGAGTCGCTGGAGCGCCTCGGCCCGCGTCACCGGTTGGCGATGGTGATGCTCGCCCGCGGGATGTCGGAGATCGAGTCCGCACAGCTGGCCGGCGTCAGCCGCCGCACGATGCGCGAATGGCGA
>LNFL01000041.1 GCA_001464275.1 Actinobacteria bacterium Ga0077560 | reverse complement strand
CGCCCGCGGCTACCGACGGCTCTCATCGCTGCTGGCGATGATCACCCTGGTGTGCGGCCGGATCCCCGTGGCGCTACCCACCTGAATGCCCGAAGAGCCAGGATTGCAGCCAACAGGAGCCCTTCATCCAACGCCGCTCCCCGGTGACCAGCCTCGCGGTGACGGAGCTTCGGATCGGAGCCCGCAAGGTCGAAGTGCGTCAGCGGCTCCGGGAGCTGAGAAGCCACGGAGGGCCGCGAACGTGCGAGGGCGCATCGCCGGGTCGCAGCCTGAAACGACGCTACTGCACCGCCAACTCGGTGAAGAACACGTTCGTGATCTTCAGCTCAGTTTCGGCGTTCACTCGCATGAGAATGGCCTTGCGAACCCGCTCTCTCCCCGCGGCGGTGGGAAGCTGGGCGGCCGTCTGGGTCTGCAGGACCCCAATCACGATGTCCCGCAATTCCGATTCGATATCGACATGCACTGGCTCTTCCTTCGGGCCTTCCTCAAGAAGGCTCGCAGACAGGGCGGAGACCTCCAGCGCCAGTCCAACCTTCGCGAAGCGTCTCGCGTCTCGATCAGCGAGGTTCACGACGAATGGGGAGGGAATGGTGTAGACCGCCGCGGGTTCCTTCGCAAGCGCCTTCTCGTCCGGCGGCGGCGGTCCGGGCTTGAGCATCAGAAATGCGGCCCCACCGAGGACCAACAGGAGCGGCACGGCAATCAACACGAGCTTTTTCATCTTCGTCATCCCTGCGGAGTGAGGACTCGGTGGCAACCCATCGGCGGCGTCGGGGACGCGCTTGAGGTCGCCGACCGGCGGGTGCTGAGGGCCGCCCGACGGCACGGCTACCGGCTCGTTCTGGTCCCTGTCATCGAAATGTCATGAGTCCACGCATCTGTGCTCAATGCCGCGTGGAGATACTCGGGGCACAGCGAGTGAGAGGAGACGACGATGATGAACGGTGGATGGGGTGCGATGTCACCCTTCGGGTGGCTGTTGATGGTGGCGCTGTGGGTGTCGGTGATCGCGGTGGTGGCCTGGGCGGTCACCCGGATCTTTCCGGGGGCGTCGCAAGTCTCCGGAGCCGCTGACCCCACGAGGCTGCGGGCTGCTGAGGACGACCCGCAGGCGCTCCTCGATCGGCGGCTGGCCAACGGCGAGGTCGACCCGGAGACCTACGATCAGATCCGGCAGCGGCTTGAGGCTGGCCGACAGGGACAGGGGGTGCGGTCATGACACGCGCGATGCTTGCCGGGGTCGCGGTGGTGGCCGTGCTTGGCGCCGGGGCGCTGAGCGCAGTCGCAGTGCCCGCTTTCAACGATGGTAGTCAGTCGGCTGCCGCGTGGCAGGGAACGATGTACCAACGGATGCAGAACCCCGGGATGATGAACGGGGTCACATACAACCGAATGCAGAACCCCGGCATGATGGGCAGAGCGGCCTATGGCGGGATGATGGACACCACCGGCGGCGGCTGGGCGACGGGGAACGGAATGCGCGGCGGAATGATGCCCGGATGGTCACGCTGAGCAAGAGACGGCGGGGACCCCGATGACGGGGTCCCCGCCAGGAGCTCGGGCGCCCCTGGTCCTGGTGGTCGACGATGAGCGGCCGCTCGTCCACCTTGTGCGCAGCTACCTGGAGCGGGAGGGCTTCCGTGTGGCGGAGGCCGGCGATGGGGAGACCGCCGTGGAATGCGTGCGGGACCTCACCCCGGACTTGGTGGTGCTTGATCTCATGCTGCCGGGGATCGACGGCATCGAGGTGTGCCGCAGACTGCGGACGTTCTCGGACTGCTACGTCGTGATGCTGACCGCCCGAGCGGAGGAGATCGACACGCTTGTCGGCCTGGCGGTCGGGGCAGACGACTACATCACCAAGCCGTTCTCGCCACGGGAGCTGACCGCGCGCGTTAGGGCGATGCTGCGCCGCCCCCGGGCCGGCGATCAAGCTGCGGAACCGGTCCACAGGATCGGTGCTTTGGAAGTGGATGCCGCCGCGCACGAGGCGCGCATCAAAGGGGTCGTCATCAACCTCACGCCGTTGGAGTTCCGGCTGCTCGGTGCCCTGGCCGCCCGACCGCGTGTCGCGTTCACCCGCCGCCAGCTCATCGACCAGGTCTGGGGCGCCGACTGGGTCGGCGATGAGCACCTGGTCGACGCGCATATCGTCCGCCTTCGGCGCAAGCTCGGCGACGATTCCGCGTCGCCCCGGTTCGTGCAGACCGTGCGCGGAGTCGGCTACCGCATGGGAACGGGATGAGCCGCCTGCGACGAAGTTTGGGTGCCAGACTCCTGATCGCACAATTGCTGGTGGTGGTCGTCGGTAGCCTCACGCTGCTGCTGGTCGCCGCCACCGTTGGCCCGTGGCTCTTTGACCAGCACCTCGAGGGCCGTTTGGGAGGCGTCCCGGCCAACGTCGATGCCCACATCCACGCTGCCTTCGAAGACGCCCTCGGCACCGCCCTCATCGGCGCCATCGCCGCGGCCTCTGCAACCGCCGTCGTCATCAGCGTCATCCTGACCCGGCGCATCGTCGCTCCGGTCCGCCGGCTCGCCGATGGCGCCACCCAGATCGCCTCGGGACGGTACGGGATCCAAATCCCGGTGGTCGGCGAAGACGAACTCGCGAGCCTTGCGCGGGCCTTCAACGGCATGGCCACCGCGCTGGCGGCCACCGAGCAGACGCGCACCCGGCTCATCGCCGATGTCGCGCACGAACTGCGAACACCGCTCTCGACGCTCGATGGCTACCTTGAAGGTCTTGCGGACGGCGTCATCGCCCCCAACCCAGGAACCTGGACCACCTTGCGGGATCAGACGCGTCGCCTGTCGCGTCTCGCCGAGGACCTCGCGCTGGTTTCCAGGGCGGAGGAGGGGCGGCTGCAGGTGCGTCCCGTCGCCACCGATGCCGTCCGGTTGATTCACGCCGCGCTGCAGGCAGCTCGCCCGGCCGCAACGTCCAAGGGGATCTCGCTCTCGGCCACGTCGCGCCCCGAGCGGATAACCGTCACCGCGGACCCCGAACGCCTCCAGCAAGTGCTCGGTAACCTGCTCGACAACGCGATCCAGCACACCCCTGCTGGTGGGCGCATCGAGGTCATGGCTTCCCAGACGCCGGATTCGGTTCGAGTGGAGGTCATCGACTCCGGTGAGGGCATCCCAACCGCCGAGTTGGAGCGGATCTTTACGCGATTCCACCGGGTCGACCCCGCGCGGACGGCGGTCAGCCGAGGGAGCGGCATCGGCCTTACCGTCGCCCGGGCGCTCGTGACCGAGCACGGAGGCGATATTACCGCGGCTTCCGCGGGCCCCGGGCACGGCTCACGCTTCACCGTCACGCTCCCTCGGTGCTCGGACCACACATAGAGGCCGGGCGCCCGGGAGAGACGCATACCGCAAGTGCCTGGCATAGTCGGGCCCCATAAGTTGCCTGACGGTCACGGCCACCGGACGAAACACGCTCGGCGTCAGACTGAGCCGGGCACCCGGTATTCCATCGGCCCAGTCGGCATCGGTTCTCACCACCGAGGATTCACGTTTGGTGCCCCATTTCTCCCCGCACAGGGGTGAACCGGCGCAGGCGCAGGGAGTTGGAGACCACGAAGACGCTGCTGAACGCCATGGCGGCACCCGCGATGAGCGGGTCCAGGTAGCCGGTCGCCGCCAGGGGGATCGCCGCGACGTTGTAGGCGAACGCCCAGAACAGGTTCCCCTTGATCGTCCGCAGCGTGCGGCGCGACAGGCGGATGGCGTCGGCGGCCCCGCCGAGGTCCCCGGAGACCAGGGTGAGGTCGCTGGCCTCGATGGCGACGTCGGTGCCTGTGCCGATGGAGATTCCCAGATCGGCCTGAGCGAGGGCGGGTGCGTCGTTGACCCCGTCGCCGACCATCGCGACGGTGCGACCCTCGTCCTGCAGGCGCCGGACGACGTCGGACTTGCCGCTGGGCAGGACCTCGGCGATGACCTCCTGGATGCCGACCTCATCGGCGACGGCACGGGCGGTGGCCGCGTTGTCACCGGTGAGGAGCACCGGCCGCAGGCCGAGCTCCCGGAGTCGGCGGATCGCCGCGGCGCTGGTGGGCTTGACGGTGTCGGCCGCCACCAGCACGCCGCGCACCCGCCCGTCCCAGGCGACCGCCACGGCGGTGCGCCCGGCGTTCCCGGCCGCCGTGCGGGCCTCATCGAGGGAGGGGTCGAGGTGCAGGCCCCAGTCGGCCACCAGCGCGGGGCGCCCGATGACCACCCCACGGCCCTCCACGACGCCCTCCACCCCCAGGCCCTCGCGGTTGGTGAACGCCTCCACCTCGGGCAGCCGGTCACCGGCGGCGCGTGCCGCGTTGGCGATCGCCCGGGCGATGGGGTGCTCGGAGGCGTCCTCGACGGCTCCGGCGATGCGGAGCACCTCGGCGGGGTCCTCGCCGCCGGCGACGGCGACGTCCACGAGGTCCATCTGACCGCGGGTGACGGTGCCGGTCTTGTCGAGCAGGATGGTGTCGACCACGCGAGTGGACTCGAGGATCTCCGGGCCCTTGATGAGGATCCCCAACTGGGCGCCCCGGCCGGTGCCCACCAGCAGAGCGGTGGGGGTCGCCAACCCGAGGGCGCACGGGCAGGCGATGATCAGCACCGCCACGGCGGCGGTGAACGCGAACTGCACGTCGGCGCCGGCCCCCAGCCAGAACGCGAGGGTCGCGGCGGCCAGGGTGATGACCACCGGGACGAAGATGGCCGAGATGCGGTCCGCCAGGCGCTGCACCGGGGCCTTGCCGGACTGGGCCTCGGTCACCAGGCGGGCGATCTGGGCCAGGGCCGTGTCGGAGCCCACGCGGGTCGCGCGGACCACCAGCCGGCCGCCGGCGTTCACCGACGCACCGACCACCGCGTCTCCGGGCCCGACCTCGACCGGGATGCTCTCCCCGGTGAGCAGGGACTGGTCGACCGCGGAGGTTCCGGATTCGACCTCCCCGTCGGCGGCGACACGCTCGCCGGGGCGCACGACGAACCGGTCGCCCACGCGCAGGCGGTCGACAGGAACCCGTTCCTCGGTGCCGTCGGCGGCAAGCATCGCGACGTCCTTCGCCCCGAGCTCCAGCAGGGCCCGCAGTGCGGCGCCGGCACGGCGCTTGGCGCGGGTCTCGAAGTACCGGCCCGCGAGGATGAGGGTCACCACGACGGCGGCGACCTCGAGGTAGATGTGGGTCGCCCCGCCCTCCCCCGAGGGGATGAGCTCGAAGCTCATGCGCATGCCGGGGTCACCGGCACCCAGGAAGAACAGTGCGATCGCCGACCAGCCCAGGGCTGCGAGGGTGCCGACCGACACCAGGGTGTCCATGGTCGCCGCGCCGTGTCGGAGGTTCACCCATGCGGCGCGGTGGAACGGCCAGCCGCCCCACAGCACCACGGGGGCGGCCAGCTGCAGGGCCAGCCACTGCCAGAAGTCGAACTGAAGTGCGGGGACCATCGACAGCGCCAACACCGGCGCGGACAGCACAGCGGACACCACCAGGCGCCGCCGCAGGCTCACCAGCTCGCGGTCCGCGGGATCCTCCGCGTCCTCGGCGGCAGGGCCACTGGCGGGCAGGGTCGCCGAGTACCCGGCGGACGCGACGGCGTCCAGCAGGTCCTGCGGCGAGGTGGTGGCGGGGTCGAAGACCACCGATGCGGTCTCGGTGGCGTAGTTGACCGACGCCTCGACCCCGTCGAGGCGGTTGAGGCGCTTCTCGATCCGCGCGGCGCACGACGCGCAGGTCATGCCGCTGACCGGCAGTTCCAGGCGCGTCGTCGCGGCCGGTGGGCTGGTGGTGCTCATGCCCGGACCTCCACGGTGAAGGAGGTGGTCACGATCCGGCCGTCGTGCCGGACCTGCAGGAACAGCCGGTACCGGCCGGCGCCGGGCCACTCCACCCGGAACCGCACCGACGGGCCCGGGGTGGCGTCATCCAGGGGATGGACGTGCAGGAATGCCAGGTCCCCCTCTCTCAGGGCGACCAGATGGCCACGCGCGCCAAGGTACGGCTGCAGGTCCTCCACGCGCTCGCCGTCGCGGCTCACCTGGAACGCCAGGTCGCTCTCGGCCCCGCGCTGCACGGCGGACCCCTGCAGCCGGACGGTGTACGGGCCCGCGGAGGCGACCTCCGCGGGCGCCGGCAGCTCGGCGTGACCGGCCGCACCCGGCACGCCGAGGTCGACCCCGAGGGTCGTGGAGCGCCCCTCGTGGCTGAAATCCGCGAAGACGCGGTACGTGCCGGGGGCATCGGGGGTGAACGGCGTGCGCCACGTGCCGTCCGCGTCCATGCGCGGGTGCAGGTGCTGGAAGCCGGTGAGGTCCCGGCGGACCACGATCAAGTGCATCGCTCGGTCGTGCTCGACGTCGAAGTCCCGGACCGTCTCGCCGTCCTCCCCGACGATCCGGAACGCGTACTGGGTCGCGGTGCCGGCGACCGCGGTTCTCACGGCCGGTACCAGGCTCAGGCCGTCCTGGGTCACCGCCAGGCCCGGCGGTGACCCATGGTCATCCATGGCCGCCGCGGTGTGGCCTGCGCCGCCGTGGCCGGCGCTAGTGTCATGACCACGGTCGATCGGCCCGACCGCCAGGCCCACCGCGGCGGCGGCGCCGGCGACGGCGACCACCCCCGCGGCGAAACCTGCGATGCGGGTCGCGCCCGTCATGACGCCACCTCGTACCCGGCCTCCTCGATCGCCGCGCGAACCGCGGCGTCGTCCAGGCCGTCACCGCGAACCGTCACGGTGCGCGCGTCCAGGTCGACCTCGACGGCGGTCACCCCGGGGACCCCGGAGACCTCCTCGGTGATCGCCGTCCGGCAATGGGCACAGCTGATGCCGGGCACGTCGTGGCGAAGCTCGGTGGCGGGCATGTTCATTCCTCGATCGTTGTCCTCGCCCTCAAAGTACCCTACCCCCCATGGGTATGTCTACCCTGCCGGGGTATGGTAACGTCCGAGTATGGGAACCAAACAGCACGGCTACGCCGGGTCCAAGGACGACTTCCTCAAGCGCATGGCGCGCATCGAGGGCCAGGTCCGCGGGATCACCGGGATGATCGAGGGCGACCGGTACTGCATCGACATCATCACGCAGATCAGCGCGATCCAGGCGGCACTCGACAAGGTCGCCCTCGGACTGTTGGACGACCACGTTGCACACTGCGTGATGGATGCGGCCGAGGACGACCGGAGCGCCAAGCACGCCGAGGTGATGACCGCCGTCGGGCGCTTGCTCAAGCGATAGCACCATCAACTGCGGTCTCGCGGAGGCGCCGCAGTTGGGTGGCGCGCCGATCGGGCCATCGGCACGTAGCCCTCCGGTTGGGCTCGGGGAGCAGGTTAGTCCTCAAGAACGATGCACACTGCGAGGTTGGCGACCCGGACGCAAGCCGCGCCTCCCGGCGAGACCTCCGGCGGCCCCTTCGACGGTGTCCGGCCTGATACCTTCATACCTGTGAAGATATTGCGACGTCCCCCAGTACCGGTTCAGGATGATGTGGATGGGGAGTGCACACCCCAGGCCAACGCGACAGCTCTGGCACGGGCGCGTGGTGCACTTGATGAGGCGGTGGCCGTCGATCTCGCCGAGACGTTCCGGCTGCTTTCCGATCCGGGGCGGCTGCGGTTGATCGCCGCCCTGCTGGAGGCGGATGAGCTGTGCGTGTGCGACCTCTCAGAGGTCACCGGGCTTTCGGCGACCGCGTGCTCTCACAACCTTCGGCTGCTGCGAGGGCAACGGCTTGTGCGGTACCGCCGCCAGGGACGGAATATCTTCTACACCCTCGATGACGATCACATTCGGGTGCTGCTGGCGGTGGCCCGGGAACACGCCGAGGAACGATGAGCGGCGACCACGAGCACGTCGCGTCGCTGTCGGCCGCGGGACGGCACGTGCGGCCCTTGGTGGTCGCGCTGCTGCTGACGGGCGTGTTCACTGTCGCGGAGGTGCTGGTGGGCTTCGCAGTCGGGTCGCTGGCGCTTGTCTCCGACGCAGGCCACATGCTTACCGACGTCGCGGGACTGGGGATGGCACTCGCAGCGATCCAGGTTGCACGAACCCATCGGTCCCCGTCGGCGACCTACGGGATGTACCGGCTCGAGGTCCTTGCGGCGCTGGCCAACACGACGCTGTTGTTCGGCATCGCCGCGTACGTGCTGGTGGAGGCGTGGTCGCGATTCAGGAACCCTTCCGATGTGCCGGGCGCGTGGCTGCTGGTGGTCGCCGCAATGGGCCTGGCGGTGAACGTTGTGTCGTTCATGCTGCTGCGCGCGGGCGCCAAACAGAGCCTGAACGTGCGTGGCGCATTCCTCGAGGTAGTGTCGGACATGCTCGGCTCGGTCGGGGTGATCGTGGCCGGTGTGATCCTGCTCACGACCGGATGGCAGTATGCCGACCCGATTGTGGGCGTCGGGATCGGGCTGTTCATCCTTCCCCGTGCGTACCGGTTGGGCCGCGAGGCGCTGCGGGTGTTGCTGCAGGTCGCGCCCGCCGAGGTGGACGTCGATGCCGTGCGCCGGGCCCTGGACGGACTCGAGGGTGTCCGCGGCGTGCACGACCTGCATGTCTGGACCCTGACGTCCGGGCTGAGGGTCGCGACCGGCCATCTCGAAGTCGCGGAGGCTGCGGGGTCTGAGGCTGTGCTCCGGCGGGCCACGGGACTGCTGCGACAGGAAATCGGAATCGAACACGTGACCCTGCAGGTTGAGGCCACCGGGTTCTGCACGGATGAGAGCAACCCGGTCTGATGGGTACCGAAACGACCATTGAGCTGGCACTCGCGGGGCCCGATGGATGCGATAAGTGCGCGGACCGGCTGCGCGACGGCATCGCTGGGCACCGGGGCGTGCTAGCCGTCGAGACCACCGCCCATACGGAGCGCGTGGCGGTTCGCATCGACGCCGAGTCGTGCTCACGGGTGTGCCTGGAGCAGGCGGTGATGCAACTGCGGCACCGCCTGGAGGCCGCATACGCCCATGAAGTGCTCGGCTTGGAGGGGATGGACTGTGCGGACTGCGCGCGCACGGTGGAGCGGGCGGTCTCCCGGCTGCAGGGCGTGAGTGATGTGACGGTGGGATTCCCGTCGGGTGCGATGCGTGTCGAGTACGAACGAGCAGAGGTTCGCCCGGAGCGGATTCGCGCGCAGGTCACGAGGTTGGGCTACGGGATCTCCGGTTCGGTCAGCCACCGCCAACGGGTGCGCTGGCCATCACGGCTGTGCAGGACGGTCATCGCCTCGGCGCTTACGGTGCTCGCGATGATCGTGGGACTGGCGAGCGGCGTCGCGGCGACGCCCCTGTATGCCGCGGCGGTGCTTCTCGCGGGAGTGCCGATCGCACGGGCCGGTGTGCACGCGTTGCTGGCGACCCATAGGCCGGAGATCAAGCTGTTGATGACCGTCGCGGCAATCGGCGCTGCCGCGATCGGGGCGTGGCCGGAGGCCGCGCTGGTGGTCGTCCTGTTCTCAGTCGGAGAGATCTTGGAGGGGCGGGCAGGGGAGCGGGCCCGCCGCGAGCTGGCGAGCCTGGTGGGTCTCACGCCCAACACTGCACGCGTGCGGCGGCGTAGCGGTGATGGGCCGTTCGCGGTGTTCACTGAAACTGACCTGGCGGTGGCCGACCTGGTCGTCGGTGACGTGGTGGTCGTGCGGCCTGGAGAGCGCATCCCCGTGGACGGCGTCGTTCGTGAAGGGGCCGGGGCTGTCGATCAGGCCGCAATCACGGGCGAGTCAGTTCCCGTGGATGTCGGCGCGGGGTCATCGGTCTTCGCCGGCACCCTCAACCAGCAGGGAATGCTGGTCATCCAGGCGCGCCGCGCGCCCGGCGACACCACCCTGGACCGCATCGCGACGATGGTCGCCGAGGCCCAGGCGCGTAGGTCCCCGTCCGAGCGGTGGGTGGATGCCTTCGCCCGCCGTTACACCCCGGCGGTGATCGGCTCGGCGGTCGCGGTGGCGGTGCTCGCCCCGCCGGCGCTGGGTACCGCGTGGAGCACCGCCTTCTATGACGCCCTGGCACTGCTCATCCTTGCCTGTCCGTGCGCGTTGGTCCTCTCCACCCCAGTGACCATCGCCTCCGCGCTCGCACGGGCATCGAGGGCGGGGGTGCTGATCAAAGGTGGGGCGCATCTGGAGGCCGCGGCGGCGGTGCAGACCGTCGCCCTGGACAAGACAGGGACGCTCACACACGGCCGCCCGGTGGTGACGTCGGTGCACTCGACCTCCTCCGAGCTGGAGGACGCCATGCTCGGACTCGCGGCAGCGGTCGAGGGTGGTTCGGAACACCCCCTTGCCGCGGCGATCACAGCCGCAGCCCTGGCGCGAGGCCTCCTGGTGGGGCCCGTGGTCGACTTCGCGGCGCGCACCGGTCTCGGGGCGGCGGGTACCGTGGACGGCCATCGTGTCGTCGTCGGCGACCCACGGCTCGTCGGTTCGGTGCCGGGGGATCTCGCGGAGATCACGGCCCGGCTCCGGGGAGAGGGACAGACGGTTGTCGCGGTCGGGGTCGACGATCAGGTCGTCGGCGTGATCGCCATCGCCGACACCATCCGGCCTGAGGCGCCCGAGGCGATCGCCGCCCTCCACGCCATGGGCGTCCGGACGGTCATGCTCACCGGGGACAACCGGTTGACCGCTGCCGGCGTCGCCTCCCAGGTGGGCGTGAGCACAGTCCATGCCGGTCTGCTTCCCGCCCAGAAGGCCGCCTACGTCGAGTCCCTGGCGGCCTCGGCGATGGTTGGCGACGGCGTCAACGACGCTCCTGCCCTTGCCGTTGCGTCGCTGGGCGTTGCAATGGGGACTGCTGGAAGCGACACCGCGCTGGAGGTTGCCGACGTTGCGGTGATGGGCGATGACCTGCGCAAGATCCCGGGCCTGATCGGCCTCGCGCGGTGGGCACAGGCGGTGGTGCGCCAGAACGTCTGGTTCTCTCTGATCAGCAAAGCTGCGGCGGCGCTCCTGCTGGCCGGCGGCGGACTCCCGCTGTGGGGCGCGGTCGTCGCGGATGTCGGGGCGAGTCTGATCGTCGTTGGTAACGGGCTTCGGTTGGTTCGCGGACGTCCCGTCGCCCGCCAGGCGGGCCACGCCTGGTTGTTGTCTCCTTCCCGGGACGTCAGGCGCCGACGCAACCACGGCGAGGACTGCCTGTACTGCACCGCCCCCTAGCGTCGGTCCCGGAGCACGCCGGGCCCGGCCAGGATCACTTGGTTCTCCTCGGTGGCGGCTCCGCGAGGACCTGCAGCACCACCCTGTTCAACCCCCCGGCGTTGTCCGCGCCGCCGGTGGTCAGCTGGCCGCGGACAGCCGCGGCGACCCGTCCGGCGCGGTCGACAATGAATGTCTCCGGCACGCCGGTGGCGCCGTAGCGAGCCATGATGTCGCCCTTGCCGTCCCGGACCGACGGGAAGCTGATGCCGTAGGTTCGCTCGAAGGCCCGTGCGCGGTCCTCGATGTCCCGGACGTTGACGCCCAGCACGATGACTCCTCGGTCGCCGAATCGCCGCCACAATGACTCCAGGATCGGGGCCTCGTCCCGGCAGGAGTCGCACCACGACGCCCAGATGTTGAGAACCACGACCCGGCCTCGGAGGTCGGTGAGCCGCAGCGGCGCCCCCACCGCAGGTAGATTTGGGGCCCCGGTGAGCACCGGCAGCGTGAAGTCCGGTGCAGGCGCCCGATCCCCAGCAGCGATCGCGCGATCGATGCGGGTATCGACACCCTGCGCGGTCATCCCCACCATCAGAACCACCGTCAGCAGTCCGATGCTCACAACCGTCATGGCGACCAACAGAACCCGACCCAGGCGCCCGCGACTCGCACTTGGCGATGTGGCCTGGGTCATAGGTATGGAATCGGGTCGGTGGCAGTCCCGTTGACGCGGACCTCGAAGTGCACGTGAGGGCCGGTTGAGCGGCCGGTGCTGCCGGCCAGCGCGAGGATGGTCCCCCGCTCGACCCGTTGCCCCGAGGTGACGTTGATACTGCTGTTGTGGGCGTACGCGGTTGCAACGCCTCCGCCGTGGTCGACGACCACCAGGTTGCCGTATCCGCCACCCCACCCGGCCGACAGCACGACCCCCGATGCGGCGGCCGCAACCGGGGTCCCGGTAGGAACCGCGATGTCCAGGCCTTCATGCATCCGGCCCCACCTCGGGCCGAACCCGGAGGTCAGTGCACCGTTGACCGGGTAGATCATCCCCTGCGCGGAGATCGTCGGATCCAGAGGTACCGCCCCGGCGGACTGCGCCCGCCGGATACGGGCGGCCAGCCGCTCCGAACGACGGCGCAGGTCCTCGGTCTCGGCCTCGACGTCCGCCCGCCTCCCCGTTGCCCGGGCCAGCAGGGCATCGCGTCCGCGTCGTTCCCGCTCGAGTTGCGCCCGGCGCGCCGCGAGCTCGGTGGTGATCGCCTGCAACTGGTCAGCGGCAGCCTGCGCGCGGCGTTCCTGGCGCTGCACCCGATCACGCAGCACCCGCACGCCGTCCCGCCGGGCGCGTGCCCGGTCAGTGAGGACTCGGGTACTGGTCACCAGCTCGGCGTCGCGGTCCCCAATCCGCTTGAGCAGGTCCGTTGCATCGAGGGCGTCGGTGAGGCTGCCGGACCCAAGCACGGTGAGCAACGGGTCCGGTGCACCGCGGACATAGATCTCTCGAAGGCGAACCGCCAGGTCTCCCTGGCGCTGCACCAACCGGGTCTCGGCGCGGTTGAACTCCTCGCGCGCGCCCCGCAGGGAGGTGTTCAGTGCCCACAGCTGACGCTCCAGCGCCGCAGCGTCCGCCTGCAGGGCCACCAGGCGTGCCGTGAGCGGCTCCAGCTGTGTGGTGACCTGCCGGATCCGGCCCGAATAGGCCCGCACCTGCGCGGTGAGCACCCGCTCGCGGGTGCGGGCGGCGTCGAGCCGCCCCTCGGCGTCCTGGAGGCGCCGCTCGATCCCGCGAGTCCCATCGTCGGCCGGTTGCTGGGCCGACGCACCACCGCCTGCAAGCACCGACGAACCCAGCACCAGCACCAGCACCAGCAGGGCGCCACGCCCTGCGCCGGTCACCGATGCCTCGAGAGGGGGTTGCCGGCGCGTTCGAGGAAGCGCCGAAAGCACGGAGTCGTCGCTCGGCGGGCGGTCATCGCTCCGGTCCATTTGGGGCGGGCTCATCCTCGTCCGGCCGGAGGGCGACCGGGCGGGTGGCCCACAGGAACCCGGCGGCAAGGCAGGCGACCAGACCGACCAGGATTCCGATGATGCCGACCCAGGTCGCGGCCCCACTCTCGGTGCGGATGGTGCTGACCGCACCTGCACCGCCGCGAGCGCTGGCGGTGGCCTCCTCGGGGGTCTGGATCAGCACTGCGGCGGAGGCGCCCGGTTCGGTGATGCCGGTCTCCTCGGTGATTTCACCGGGTTTCTCCGGCGGTGCGGTCCACGGCTTGGTCCTGCCGTCAGCGTAGGTCTGGTACGAGCGGAACACCGCCGTCCCGGCATCGAACGGCGTGGCGAGAACCGTGAAGTCCCGGTACTCCCCCACCGGCACCACCCCGCCGCTGTAGACCACCCCGATGACCTGACCGTCGGGCGCCAGGCGTTGCCGCTGGCGCCACCCGGCGGGCGGCGGACCCAGCGCGTACACGGTGAACTTAGCGGGGAAGTCGATCCGCACCCGCACCGTGGGGACCTCCCGTTCGTTCGGAACGCGGAAGGTGAGCTGCAAGGCCTCTTCCCGGACCGCCCGGTCCGGCACGACATCGATGTGCCCCCCCGCGGGCACCGTCGCCAACGCCAGGGATGCGGTCAGCACGAGGCCCGTCGCGAGGCCCCTCATCGCACCCGGAACGTGTAGGCGCCGCTGATCAGGTGCCCGTCGGCACCGGCGACCGTCCAGCGGACCCGGTGGACGCCGGGCACCCCTCGGCGGACCCGCACCCGCACCCGGCGGGCATCCCGCGCGTCGCGTGCGGCGGCCGTCACCAGATTCACGGACCGCCGGTCCAGCACCGTCACCCTCCGGGGACGGATCGGCTCGTTGAAGCTCAAGACGATCACGGCGGGTGACCGGGCCAGCGTGGCCCCGGGGGCCGGGTTCGAGGATCGCAGCGCGGTGTGAGCGGCGGCGGTGGCGACGGTGCCCAGTACAAGCACGCTCGCCGCTGCCGCGACGGTGGCGCGGGCGTTCATGGTGATGCCTCCGGTTTGTCGGACGCCGCGGCGGAGTGCCGCGGCCGGGACTAGCCGAGAATCACCGGGGGGCCGCGGGAGATCGCCCGGCCCAGCGCGGACCGGCCGGGAGTGCCGGCGGTGTCGGTGAGTTGCAGCCACGCGCGGCCTGCGGTCGTGCGGAGTCCATCCCCCAGGTGGCGGCGCACGCATCGGGCGAGCACCACCATGACATCAAGGGCGCGCTCACCCAGCCAGCACAGGACTGCCAGCGATGCCCCCGCGATGAGGTGCGCGAGCACACTCGCCCGCAGGCTGCTTGCATCGTGGGCGTCGATCGCCATGCCGAACGCCCACGGGGCACCGGCCATGCCGACATGCAGAACCGCTTGCAGCAGGAGCCCAAGTGCCCCCAGCCGCAGCAACCCGCTGCGCCGCCACACGCCGCCCCGCGCCGGGACGCAATACGTCACGGACACGACCGCGACCGCGAACATGAGCGTCATCGGGCCGGGGGGCCCACCCCCGATCGCCGTATGGGCACCCAAGGTCGCCGTGATCGCCGCGGCGACCAGCATGCCGCGGCGCATCGCGCCCGCCCGGTCGGCGTGGAGGCCCATGCGCTGGAGGGTAGTTGACATCAGCGCATCAGGCGACTCAGCCCGCCGCAGCGGAATCGACCGCGCGCAGCTCGGGGTAGGGGTTGACGGGCGCCCCGCCACCGGGATGGATCTCGAAGTGCACGTGCGTCGGTCCGCCCCGGGCGTCTCCGGAGTTGCCCACGGTTCCGAGAATCTGTCCGGCGGTGACCGGGTCCCCGGCATCCAGACCCCCGGCGATCGCCTCCATATGGGCGTAGTAGTAGGTGGTTCCCTCGGCGTCGCGCAACCAGATGCGAATCCCTCCGAGGCCGGTCTCGGCCCGAGACATATGGTCGACCGTCGCGTCGGTCACCGCCAGGAGCGGGGTCCGGCGGGGCGCCAGGATGTCCGTGCCCTCATGGCCTCCCTGGCTGCGTGGTGCGCCCCAGCTGTCGGTATAGGAATACCCGGACAGGACCGGGAACATCCGCAGATACCGGCCCGCCGCGGGGACGGCCGCTGCAGGGGCGGCAGCGGCGGTGACGGTCTGGATGCCGAGTCGGCGCAGCAGCACCCGATCCGCGATGCCGGTTCGCCGGAGTCCGAGTCTGCGCTGCAGCCCGATCACGGCGACGCGTGTCCCTGGCCCGAACGTCCCGTCGATACGAACGCGAAAGCCCCGGCGGCGCAACTCACGCTGTAGGTCACGCACGATGTGCCCGCGTGCGCCGAGCGTGAGCGGGACGGCTCCGATGGGGTGCACCGGGTGTCCACCAGCGGCAGCGGGCGGCGGCGCTTGGGCCGCGCCGGGATTGGAGGCGGGGATCTCAACTGCGCCTGCGACGCCCGCGGTCCCGCACAGCAAGAACGCGGCGAGCGCCACGTCGGTTCGGAAAAATCGTCGGCGAAGCAGGGGCGACCTCCGGTCTGGATGACAAGACCTGGATCAATCAGCAGGACCCGCCCCGGCAACCTATCCGCCCTCGCACCTGCCGCGTCAACCCTTGGTCGCGATACCGTACGGCGATGTCCCACCCACCCGCCGCCATTCCCCGCGCGTCCACAGGCTCTTGGATCGCGCTGGCCCTGACCGTACTGACACTTGCCTTGCTGCCCGCCATGGCTGCCGGGCACGCCATACCCGAGGAGATCTCCCCCCCGCCCAGCACCCTCGTGGACCAAGCCCCCGACAAGATCTCACTCCTGTATAGCGAGGAGATCCGCATCCTCACTCCCGAGGACGCCCAGGTCGTGGACGAGAACGGCACGAGCGTCCTAAACGGCAACGCCCAGGTGAGCGCCACCAATAGACGGGTTCTCGAGATACCCCTCAAACCGGGACTGCCCGATGGGACGTACACGGTGCGGATCAAGTTCATCAGCGCCGATGCGCACATCATCGGCAGCAACTATGTCTTCGGCATCGGGCCTGGCCCGCTCGAAGAGCCCTATCTGGCCGGCGCGCCCTCCGAGGGCCCATCCCGCACTGGCGCGTGGGCGGTGGCATCCCGATTCGCCGAGCTCAGCTTCCTCGGGGGGCTCTTCGGACTCATTGCCTTTCGGTTACTGGTGTGGGCCCCGGTCTGGAAACGCCGCCCACCGGAGGGAGACGAAGGGCGAACCATTCTCAGCTGGGGTCAGGATGTCTTCTGGGCGGGCACCGGCATCCTGGCGGTTGGAGCGATGCTGGCCGAGATGTTCATGGTCGTTGTGTACTCGGCCCAGGTGTTCGGCACCACGGTCCCAACGGCACTCACCGACGGTGACGGTCTGCGCACCACGATCGGCACCACCCGCCTCGGCGATCTCGTCACGATTCGCACGATGCTCTTGTTCGCCGTGTTCGTGCTCGCCGCGTCCCTGTTGATGAGGGAGGGCGGCCGGAGCGACGCCACCCCAGCTCGAGCGGGATTCGGTCGCACGCCCGCCGTTCTGCTGGGCGGCCTGGTCACGGCGGTCATCATCGCGATCTCCGCCCAGGGCCATGCCAGCGTGACCCCCGCGCCCCGCGTCCAGATCGCCGCCGACGCCGTCCACCTCCTCGCGGTTTCCACATGGGTCACCGGTCTCGCGCTCACCGCGCTGGCGCTCTGGAGATTGCCGCGGCTCGGGCGCGACGGTCGCCGCCGCGCCACCGAGGTGCTCCACAGGTTCTCGACGGTTGCCCTGGTCACCCTCGTCGTCGCAATGCTCTCCGGCCTGGTCCGAACCACCGGAGAGCTTTCGGACCCGGCACAGCTGTGGGAGACCGCTCACGGCCAGAGCGTGCTGATCAAGCTCGCCCTGCTGATCCCGGTCGGAGCCCTCGCACTCCACAACCGGCGAATCCTGAACTCCCTCCTGCGAATGCGCCGGACCAGCCTCGACGGCTTGCGCCGGGTGCGACGCGCCGCGGCCCTCGAATTCGCGCTTGCGGTGGTGATCGTCGTCGTCGCGTCCGTGCTGGTCGCCCAACCCCCGGGCCGCAGCCTGGCGAAGGGCTCCGCCGGACCGTCGACCGTGGAGCCGGCCCAAACGGCATTGGGGCCCGGTCGATGACTCGCCGCATGCCGGGCGGACCCGCCAGGCCTGCGGCGCTCGGCGGGGCCGCTTGCCCCGTGATTTAGCCAAGGCTAAAATGCTGTCCCATGGGGGATGAGACGAGGCGGGATGGCATCACCCGGGCCACGCTCTTCGGATCTGCGGCGGCGGCCGCGGGCCTCGCGCTCACCGCCAAGATGGTCGAGCCCGCCCCCGCCGCGGCCCCTCCCGGGTCCTCCGGACACGGCGTCACGACCGACCATGCGGCGACCGCCGGGGCCGTCGACCCAGCCGTCAATGGCTTTGACCCGCACGCGATCCTCGAGGACTTCGATCGGGGCACGGTGAGCCGGGACGCGCGTGGCCGGACGGTGCGCGAGTGGACCATCGTCGCTCAGGACCGCGAGATCGAGGTGGCCCCCGGGGTGCGGTATGCGGCGTGGACCTACAACGGCCGCGTCCCCGGGCCCACGCTCCGCGCGACGGCGGGTGACCTCATGCGGATCCGGTTCCTGAATGGCGGCACGCACGTCCACACGATGCATTTCCATGGCATCCATCCCGCCGAGATGGACGGTGTGCCGGGCACCGGCCCGGGTGGGCTCGTGCACCCGGGCGAGGAGTTCACCTACACCTTCACCGCGGAGCCGTTCGGGCTGCACCTGTACCACTGCCACTCGTTCCCGTTGGCCATGCACATCGCAAAGGGATTGTACGGCGCGATGATCATCGACCCGCCGGGAGGGCGTCCCCCCGCGCGGGAGCTGGTCATGGTGCAGAACGCATTCGACACCAACTTCGACGGCGCCAACGAGGTCTATGCGGTCAACACCGTCGCATTCGCGTACTTCGAGAAACCCATCCGCGTCCGCCTGGGCGAACTGGTCCGGATCTACCTGGTCAACGTCCTGGAGTACGACCCGGTGAACTCATTCCACCTGCACGGAAACTTCTTCCACCACTTCCCCACCGGAACATCGCTGACGCCGGTCGAGTACACGGACACCATCAGCCAGGTGCAGGGGCAGCGGGGAATCCTGGAGGTGCGCTTCCCGCACGCCGGCCGGTACATGTTCCACGCCCACAAATCCGAGTTCGCCGAGCTCGGATGGGTCGGGCTGTTCGAGGTCTCCGGATGATGCCCCGCCCGGAGGGGAGGAGTTGGCACGCCGGCATCCCCACTTGGGTCCTCGGTGCAATCCCGTTGCTCTTGGCCGCCGTGCTCGCCGGAGCGCTGTTGTGGTCCGGCGGACCGGGACTCGACCGAAACGGGATCCCCGTGGAAGACGTCGCGGTCGAACGCACCGTGTTGCGGCCCGGCGTCATCGAGGTGCACGTACGAAACGACGGCCCCGACGAGGTCACCGTCGCCCAGGTCGTTGTCAATGACGCCTACCTTCCCGGCGCGGAGCCGCTTCCCCTCCGGTTGGGACGTCTGGAAGGGGGACGGATCACTGTCCCGTATGCGTGGATCGAGGGCGAGGCCTACGAGGTCGGGTTGCTCACTTCGACCGGCGGGGTCGTGGCGGCCCCCATCGAGGTTGCAGCGGAGACACCATCGGCCAGCGCTTCGTTTCTGGGCCTCATGGGCCTCGTTGGCATCTACGTGGGTGTCATCCCGGTGAGCATCGGCATGTTGTGGCTTCCGTTCGCGCGACGAGCACGGTCGGGTGTGATCCGGTTCTTGCTCGCCCTCACCGTGGGGCTTCTGGCCTTCCTGGCGGCAGACGCGGCGGTGGAGGGGGTGGAGGTGGCCGGCACCGGGTCGCAGGCGTTCGGCGGCCCGACCCTGGTGCTCGTGGGGGCGGTCACCGCCTACATCGCACTCACCGGCGTCGACGCATGGCTGCGCGGTCGTCGCCGCACGGCGGAGGGCTACCGTATGTCCCTGCTGATCGCGACGGGCATCGGACTGCACAATCTCGGCGAAGGTCTCGCGATCGGCAGCGCCTACGCCATCGGTGAGCTGGCGCTCGGGACCTTCCTGGTGATCGGCTTCGCTCTGCACAACACCACCGAAGGTCTGGCGATCATCGCACCCGTTGCCCGTGAGCCGGCCTCCTGGACGCGGCTCGCCGGGCTTGGACTGCTGGCTGGCGTCCCGGCGATCTTGGGTACGTGGATCGGCGGGGTGGCCTTCAGTGCGCCTCTGGCGGCCTTCCTGCTCGGGTTCGGTGTTGGGGCCATCGTCCAAGTGTGCGTGCAACTCCTGCCCGGCTTGCGGGATGGCGCCGCCGGCTCCCGGGCGCTGTCCCCGCTGAGCGCCGGGGGGATCCTCACCGGGCTCGCGTTGATGTACGCGACCGGGCTGGTTGTCGGATAGCGGTGTCGCGTTTGGGACACCGGGTTTGCTTGTGTTGCCGCAGCGTGTGGCCTGCGGGCGCAGGATGCAAGATGCCAGGCGGGGAGAGCGTTCGAGCTGCCGCCGACTGACCGCACCCTCAGTCCCTTCTCGCGGCAACCCGAGGCAGCCCAGGACCTTCCCGCCCGAATCGCGGTCGGGCAGGAAGGCCATCGAGCCCCGGGGCACCGCGTGGGCGGTAGGTCTCGCGCGCCGGCCAGCCACCGACGCGCGCGAGGACTGAAGAACGGACTTCAACGGACTGGGGCTTCGGTAGATGCCGCTTTTCCAGGTGCTTTGTCCGCCGACCATCGCATCGACTGCCCTGGTCACATCGCATGAACTGCCCTGGTTCATCGCACCGACTGCCCTGGTGCATCGCACGGACTGCCCTGGTCAGTGCGGACCCGTTCAGCGACCAGCAGATGGGTGTCCCGACGCTCCCCGGCCTCGATCCTGACCCGCCGGTACCGGTTCTGATTGGCGGTGACCTCATCCGCAGCGCGACGCAGGGTGGCGCGCTGGTGGTGGGGCTGGTTGGCGGTGACCCCGAGGGTCGCAAGCAGCGCCTGGTCGATGGTGCGCCGGTAGAGCCCGGTGAACCGCTCGGCCTCCAGGAACACCAACAACCGGCGTGCGGTGTGGCCGCGAAGGGCCCGGAGCTGTCGCCAGCTGACGTAGGTGACGTGGCCTCGCCGGAGCTGTTCGTGGAGCCAGTCGCCGAGGACCAGCATCCCGCCGTGTGAGCACCGGCCCGGACGGGCCCGCTCACCGCGTTCCCAGCGGTCCAGGAGCCCGAAGGTGTCGATCCTGACCTCCCGCAGCCGGGCGTTGAACACGCGGGCCCGGAACGTCGCCTGGGTGAGGGAGTCCACCGCCCGGGCCAGGTCGGTGGCGGCACCGCCGCCTTTTCGCCACCCCAGGTCCTCGGCGAGACCGGCGAGGGTGAACGGGATGTGCCTGGCATCCGGGGTGCCGAGCTCGCGCCAGCGTGAGCAGGCCCACACCAGCACGTCGAACGACACCCCGCCAAGGGGCGGCCCCGGGTCGATGCGCTGCACCAGGCCGAGGCGGTCGTGGTTGGCGATCAGCTCGACGATTCCTGTGCCGTAGCTGGCACCGGGGTTCCACAGGCCCTTACGGGCGAGGTTGCTCTCGATGCAGGCTCGATCCGAACTCAGCCGCGCAGGGGCATCGGGAGCAGGGGAGGGGGACACCTCCGGTACCGGCTCGCTGGTCTGCTCGTTGAACCTGGCGGCGGCCATCGCCTGCAGAATCACCGCGCGCAGGTCGGGGTCCTGCGGGAGCGTGATGGCCGGCGCTACCTTCCCGGTCACCTCCCCGCCCCGACGCGCCGGGGGTGTCAGCAGGGTGTCAGCGAGACCATCCGAGATCACACGAGACGAATCGGCGCCGAACGGGTGGGGAACCCCGTCGCAGAGCCGAAAACTCAGATCACCCGAGTCGACACGAGATTCGGAGTCGGAACTACGAAACCGAAGGTCACAGGTTCGAGTCCTGTCTGGCGCGCTTCGAAAACCCCTTGAGAGAGGGGTTTTCGTCGTTCTGGGGTGGCTTGGTCGGTCCTCGCGGGTGTCAGGGTGCCAGCGTGGGGTCAACACCAGCCGCTCGATCGAGAGCAGATCCAGAGGGTGCCTCCGTCCCTCGTGATGGGCCTGCCATTTGAGGCCCTACCTGTACCGGTCGCGCCGGGCCGGATTTCGGAGTGCCGACCTTCGTCCGTGCGACGCGGCCCCTTGTCGTGATCCGACCGCGGCACCTCCTAGGGTCGACCGGGCATGCGTGTCCGTGTCTACGTCGACGGGTTCAACCTCTACTACGGGGGCAAGCGCCTGGCGGCGCGGCACGCCGGCGGCAAGGTGCCGCAGTGGAAGTGGCTCGACCTGCGCGCCCTGGCGGTGCGGATCATCGAGCAGCGCTGGATGGGCCGCGATGCGGTTGTCGACCACCTGACCTACTGCACCGCACGGGTCGTCGGCGACCCGGACAACCACGCCCGGCAGGCGGCGTATTTGCGGGCGCTGGAGGTGTCGTGCACCGTCGACCGCATCGAGTTCGGGTTGTTCAAGGAGCGCTACCGGGAGCTGCCACGCGCAACGCGCGGTCCGGACGGCGGGCCGGTCCTTGCAGGGAGGCGGCTGCAGATGGTCGGCGTGTCGATCCGTGAGGAGAAGGGCTCGGATGTGAATCTGGCCTCGCATCTGCTCATCGACGCGCTCACCGGTGCCATGGATGCCGCGGTCGTGATTTCCAACGACTCCGACCTCGAGTTCCCCGTGCGCGAGGTGCGAGCCCGGATGCCGGTGGGAACCGTGAGCCCGTACGGCCCGGTGCACGGCTCACTGCGCCCGGTCATGACGCCCGGCTGCGGCCACTGGTTCCACCAGCTCGACCTGGCTCAGCTCTCCGCCTGCCAGCTCCCCGATGAGATTGCGGGCATCAAGCGCCCGAGGAAGTGGTGACCGCGACCGTGGAGTGCTGGTTGCCGCGGTTGTTGACTCCGGCGACCGGCTTCCCGATACTGGGGTCAATCCACCCGGGGCCGCCGTGCCCCGGGTTTTTTCTTGGGCGAAGCGTGTCCGCAAGGGAGTGACACCGGCTCACTCCGCGAGCCGCCGACCCGCGCACCATGACCCGCGCCCCGACGATTCGTCGAAGGTGCCGATGCGACGCGGAAGTGAGCAACACTTCGAGTTGCGCCCCGGGACGTGGTGTAGCTCCGTCGCTGGTGGGGTGACGCTACATCGGGTTGCTCGTTGAGGTCATGTCCCGGCGAGCCGGGGGTGTCAGCGAGACCATCCGAGATCACACGAGACGAATCGGCGCTGAACGGGCGAGAAACCCCGAAGCAGAGCCGAAAGCTCAGACCACCCGAGACGACACGAGATCCTGGCCCCGAACTACGAAACCGAAGGTCACAGGTTCGAGTCCTGTCTGGCGCGCCTCACGAAAGCCCCGCTTCGGCGGGGCTTTCTGCGTTCTGGGGTTGCCGTGGCGGCGCGCGCTGCCGCGGTGCCGGCGACGGCTCAGCGATACCTCTCCAGCGGGACGTGATGCGACCCGATCGGCCGAAGGCCCTTGAAGGGTCGCAACGGGCGCGGCACATTGGAGCGCGGTGACCGCGGGTCGCCCGAGCCGCGGGCGCGGCCGCGAGCCGGCGGCGAGGGGATGATCGTGACGCGCACGAGGCTTGTCGGGGTGGTGGCGGCCGCCGTGCTGGTGGTCGGCGGCGGGGTGGCGTTCGCCGTCTCCCAGGGCGGTGACCACTCGGGCGGCCACGGCATGTCCGGTCACGACATGCCCGGCGGCACGGGGACGTCGTGGTCGGGGCCCATGATGGACATGGGCGGGATGCCGGGCATGAGCATGCGCGGCGATCGCGTGATGGCGATGAGCGACCGGGCCTTCCTGGCGATGATGATCCCCCACCACCGGATGGCCGTGGACATGGCCCGCATCCAGATCGCGCGAGGCAGGGAGCCCGAGGTCACCCGCATGGCCCGGAAGGTGCTCGCCGACCAGGAGCGCGAGATCGGCCAGATGCGCGGCTGGTACCGGGACCGGTTCGGCGAGGACCCGCCGGACATCCCCATGTCGGGCGCCATGATGATGATGGGCATGTCCATGGACATGGGGGAGCTGGAGTCCACCGGCGAACCGGACCGGGTGTTCCTGCGGATGATGATCCCCCACCACGCCGGAGCCCTGCTGATGGCAGATGCCGTGCTCGCCGGGACGCCGCGGCGTGAGGTGGCGGACCTCGCCACGCGCATCGTTGCGTCGCAGAGCACCGAGATCGGGGAGATGCAGCGCGTGCGGGAGCGCATCGCACCACCGCTCGGCTGAGTCCCTGACCCCCGGCCGGGGTCAGGGCAGGGCGTCGATGAGCTCGTCCACGCAGGCCGCGGGGCCGCCCTCCACCCCCACGTCGAACGCGGTGGCCCGCTCCTGCGGGGTGCCGTGCGCGTCCGGATCCTCCAGGTCGACGTGGTGGGGGTCGCCGGCACGGGCCGTGTCGCGCCGCAGGTCGGCCAGATCCGAGACGGCCCGCTCGGCGGACCAGGCGCCCGCGAAGCAGTCCGCCTGCAGCTCGGCGTCGATGGGCAGCCCGTCCGCGTCCTCGCTCAGGTCCAGCTCGCGCGCCTGCGCCTGCACGACGTGGCCCCACTCGTGGGCCATGGTCGCCTCGGCCCGCACCAGCGAGCTCCCGATGTAGGCGGGGTCGTAGGCCACCAGGATCCCCTCCCGGCACTCGGGATCGACGAAGGCGTTGCCCTCCACCTCGGCTCGGTCGATGGGCCGCCCGTCGCAGGTGACCCCATCCCGCGGGCTCCCGACGCGGTTCGCCGGAACCGGGGAGTACGTGAAGCCCAGGTCGGCGTCGCGGGCCGTCCAGTACGCGTTGAGGTCCGCGACGATCGCGGCCACATCACGGGGAGGGGCGGCGGTGGTCGTCGTGCCGCCGCCGCCCGGATCCGAGGAGCCGTCGCAGCCGGTGGCGAGGATCATCACCGCCAACAGGGCCGCCAGGGCCATCCGGCGGCGGCGTGAGACATGGGCGCCTGCGGTGGGGCGGGGCACGCGGCGACGGTATCACCGGGTGGTCCGCGGCCGATGCGGTGGTCCGGCGGCATGCGCGGTTCACGCCCCACGGGAGGGGTAGGCACCGGGCACACACCAGCACGGGAGGCACGATGAACGAGGACGATCCCCGCCGGACGCCGGACGACGAACCGCCCCCCGGTGAGCGCCCGGACGCGCCTGAGGCCGGTGAGCTGTCGCCGCCCGACCCGGACAAGCCCGAGGACGAGCCCATGGAGGGGAACGTGCTGCTGCCGCCCCGCACCGGGGACTGACCGCGTCGCGGCCAGGCCGGGACCGCCGTACGCCTCCCGGACCAGGCTCACGAGGTGATCGACCGAGGTCGCGCTCGCTGCGGCGGTGCCGGGCGGAACCGCGATGCAGAATGGACCCGGGACCGGGCGAGCAGGGCAGACCCGGCGCGAGGCCTCCGGAAGGGACCCACATGACGGTGGACGAGTACATCGGCGCCCAGCCGGACGCCGTGCGGGACCGCCTGCACGAGATCCGGCGATGCATCCTCGGCGCCGCGCCGGACGCGACCGAGTCGATCCGGTACGGGATGCCCGCCTACCGGCTCCCCAACGGCCACCCGGTCTACTTCGCGGGCTGGGCGCGGCACCTCAGCCTGCACGACATCCCGGCGTTCGAGGGCGACCTGGAGGTGGCGGTCCAGCCGTACCGGACCGGGAAGGACACGCTGAAGTTCCCGCACCGCCAGCCGGTGCCGTGGGATCTGGTCGCGGCGGTGATCGGCGCCATCGCCGGACGGACGGGGACCTGAGGCCCTCCGCAGCGCATCGGGGTCCCATGAAGAACGGCGTCCGAGGTACTACGCTCCCGCACCGTGCCCGCGCACCGCACCCCTGATGCGGCGAGCCATCTCGCCCGGACGCCCGTGACGGCCGTCGTCCCGCCCGCCGGAGGATCCCGGTGAGCGGCGGACTGGTCGCGCTGCTCGACGACGTCGCGGCGCTCGCGAAGCTCGCCGCCGCCTCGGTGGACGACATCGGCGCCGCCGCCGGCCGGGCCGGCGCGAAGGCCGCGGGCGTGGTGGTGGACGACACCGCCGTGACCCCCCGGTACGTGCAGGGGTTCACCGCCGAGCGCGAGCTGCCGGTCATCAAGCGCATCGCGAAGGGCTCGCTGCGCAACAAGCTGCTGTTCATCCTCCCCGCGGCCATGCTGCTGAGCCAGTTCGCGGACTGGCTGCTCACCCCGCTGCTGATGCTCGGCGGGATCTACCTGTGCTTCGAGGGCGCCGAGAAGATCTGGGAGAAGGTCTCCGGGCACCAGCACGAGAAGGGTGACGGCCCGGCCCTGCTCACCGGGACCGAGCAGGAGTCGGCGATGGTGTCCGGCGCCATCAGGACCGACTTCATCCTGTCGGCCGAGATCATGGTGATCTCGCTGAACGAGGTGGCCTCCGAGCCGTTCCTGAGTCGCCTGATGATCCTCATCGTGGTCGCCTTCGCGATCACCGCGCTGGTCTACGGGGTGGTGGGGCTCATCGTGAAGATGGACGACGTGGGCCTGCGCCTGGCCGCGCGCCCCGGCGGGCTCGCGCCGGGCATCGGCCGCGGCCTGGTGCAGGGGATGCCCAAGCTGCTGGCCCTGCTCTCCACGGTGGGCATCGCGGCCATGTTGTGGGTGGGCGGCCACATCCTGCTGGTGGGGCTCGACGACATCGGTTGGAGCGGCCCCTACGACCTGGTGCACCATGCGGAGGAGGCCGTCGCCGACGCCATCGGCGTGCTGCAGGGCCTGGTGGCCTGGCTGGTCAACACCGGCGCGTCGGCGATCCTCGGCGTCGCGGTGGGGGCGCTGGTGATCGTGGTGATGCACGCGCTGCCCCGCCGCTCCGGCGCCGGCGGCCACTGAACCGACCCCCCGCGCGCTTGGCGTGACAGCGGCAGGGCACCTACGATCCCGGTATGCGGATCCCTCTGAATGCGCGGGTCGCCGGGGTGGCGGTACTGGCCGGAAGCGCCGCGGGTGCGGTGGCCTGGGCGCTCACCGCGCCGGACGCGCGGGCCCGGTGGGCGGATGCTCCTCCGGATGGCTTCAATGGCTTCAACGAATGGTTCGAGGTCGTCCGCTGGGTCATCCCCGCCAGCGCGGTGGTCGCCGTCGTCGCATCGCTGGTGGCGCTGGCGCTGAGCTCCCGCGTGGACCGGCGGTCGGTGTGGTTCGCGGCCGCCCGGATCGTCGCGTGGGGCGCCGCCGGCTGGCTCGCGGGATGGGTCCTGGGGGCCCTGTTCGTGTGGGCCGGACCGGTCGTGCCGATCATCCTGCCCGCCGCCGTCGTGGCCGCGGGGGCCTGGCGCGCGTCCGCGCGAGCCCCTCGCCTCCTCGGCCTGACCCGCTAGGAGATCACGTACGTGACGCTCACCGACGCCCACACCTGGGGCGCGGGCGGCGGCCTGGGTGCGATGTCGGGCGTCGCGCTGATCGCGTCGTCGGCCGGGCGCTCGGGGACGGGCACGCCGCCCGGTGGAGGGCGGGTGACTCCCGGTCGGGGCCCTCACTCCGCCGCGGCGCGCGCGGCCGTCACCGGACACGTGGTACCGCGGGCCGTGTGGCCCGCGGTACCGGTGCGTCATCCGCGCACGTACGGGTCCACGTAGACGTCGTCGATCTGGAAGTCGCCGCCGCCCGCGGAGGTCGTGAACACCAGCTGGACCTGCATGGACTGG
>LNFL01000040.1 GCA_001464275.1 Actinobacteria bacterium Ga0077560 | reverse complement strand
GTTCCGCCGTCAGCTCGACGAGGGCATGTGGGCCGCCGTCCCGGTCGCGGACCCGTCCAGCGGCCGGCGCGAGGCCGTGATGGTCACCGACTTCGATCAGATCCCCTCCGGCGCCGAGCGCGTGCTGTTCTGGCCGCGCGCCGCCGGCGGCTGCCGGTAGCGAGGCGGCGGTGGCGGGACTGGTGGTCCTGCTGCTGGTGGTGAGCCTGGGGGCGCTGGCCCTCGCCATGCGCGGCGGCCTCCGGCTGCCGGCGGCGGCGATGCGGCGCACGACGCGGCCGTCGTGGGTGCGCGAGGCGCCCGTGAGCCGCCCGGAGGCCGAGCGGCGCTCCCTGGAGCTGCTGCGCTCGGTCGTGAACACCGAGGAATGGGAGATGTTCCGCGACCTGGGTTTCATCTGCGTCGCGGGACACCGGCCCTCCCGCGGCCCGGACGCGCTGCCGCGCCACCGGTACCTCATCTACCCCCACCTGCCGCTGGTGGCCCTGCTCCCCCGGTCGCTCGCGCCGGTCCGCGAGTGCTGCGTTCGGTTTCCCGAGCGCGACGGGGCGCCCGAGCTGCCCACCGGTGACGACGTCCTGGCCAAGTGGATGTCGCTGCGGGCCGACGAGGAACGGCTGCTGCGCCACGCGAACATCTCGAGCCCCGGGTGTCAGATCCCGTTGGGCCAGATCGAGCGCGACATCGCCCGGCTGCGGCGTTGGGAGCGACGCCGCAACGCCGCCGCGCCCGCCCGGGAGCTCAGCCCAGCAGGCTGACCGCGATGTCGGCGGCGGCGAGCGCGGAGGCGCCGGCCACCAGGGACAGCCCCACCAGCCGCTGGCGTCGCCCGAGCGGGGCGCCCGGGGGCGCCACCATCCCGCCGGCCGCCGCCAGGACCATCGCGCAGCCCAGCAGCGGATGCCCGGTGAACGCGAAGACCGCGCCGCCGATGCCGAGGACCGCCAGGAACCAGGTGAGCATGGTCGGCCCCCCGAGGCGCACATCGGCGCGCCGCGGCGGCGTGGGCGGATCGAACCTGCGCACCGGCTCGGAGAGCATCGCCGGCTTCGCCGGCCGTGCCGGCCGGACCCGTTCGGGCGCCGTCGGCGCCGTCTCGGGCGCGGGCGCGTCGGGGGCCTGATCGGCGCCGCCCTGGATCACCCGCAGTCGTGGACGCGTCATGCAACGTGCGTCGGCGCTTTCGGGCCGCGCCTTGAGCCCGCCCGTCAGAAGGGCGCGGGATCCGGGGATGCCGCCGGGCCGCCCTCGGCGGTGAGCTCCTCGATGCGCCGCTGCGCCACGGCCAGGCGCTCGCGGCAGGCCCGCAGGTGCCGCTGCCCCTCCTCGAAGAGCGTGACGGCCTCCTCCAGCCCCACCTCGCCGCCCTCGAGGCGGGCGACGACCTGGTCGAGGCGGGCCAGCGCCTGCTCGAAGGTGATCGCCTCGTCCGTGCTCATGCGTGCACCTCCGTGATGCGGGCCTCGAGTGATCCGTCGCGCATCTGCACGGTGATCTCCCCCTGCGCGTCGAGGCGGGCGGCGTCCACCACCGGTCGGCCCGTGGCGGGGTCCCGGACGATCGCATATCCCCGGGCGAGCGTCCGCTCGGGTCCCAGGGCGTCGAGCATCGCCGACGCCGAGGCCAGTCGCGCGGCCGATTCGCGTGACCGCACCTCCACGGCGCGCGTCAGTCGCTCCCGCCGGGCCCCCATGCCGGTCGCGGCCCGGTCGACGTGCCGTCCCAGCGCCGGTCCCAGCCGCTCAGCGGCCGCGTCCACCCGTCCCTCGGCGCGAGCCCCCAGGCCCCGCAGGGCCGACGCCAGCGCCGGCGTGCGTTGCTCCAGGCGGGCCTCGGCCTGGCCCCGGGCACGCACCAGGCCGCGGATGAGCCCCAGCTCCAGGCCCTCCAGCCGGGCCGCGAGCTCACGGGCGTCGGGCACGACGGCCCGGGCGGCGGCGGTGGGGGTCGAGACGCGCAGATCGGCCACCAGGTCGCAGAGGGTCACGTCGCGCTCGTGCCCGACCGCCGACACCACCGGCGCCCGTGAGGCGGCGACCGCCCGGCACACGTCCTCGGAGTTGAAGGCCATGAGGTCCTCCAGCGCACCGCCGCCGCGGGTCACGATCACCACGTCGACCTCCGGCATGGCCGACAGGCGCCGCAGCGCCCGCACGATCGCCGCCGGCGCCGCGTCGCCCTGCACTGGCACGTCGGTGAGCACGACATCCGCTTCGGGGAACCGCTCCCACAGGTTCCGCAGCACATCGTCACGGGCCGCGCCCGAGGCGCTGGTCACCAGCCCGATGCGGCGCGGCAGCAGCGGCAGCGCCCGCTTGCGCCCCGCATCCAGCAGCCCCTCACGCCCCAGCGCCGCCTTCAGCGCCTCGATCCGGGCGATCAGGAGCCCCTCGCCGGCCAGCTCGATCCGCTCCACCCGCATCCGCAGCAGGCTGCGCTCGGCCCAGAACTCCACCCGCCCGTAGGCGTGCACCAGGCTCCCGTCCCGCGGCGCGGCGGGCAGCCGGTCGTAGACGACGGCGTTCATGGAGGCGTCGATCTGGTGGTCGTCGCGCAGGGTGAAGTACACCTGGCCGCGCTGGCCGCGCAGGTTGTGCACCTCCGCCTCCACCCAGAGGGACGGGATGTCCTCGAGCCGCCGGGCCAGCGCGCCGGTCACGTCACGGACGCTCCAGACCCTGCGTGACCCGACGCGCTTCACGTCACGCCGGCCCGCCCAGGGCGGCGTCCGCGGCCGCGGCCCCGCTGCGCACCGCGCCCTCGATGGAGGGATGCCGCGTGAGGTCGCCGGCCACCAGCAGCCCGGGCACCCGCGTGCGGGTCCCGGGGAGGTCGTCGCGCACACCCGGCAGCGGGCGGTACTGCGCGAACTCGTGCGCGGTCTCGCCGATGGGCCTCGCATGCTCGGCCCACGCGTAGCCGGGCGACCACCGCGCCACGGTCCGTGCCACCGCCTCCCCGAGCCCCGGGGCCGACGCGCCGCCGGGGGTGGTCACCGTCGTCGCCAGCAGGATGTGCGGTCCGCCCACGGCGCCCGGCCGCGTGACGTTGGTCGTCTGACACATCAGGTCCACCCGCGGCCCGTCCCCGGTGTCCCGCTCCGCGTTCACCAGGATCACCCGGCCCCGGTACAGGGGCCGCGCCAGGGCGAACGCCGCCGTCACCACCGTCGCCCGCTCTCCCGGCACCCGGCGGGCGCTCTCGGGGTCCAGCGGCTCCAGCAGCGTCCGCGCCGACGGCGCCTCAGCCGCCAGCACCACGGTCCGCGCGTGGAGGGTCCTGCCATCGGCGGTCCGCACGCCCGAGACCGCTCCGGCGTCGTCGCGCAGGATCTCACTCACCCTCACCCCGAGATCCACGTGTCCGCCCCGCTGGCGGATGCCGGCCGCCGCCCATTCGGCGATCATGCCGAGGCCATCTGTCGGCAGCACGGCGGGCCCGCGCGCGAGCGTCGCCATCAGGAAGCGAAAGTACCCGGCGTCGGCCGACAGCGTGCGGTCCAGGAACACCACACCCCAGAACGGGCGGAAGAAGCCCTCGATCGCGGGGTCCCCGAAGCCGAGCTCCCGCAGGTGCTGCTCGGTCGTCATGCCCGCCGCGGGGCCGGCCAGCTGATCCTCCGCCGGCCGCATCAGCACCTCCGCCCCCAGCCGCGCCAGTCGCACGCGGTCCGCCGCGCTCAGCGCGCCGAACCGGGCCAGTGACGTCGGCGCCGCGCCCAGCCGATTCCACCCCGATCCGTCGAAGAACGCCGCCCCACCGCTGAACTCACGCAGATCCCGGGCGGGGATCCCCAGCTCCCGGATGAGCCGCCGCGTCTCGGGATACCGGCTGAACAGGGCCTGGAACCCCAGGTCCACCGGCCGGCCCTCGTGCCACTCGGTGCGCGTGCGCCCACCGACGGCCCGCTCGGCCTCCAGGACACGCACCCCGCGCCCGGCGCCCGCCAGGCGGTGGCCGCATGTGAGGCCGGCCATGCCCGCCCCGATGATGATGACGTCGTCGCGCCGCTGGTCTGTGTTCACGTCGGCGATGGTACCAACGCACCCCGCGAGTGCGCCGTGGGAACGACGAAAGGGCCGCCGCCCAAGACCTTCGGACGACGACCCTTTCCACACAAACCCGGCGGCGACCTACTCTCCCGCGAGTCTTCACTCGGAGTACCATCGGCGCGGAGAGGCTTAACGACTCTGTTCGGAATGGGAAGAGGTGGATCCCTCTCGCTATAGCCACCGGGAATTCATGAGGGACTTACCCTCAATACTGCATAGGGCACAAGGTGTGAAAAAGAAAGAAGTCAAGCCCTCGGCGGATTAGTACCGGTCTGCTGAACGCATTGCTGCGATTACACATCCGGCCTATCGACCAAGTAGTCTACTTGGAGCCTTACCCTCTCAAGGAGGTGGGAGATCTCATCTCAAGGTGGGCTTCCCGCTTAGATGCTTTCAGCGGTTATCCCGTCCAGACGTAGCTAGTCAGCAGTGCCGTTGGCACGACAACTGATACACCAGAGGTCTGTCCATCCCGGTCCTCTCGTACTAGGGACAGATCCTTTCAAATC
>LNFL01000039.1 GCA_001464275.1 Actinobacteria bacterium Ga0077560 | reverse complement strand
CGGGCCATGGCCTCGGCCGCGCCGCGCGGACCCTCCTGCCGCAGCAGCGACCCGAGGGTCGGCAGCTCGACAGCGCCGAGCGCCGTGCCCACCATGCCCAGCCCGGCCTCCTCCACGAGGTCGCGCCATCCGGCCTCGGTCAGCGGCCGCAGCCCGCCGCGTCGGTGCTCCGACAGCTCGGCGATGATCTCCTCGGCGGGCAGGCTGCCCCACGGCCCCTCCAGCACGCACAGCTCGTGCACACCGATGCGCCCGCCCGGACGCAGGACCCGCGCCGCCTCCTCCAGCACCGCGAGCTTCGTCGCGCGGCTCAGCCCCGTGAGCAGTCCCTCGCCCAGCATCACGCTCGCCGAACCGGACTCGAGGCCCGTGCGGTCCGGCGCCCCCAGGACCGTCGCGCAGCCGTGGCCGCGCACCGCGCCGGCGACCCGCCTGGCCTGCTGCCGGTCCAGGCACACCCCGGTCCATGCGTGGAGCTCGCTCTTCAGGGCCCGGCGGCCGAGCCGGCCGGCCCCGGGCGTGAGGTCCACGACCCGCTCACCCGTCCCGACGCCCGCCCCGGCGAGCAGCCGGTCGCTCATCTGGCGTCCGCCGAACCGCAGCGCACCCAGCCCCATCCTCCGGGCGAGCGGCCATCCGGCCGCCAGGCTCACGGCGGGCCGGGACGACCGGGTGACGGTGGTGACGCGGGCCATCTGGCCTCCTGATCGATGGGAACTGGCCGGGACGATACCGCGACCGGTGGCGGTCGCCCGTGTCCCGGACGCGATGCTCATGTCCCCCCGTCGGCCAGACGGCGTACGAGGATGAGGTTCGTGCTCCCCGGCTTGGACACCCGCTGGCCGTAGGTGAGCACCACCAGGTCGTCGTCGGTGAGCCCCAGCTGCTTGCGTCCGCCCGCGAGGGTGCCGTTGATGAGCTGGTCCGGCGTCTCGAGGCCGTCCGGCAGCATGCCCGGCACCACGCCCCACTCGAGCCCCAGCTGGTTGTAGACCAGCGTGTCCTGGCACAGGGCGAGCACGGGCCGGCTGGGCCGGTACTTCGCCGCCGCCCTCGCCGAGCCACCGGTGGTGGTGGGGATGAGGATCGCGGCCGCGTCGAGCTGCTCGGCCATGTGGACCGCCGACTGGATGACCGCCTCGGGCACCGTTTGCGGCTCCGCCCCGATGTCGAGGTGGAACGGCCGGTCGGCGGCCTCCGCGACCTCGGCGATCTCCGCCATGGCCTTCACCGCGTCGATCGGGTGGCGCCCCACGGTGGTCTCCCCGGAGAGCATCACCGCGGAGGTGCCGTCGAGGACCGCGTTGGCGACGTCGGTGGCCTCCGCCCGGGTGGGCTCGGGGTTGGTGATCATCGACTCCAGCATCTGCGTGGCGGTGATCACCAGCTTGCCCTGGGTCGTGGCCCGGTGGATGACCTCCTTCTGGAGCGTCGGGACGCGGGCGACGCCCACCTCCACGCCCAGGTCGCCGCGGGCGACCATCACCCCGTCCGCCACCTCCAGGATCTCGTCCAGGCCCCCGACGGCCTCGACCTTCTCGATCTTGGCGATCATCCGGGCCTTGCTCCCGCGCCGGTTCAGCTCGTCGCGCAGCCGGCGGACGTCCGCGGCGGTCCGCACGAACGACAGGGCCACGAAGTCCACGCCGATCGCGGTGACCGCGTCCAGGTCGCGGAGGTCGTCCGCGTCCAGCGTGCCCGCCCCGGCGAGCAGCCGGTCGCTCATCTGGCGTCCGCCGAACCGCAGCGC
>LNFL01000038.1 GCA_001464275.1 Actinobacteria bacterium Ga0077560 | reverse complement strand
GGCGGCGGTGCGGCCGCCGGGCACGGTCTCGAGCCGGCCCATCACCACCGTCGTCAGGTAGCTGGCCTGCGGCTCGGGCTGCCGGTACACCCAGGTCACACGGCCGTCCGGGCGCCGGGTCCGGGTGGCCAGGGCCCCGTTGGCGACGGCCTGGACGCCCTCGGGCACCGTGAGCCGGATGGTGTAGCCGGCCTTGTCGGTGGGGTGGTCGTTGACCGGGAACCAGCTGGCCGCGGACTCCGGCTGGCCGAACACCACCACCGAATCCCCGCGGTCCCTCCAGCCGCCATCCTGGATCGGGGGCTCGGGGCGGCCCGTGTAGCGCACCCGCACCACCGCACGTGCCCCGTCGGCCAGCGGGCGGGCCGGGGTCACCACCAGTTCGTCGCCGTCCCGGGCGACCTCGGCGGGATCACCGTCGACCGTCACCTCCGTCACGTCGAGTCCCACCAGATCCAGGTTGAAGCGCGACAGCCGCTGCAGCGCAACCAGGCCGATGGTGGCCGAGGCGTCGATCTCCGGCTCGCCCGGGCTCCAGGTCACCGAGAGGTCGTAGGACGCGACGTCATAGCCGCCGTTGCCCATCCCCGGGCGCAGCGGGTCCCCGACGTCGGCGGCACCCGCGTCCGGTGGGGGTGGAGGCGCGTCGCCCTGACCGCACCCGGCGAGAAGGACCGCGGCCGCGACGGCCGCGGCGCTGCGGCCCGACGTCAGGCGTGTTCGCCGCACGCCCGCACGATAGCCACGCCCCCGAGGCGGGCACCAGCGGGTTCGGTCCACCCGCGGGGGGTGGCCGCGGGCGCTGCCGCTCACATGGCGGCGAGGTGGGTGAGCGCCGTCCGGCCCGCGGCCACGTACACCGGCAGGCCGCGCTCGGCGCCGAACCGGATGTCGGCCACCGCGCGGCACGCCGCATACCAGTGCGCCCGCTCCACCACCGCGGTGGGCAGCGGACCGTAGGCGGTGACGGCCGCCGCCAGCAGGGGCGCGCCGCCCCAGTGCAGCAGGCCGCCCAGATCCCGCGCGGGGTCGCCCAGGCAGGCGTCCGACCAGTCGATGACGGCCACCGGCGTCCCGTCGTCGTGGAGGAGCACGTGCTCGGCGGCCAGATCGCCGTGCAGCAGGCGCGGACGCACGCCGGCGGCGGTGAGCGGCCGCACCAGGATGCGCTCGAGGTCCGCGCCCTCCTGCGGGGTCAGGGCGCCCAGGACCCCCACCGCGTCGAGATCGTCCAGGGCGTCGTCGCGCCAGTCCGAGAGGTCCGGCTCCAGGTCCTCCGGCACGCCGATCCGCGCGAACCTCGCCGGGTCCAGGCCGTGCAGCACGGCCAGCGCGGCCCCCACCGGCGGGCCGCACGCCCGGGTGGACAGGGCGCCGTCCCAGGCGATGGCCGGCGTCCCGGGCAGCCGCGGAGCGCCGCTCATGGCCGGGGTGTCGCCCTGGGCGGGCGGCGCGAGCCAGCGGAACTCCGGGATCGCGAGGTCCAGCAGCGGGGCGAGCATCGCCGTGAGCCGGGCCTCTCGCAGCAGGGCCTCGGCGGACTCGCCGCCGGTCCCGAACCGCACCACGGCCCGCCCGCCCACGTCGAACGCCGCGTGGTCGGTGCCGGCGCCCAGGGGCGTCACCGGCAGCGCGGCCAGGTCCGGGAACCGCTCCGCGATGAGGGCCCCCGCCCGGGCCGCGTCGATGTGGGGCCCGCCGGGCACCGCGCCCCCGCTCAACATCAGCCCGCGGGCACGTTCCCGAGCCAGTCGACCAGGAGCGCGTTCACGCGGTCCGGAGCCTCCTGCTGCACCCAGTGGCTCACGCCCGGAAGGCGCTCCACGCGCACGGGCCCGCTCACCTTCGTGATGGAGCGCTCCAGCAGCCCCAGGCCCAGGTAGGTGTCGGCCTCGCCCCACACCACCATCGTGGGCACCGTCACGGGGGGCAGCGGCGGCGGCGGGCGCAGCCAGGCGGCCGCCGGCATGTTGGCGCGGTAGTAGTTGAGGGCGGCGGTGAGGGCGCCCTCCTTCGTGAAGGCATCCACGAACACCGCCTCGTCCGCCGCGGTGAAGGTCCCGGGCGCGGCGTTGCGGAACACCATGTCCCGCAGGTTGTGGAAGTCGTTGGACGACAGCCACGCCTCCGCGACCCCCGGGAACTGGAACAGCAGCATGTACCAGCTCTTGGCGCGCTGCTCGGGGTCCTCGTTTCGGGCCTCCGCCGAGGCCACCGGATGCGGCGAGTTGAGGATGACCAGCGAGGCGACGCGGTCGGGGTGCAGCGTCCCCGTGACCCACGCCAGGCTGCCGCCCCAGTCGTGCCCCACCACGTGGGCCCGGTCGAGGCCCAGCGCGTCCATCAGGGCCACGACGTCGCCCGCCAGGGCCTGGATGCCGTATTCCTCGACGCGCGACGGCCGGTCGGAGGCGCCGTAGCCGCGCAGGTCCGGGGCGATCGCCCGGTACCCGGCCCCCGCCAGCGCGGGGATCTGGTGGCGCCACGAGTACGCCAGCTCCGGGAACCCGTGCAGCAGGATCACCGGCTCGCCGTCGCCCTCGACGGTCACCGACAGGCGGATGTCGCCGGCCTTCACGCGTTCGGTCGTCATGGCCGGGAGCGTACCGCCGGGTCCGCTAGATGAGGTACCCATAGGAAGCGGGGTCCCGATGCCCCATCATCATCCGCAGCCCGCATGATGCGGGACGGAGACGGCCCCGAGGGCACCGGTGCCGTCACCTGAGCGTCACGGATGGACCATGGAGGGCGATGACACGGGGGCGTCGTCGCCCTCCCTCATCGTCCGGCCGCCCCCCGGGGCGGCCGGATGCTCCCATCGGCCGAGATCCGCGCGGCGGTCGCGCCGAAGTCCTGCCGGGACAGGGTCGCCACCCGGGAGACGCCGGCGCCGCCGCCCACCAGCACCGTGGGACGCAGGCGACCCGACACGAAGCGGCCGTCGGCCCGAAGGGTCACCTGCAGCACCCCGCTCACGCCGGAGGCGCCGGTGAGGCTGAACGCCTTCCACCCCAGGAAGTTGCCCAGGCTGTAGGCGATGAGGCGGCCCTTGTAGAACTCCATGCCGCGCAGGACGTGGGGCCCGTGGCCGACGACCAGGTCGGCGCCCGCGTCGATCGCGGTGCGCGAGAAGCCCTTCACGTCGCCGCGGTTCTCCCCCAGGAAGAACTCGGTGCCCGGACGCACACGGGTGGCGTCGCGCCCCTCGGCGCCCGCGTGCATCGTCACCACGACCAGGTCGGCCTCGGCGGCCGCCCGGGCGACCAGGCGCCGCACCGCGGCGCGGTTCTCCATCCGGTTGCCCCACGTGTAGGTGGCGAAGCCCAGCACCGCGACCCTCGACTCACCCACGGTGAGCACCGCGTACCGGCCCGGCCGCCCGGTCTCGGCCAGCTTGGCGCGGCGCAGCGCGGCGACGGTGTCGGCCAGCCCGACGTCACCGAAGTCGTATGCGTGGTTGTTCGCCAGGTTCATCACCGTGAACCCGGCGGCCGTGAGGTTGGTGACGTAGGACGGAGGCGACCGGAACGCGTAGCAGTTGGGGCTCCCAGACCCGCATTTGGAGGCGCCGCGCGTGGTGAGCGTGCCCTCCAGGTTGCCCAGGACCACGTCGCCGGTCAGGAGCGGCGTCACGGCGGTGAACAGTGACCGGCCGCCGTTCGGCGGGAGCCCGAACTGCGGGGTGCCCATCATCACGTCGCCGGTCGCGGCGATGCTGATCCGCTGCTCGGGCGCGGCCGGGGTGCGCGGCGGCGGGACGGCGGGGGTGCCGGCCGGGCCGGTGGCGGTGCGGCCCTGATCGGCCGATGCGGTGGAGGCGTCGCCGTCCCCGTCCCCGGTCGCCACCACGATGCCGGCGGTCACCAGCAGCGCCAGGACCCCCAGGGCTCCCGCGCGACGGCGCATGATCACGCGGCGGCGCGCCTGACGGCGTCGCTCCCGCAGCTCATCGGCGCTCCGTCCCACGGGGGTCAATGTACGCGCACCCGCGGCATCCACGCCATGGTTCCTAGACTCCGTCGCGATGCCGTCCCCGCAGCCGTCCACCGCCGCGCCCATCGAGCGGCTCGTGCTGGACCTCGGCGGGGTGGTGCTGACATCGGCGATGCCCCAGATCGTGGCGGAGCTCGCCGAGCGCTCCGGCCGCGGCGAGCAGTTCCTCTGGCGCTATTTCAACGACCGGCTGTTCCACCCCTTCTGGAGCGGCGCGATGGATGTCGCCACGTTCTGGGCCGCCTTCACCGAACATGCGGGCGTGCCCGGCATCGAGGGGCGCTGGCAGCGCGAGCTGGTGGCCTCGACGCTCACCCTGCGGCTGCCCGCCGAGACGGTGCGGCGCTGGGCCGGCCGGGTGCCGGTGGGCGTGCTGTCGAACCAACGGGCGGAGTGGGTGCGGCCCGTGCTCGAGCGGGAGGGACTGCTGGCGCTCCTTGCCCCGGTGTTCATCTCCAGCGAGACCGGGCTCCTGAAGCCCGACCCCGCGGCGTTCGCCCAGCTCACCGCCCTGGGGACGGATCCCGCGCGCATCCTCTACGTGGACGACCGCCCGCAGGCGGTGCGCGCGGCCCAGGCCATGGGCATCACGGCGATCCAGGCGGATCCCGCGGGCGCGTGGGCCGCCCGGGTGGACGCGCGTCTGGGGATCGCCGTGTGAGCGGGGCGCCCCGGGAGTGGGACGCGGCCGCCTACCACCGGCTCTCCGACCCGCAGCTCGCCTGGGGCCGCCGCGTGCTGGAGCGGCTCCGGCCGCGTGGCGACGAGGACGTCCTGGACGCCGGGTGCGGCACGGGACGCCTCACCGCCGAGCTCGCCGCCGCGGTGCCGGACGGCACCGTGCTGGCGGTGGACGCCTCGGTGGCGATGGTCGAGCAGGCCCGGCGCACGCTGGCGGACCTGGCGCCGCGGGTGCGGGTGCAGGTCGCGGACCTGCGGGACATCGTGCTCGCGGAGCCGGTGGACCTGATCGTGAGCACCGCCGTCTTCCACCACATCCCCGACCACCCCCGCCTGTTCTCGGCGCTGCTGGGGTGCCTGCGCCCCGGTGGCCGCCTGGTGGCCCAGTGCGGCGGCGGCCCCAACCTGGCGGGCGTCCGCGAGCTGGTGCGCCGCGCCGCGGAGGACGACCTCCGCCTGGCCGCCCTGCGCGGGTGGCCGGGGCCGTGGGAGTTCGCGGACGCCCCCACCGCCGCGGCCCGCCTGCGGGCGGCGGGGTTCGCGCGGGTGCGGACCTCGGTCGAGGCGGCGCCTGTGCCATTGGGCGGACCGGAGCGGTTCCGCGACCACCTGCGGGCGGTCACGCTGCGATCCCACCTGGCGCGACTGGGCGACGACGACGCGCGCGCGGCGCTCCTGGACGCCGTCACGGACCTCTCCGCGGCCGGCGACGCGCCGTTCACGCTCGACCACTGGCGGCTCAACCTGGAGGGGGTCCGGCCCGGCTCCGGCTGAGCCCCGATCGGGGGCGAATTGAGATCCGGACGAAAACGCATGTTGAGCGTTTCGCAGAACGGACCGATACATCCCCCGAGGCGCGCCCCCGGGCCCGCCGTTCCCCGCTCCCGAAAAAAGCCCTCCTATGCCGACTCCCCGCATCGGCCCGCGCTGGGTGCTTCCAAGCGCCGGGTTGCTCATCCTGCTGTTCGCCATCTGGCCGGACGGCTCGACGGCCATCGCCGTGAGCCAGCTGGCCCAGGGGCTCGCCGAGATCGCCGCCGTCGCCGCCTGCGTGCTCACCGCCCGCCACGTGCGCGGCCGCGCCCGCCTGGTGTGGTCCCTCTTCGCCGCCGGGCTCGCGCTGTGGGCGGTCACCGACGTGACCGCCGGCGTCCGCTCCCTGCAGGGGCACGCCACCCCCGACGTCAGCCTGCTGGACGTGGGCTGGCTCGGCTTCTACCCCCTCGTCCTGGTGGGCGTCGTGCTCCTGTACGGCCGCCTGCGACCGGAGCGCGGCTGGCAGGGGCTGCTGGACGCCCACGCCCTCGTGGTGGGCGTGGGCTGCCTGGCGTGGGTCACGCTCGTCGCACCGGCGACCTCCGAGGCCAGCACCGGCACCCTCGGCCTGGCCGTCGCGGTCGCCTACCCGGCCCTCGACCTGCTGAGCTGCATCGGCCTGGGCTGGGTGGCCGCAACACCCCCGACTGGCTGCGGTGGATCGTCGCCGCGCTCGGCTGCCAGGCGCTGGCCGGCATGGCCAGCCTGGAGGGCCACGTGCTGGGCGTCACCGCCATCACCGGCCCCGTCTCCGCAGCCGGCTACGTGATGGCCGCCCTGATGTGGGTGACCGCCGCCCGCCGGCGCCTCGCCCGCCACGAGCGTTCCTGGCAGCCGGGGCTGCACAGCGCCCCGCCGGCATGGAGCCGCGCGCTGCCGTTCATCGGCGCCGGCGCGGTGCAGTTCGCCGCCTTCCTGTCCGGATCCCGCGTGCTGGGACTGGTGGCGGGCACGGTGTGGTGCCTGGCCGGCCTGCGCATCGTCGAGACCATGCGCATCAACCAGCGCCTCATCGAGGAGCGCGACCGCCTGCTGGTGACCGACCCGCTCACCGGGGTCAACAACCGGCGCTTCTTCGAGGCGGAGCTCACCCGGGCGGCGGCGCGCGCCATGCGCTCCGGCGAGCCGCTCGCGCTCATCTCGTTCGACCTGGACCGCTTCAAGGCCGTGAACGACACGTTCGGGCACGGGGCCGGCGACGACCTGCTGGCCGCGGTCTCGGCGGCGGCGTCCGGCGTGATCCGCACGGGTGACGTGCTGTGCCGGCTCGGCGGCGACGAGTTCGTCGTGATCGCCCCCGACGCCGACGGCGAGGGCGGCGCCAGCATCGCCGAGCGCATCCGCGTGGCGGTGAGCGAGGCGGCCGACCGGGTGATCCCCGGCGGCGGCGTCACCAGCTCGCTCGGCGTGGCCGCCATCCCGGACCACGCGCTGCACCCCACCGACGTGCTCCTGCACGCCGACGAGGCGCTCTACACCGCGAAGTCCGCGGGCCGGAACTGCGTCCGCATCTACGACGCGGCCACGAACCCGCTGCTGGTCAACGACTGATCGCGATGGGCCGGGGGCATTCGCCCCCGGCCCGCCGCGTTCAGGTCACGGAGCCGCGGTGATCGCGATCCGCCGCGCCGGCGTACCGGTCGCGTAGTCCGGGTTCGACGCCGAGACCGTCGGGAACGTAGCCCCCGCGATCGTGGTCGCCGGGAGACCCAGCAGGTACTCGACCCACGCCTGCTCGTAGGTCGCCGGCAGGTTCACCTTGGCGGCGTTGGCCTTCAGCCAGGGGTAGTTGTCCCCGCCGTCGGCGGTGAAGCTGTTGGTGACCAGCGTGACGTTCGGCGCGCCGGGGACGACGGCGCCGTTCTCGACGATCTTCGTGCCATCGGCGAGCGTCACGGCGCGGACACGCTGGCCCGGGGTGGCGACGCTGCCGTCCGCCGCGGGCGTCGACTGCGCCGCGAAGGCCGTGCTGAAGGTCACCGTGAAGCCGCCCACCTGCAGGAACTGGCCGCCCTGACCGGGCAGGCTGGCCCCGGACCGCTCGAGGGTGGCCTTCAGATCGGCGGGGGTCACGTCCCGCACCACGGTGATCGTGTTGGTGAGGAACGCCAGCACGTCGAGGGTGTTCTGACGTGAGAGCGTGCCCGGCGCACCCCCGGCCGGCAGGATGTCACCGGCGTTCTGGCGGATGCCGCCGCCGTTCTGGACGGCGATCACCGGGTTGCCCGGGCCGCGCGCCGGCAGGCCGGCGGCGGGGCCGTAGCGATCGTAGGAGGCCAGGTAGGCGTCCGTGATCGTGTTCCCCGTGTTGGTTTCCACGCTCCGGTTGCTCTGGCGGGAGGTGTCGAGCTGCACCTCGGTGCGCAGGATCGGCTGGGCCAGCGCGGCCAGGCACTCCTTCACCGGGGTCGTCACGGTCTGATCGATTCCGGCGTTCGTGGTGACGGCGTCGGTCACCCCGAGGGTGCCGAGGATGCCGGGCACGGTCTGCGACTGGGGGATCACCCGCTTCGGGCCGCTGGTCGCGGTGATGACCTCGGCGATCTCTCCGGCCGCGTTGAACCGGACGTCCAGGCGACCCAGGTACTTGTAGTTCCCGGCCGTCGTGACGATCGGGACCTGGCGGCCCTCGGCGTCCGGGGTGTTCACCGGGTAGGCCCCCACGATCGGGGCCGCCTCGCCGGGCAGCAGATCCGCCGGGCTGTTGGCGAGCAGCTCGTCGCCGCCGCCGGCCACGGCGATGTCCACGCCCTTCAGCAGGGCCAGCAGCGCCCGGTCGTTGGCGACGTCCTGGAGGTGGCTCACCAGCACGATGCGGCGCACGCCCTTGCTCCAGCGCAGGCGGTCGATCTCCGCCTGGACCGCCTTCGCGGTGGTGGGCAGGTCCGGCGTCACCTTCACGCCCCGCGGCGAGGAGATCGTCGGCAGGGTCGGGGTGGTGGCGCCCACGACGCCGAATGCCTGGCCGGTGGCCGGGTCGACGTGGATGAGCGAGCGCGCCACGACACGGCCCTCGGTGGTGCTGCCCACGATGAGGCCGTCGGCGTCCAGCAGGCCGCTCCAGGCCGGCTCGGCCGTGAAGTCGAGGTTGGCCGACAGGAACGGCTGGTCGAGCACGCCGTTCTGCGTGAAGCCCCTGACGTAGCGCAGCAGGAAGTCCGGACCGAAGTCGAACTCGTGGTTCCCGAAGACGTGCGCGTCATAGGCGATCTGGCGCTGCGCGACCGCGTCGTACACCGGGGTGGTGTCCGGGTTGGGCGGGAGGCTGCAGGCAAGGGTGGAGCTCGCCAGGAACGAGTCGCCGGCGTAGACGTTGAGCACCGAGTTGCGGCTCGCCCGCGCGGCGGCGATCTGCCGGTCGGTGAGGGTCTTGAACGCCGAGACGCCGCCGGTGTCCACCGCGCCGGAGGGCGTGGTGTTGACGATCGGCAGCAGCGACGACTCACCGTCGTTGTTGTGAAGCAGCGTCAGCACGCCCGCGTCGGACCGGGGCTTCGCCTCGTAGAACGTGACGGTGCCGCTGATCTCGTTGGCGACCATCACCAGCGGCTTGCCGGTGGGGCTGTCCTTGGGCGAGATGAACTTCAGCACCTCGGGCCCGGTGTCCGGGCCGACCGGGACCGCGGTGAAGTCGCGGTTGTTCGCCCACTGCACGACGCTCGGGGCGCGGGGGTTGGTGACGTCGATCACCATGAACCCGCCGGTGCGCTCGAGGCCGACGAAGGCGTAGTGGCGGCCGTTGATGACACCCGTGGTGACGCCCTCCGGCTCCGGGCCCTTGTTGTCGCTGCGGTCGTCGAAGGCGTTGGCGTCGCTGTTTGCGTTGAAGGAGCCGGGGATGACGTCGGCGGTGATCCGCTCGAACGTGTCGCCGCTGTCCCAGACGATGCGGCCGGAGGTGGTCCAGATCGTGGCGGAGCGGGCTCCGAACGAGTAGAGCGCCGTGTGCGCGCCCGCGGCGTTCCGGCCGTCCGTCGCCGACACGTTGAGGCGGCCGATGTTCGGGTCCTTGCGGAGGTCCGCGGCGTTCGGGAACGCGGTGGGGTCGAGCGTGAGGTCCTTCACGCGCGCCTCGTCGACGAAGCCGTCGTAGTCGCGGGCGTCACCCTCGTTCGCGGAAACCAGGTAGGTCGTGCCCCGGACGGTGAACGTCGCGATCGCGTCGGGCATGAAGAGGCCCTTGAGCGGCCAGTTGGCGATGTTGATCTGGCGGTCGCGGTCGCTCGCGTCCAGGCCATTGCCCGGCAGGGAGTGGTCCTTGGTGCCGAGGGCGGCGATCGTGCGGACCCGGGCCGACTTGACGTCGATGACGGCGATCGCGTTGTTCTCCTGCAGCGTCACGTAGGCCGTGCCGTCCGGGCCGATGGTGATGAACTCGGGCTCGAGATCCTGGGCGACGCTCGCTCCGGGACCGTTGAGGCGGATACCGGCGGGCAGCTCGCGGTGACGCGGCGCCCCGGCGTTGAACGCCGTGAAGGAGACGGTCTGAACCGCCTTCACGCGGCTTGCCGAACGGGCCCGCTTGACCGAGGGGCGCTGCACGCGGACGCCGGGCTTGCGAGCGACCTTCCGCCCGGCCTTCTTGCGGGCGACGCGCACGGGCTTCTTCCGGGCGACCTTCTTGGAGCCCGGCTTCGCGCCCGGCTTCGCGCCCGGCTTCGCGCCCGGCTTCGCGCCCGGCTTGGCATCCGGCTTCGCGCCGGGTCGCTTCGGCGGCGGCGTGCGGAACGGCGCGGTCATGATGATGCTCACCGACCCGTTCGGGTCCACGGCGCCCACCTGGCCGTAGCCACTGGGCTGCCCCTCGTTCGCGACGAGGATGCGCAGTCCGTCGGGCGTGAACGTGAGCATGTCCGGAAGGCTGCCCACGGCGAGCGCGGCCACGAACGTTCCGTTCGGCCGGAACAGCACGACCTTGCCGGGCAGGTGGCCGGGGTCGGCGGCCATGGCGACCGCGACCAGATCACCGTTGACATCGACGCTGGTGGGGTTCCCCCCGTACGGCGAGAGGTCGATGCGCGTGATGAGCTTCGGCGCCGGCACCGTCGAGGCGTCGACGATGTCGAGGGAGTTCGCGTCGCTGTTGGTGACGTACAGCCGCTTGCCCTCGAGGGCGGCGGTCTCGGCCGAGGCCGCTCCCAGACCGGTGGCGTACGTCCCGATCGGGTTGATGTCGAGCGGTGATGCGCCCGGCGGGGTCGCCATCGCCGCGGGGGCCAGCAGGCCCCCGGCGATCGCGACGGCACCGGCGAGGCGCAGGTGGCGGGTCCTGACGTTCATCAGGGGGACTCCTGGGGTACGTGGGCCGACGTGCGCAACAGCCCGTGGTGGACACGGCGGCGCCATTATCCGAGCGCCCGGCCCCCCCAGATGGGTGGTTCTGGACCCCAAGAACCGCTTGGTTACGCGGTTGTAACAGTCTGGGGTGATCGCGGGCCCGCCGGTGATCCCGGGGCCCGCCGGCGGGGACGGCCGCGTGGGCCGCCCCCGCCGCGGTGCGGCTAGTACCGGTAGTGGTCCGGCTTGAACGGGCCCTGGACCGGGACCCCGATGTAGCCGGCCTGCTCCTCGGAGAGCTGCGTGAGCTTCACGCCGAGGGCGTCCAGGTGGAGCCGGGCGACCTTCTCGTCGAGGTGCTTCGGCAGCACGTAGACCTGCTTGTCGTACTCGTCCGTCTTGGTGAACAGCTCGATCTGGGCGATCACCTGGTTGCTGAACGAATTGGACATCACGAACGACGGGTGGCCCGTGGCGTTGCCCAGGTTCAGCAGCCGGCCCTCGGACAACATGATGATGGAGTGGCCGTCGGGGAACACCCACTCGTCGACCTGCGGCTTGATGTTGACGCGCTTGACGCCCGGGTACTTCTGGAGACCGGCGATGTCGATCTCGTTGTCGAAGTGCCCGATGTTCCCGACGATGGCCTGGTGCTTCATCTTCGCCATGTCCTCGGCGGTGATGATGGCCTTGTTGCCGGTGGCCGTGATGAAGATGTCGGCCGTGTCGATGACCTCGTCCAGCGTGGTCACCTGGTAGCCCTGCATCGCCGCCTGCAGCGCGCAGATGGGGTCGATCTCGGTGACGATGACCCGGGCGCCCTGGGCGCGCAGGCTCTCGGCGCAGCCCTTGCCGACG
>LNFL01000037.1 GCA_001464275.1 Actinobacteria bacterium Ga0077560 | reverse complement strand
CAGGTTGTCGAACTTGCTCTTGGTGACCGAGTCGTTGACGTTGATCGCCGGGAACAGCAGCCCGCCGGCCTCGGCCAGCTGGTAGAGCCGGTGCACGCCGGTGGTGGTCTCCTCGGTGACGCCCTTGATGGCCTTGCCGATGTTGGTCCACCGCTGCGGGTCCTCACGCAGCGAGCGCCGCAGCAGCTGCAGCACGATCTGGAACTCCTCGGACTCGGCCGTCGCGGGGTCCGGGACGCTGCCCGCGGCCTCGAACTCGGTGCCCTTGTGCACGAGCAGGGTCGCGTCGCCGCCGTCGTCGAGGATCATGTTCGGCCCGCCGCCGTCCGGCCACAGCAGGACCTGCTCGGTGCACCACCAGTAGTCCTCGAGGGTCTCGCCCTTCCAGGCGTAGACCGGCACGCCCTTGGGCTCCTCGGGGCTGCCGTACGGGCCCACGGCGATCGCCGCGGCGGCGTGGTCCTGGGTGGAGAAGATGTTGCAGGAGCACCAGCGGACCTCGGCGCCGAGCGCGGTGAGCGTCTCGATGAGCACCGCGGTCTGCACGGTCATGTGCAGTGAACCGGTGATGCGGGCGCCCTTCAGCGGCTGCGCGTCGGCGTACTCCGGGCATCTCGTGCTCGGCGAGGCGGATCTCCTTGCGGCCGAATTCGGCGAGGGAGAGGTCCGCGACCTTGAAGTCGGTCGCGGCGAGCGGTGCGGTGGTCAAGTCGGTCTCCGTCAGTTCGTCGGTGTCGGTTCCGGGTGCTGGAGCAGGCGGGTGTGCTTGGCCTGTTCCCAGCGCAGCCAGTCATCGGCGGGAACCTCGGCGGGTCGAGTGGCGGTGGCGCTGAGCCATCCGTCCACGTCGCGCGCCAGGTGGGGCTCGGTGCGCATGCGGGATGCGAAGCCGATCTCCGCGAGGCCGACGTCGTGTGCGTCGAGCAGCTCGCGCAGGGTGCGCAGGCGCTGGAGCTCCGCGGCCCCGTAGAGCCGGTAGCCGGAGGCGGACCTGGGCGGTACGACGAGCCCCGCCCGCTCGATGTAGCGGAGCATCCGGGGAGACCAGCCGGTGGTGTCGGCCGCTTCCTGGACGGTGAGGGCTTCGGTCGTCGCCATGCGCGCCAGGGACGTTAGCACGGTCGTGTCAAGGTTCCGAACTCAAGGACGGCCGCCGCCTGCCGATGCGGGCGCCAGCGTCGGGCAGGGGATTTCACGCGTCCCGTAACGCGGCTGACCGGACGGCCGTCCGGTCTGACGATTGTCACGCTCAGCACGAGTCGAAGGTACGTCGTTCATGAACGCGAACGTGAAACCGCCCGATCGGAGGGGCTCCGGCCCCTTCGTCGTCCACGAACACAGAGATACGGTGCCCACCATGCGACCCACACGCACAGCAGGATGGGCGGCCCTGGCCGCGGCCGTCCTCACCGTCACGGCTGCCCAGGCGGTGGCCCAGGAACCCGTTGCGACCACGCCGGTGACGGCCGCCACGGAGCACAGCTACACGGCCACCGTGCTCGGCACGAACGGCGACGGCACCCTCTCGGTGCGGCTGAACAACCGGAAGACCACCGTGCGGCTCCTGGGCGTCGGTGACGCCGGGGCGGACGCCGGCGGGCGGGCGGCCTGCCTTCGCGAGGCCGCCGACGACTACCTGGCGGCGCGCCTGCCGCGCGGGACGCGGGCGACGCTGGTGACCGGCGCGGACGAGCGCGACGCCAAGAACCGCCTGGTCGCCTGGGCATACCGCCCCGGCAACGACGGGGCGGCATCGGTGAACCGTGGCATGGTGCAGGCGGGCTTCACCCCGGTCGCCGACAACGGCGGTTCGTTGCGCTACGCGGCCGAGCTGGCCGAGGCCGAGCGGGCCGCCCGGTCCGCCAAGGCGGGGCGCTGGGGCGACCTGTGCAGCCTGGCGACCATCGCCGGCATCCAGCGGCGCCTCATCGACCTGGGCTACCTCCCGGCCGGCGCCGTGAGCGGTGACCTCGACTACCGCACCTCCCAGGCCGTGATGGCCTTCCAGGGCTGGAGCGGCCTGCCGCGGGTCGGCACGGTGGACGCCACCACCAAGAAGCGCCTCGGCACCGCGTCGCGGCCCGTGCCCCGGGCGAAGGGCACCAGGGGCAAGCGCATGGAGGTGCACATCGACAAGCAGGTCCTCCTGCTCATCGAGAACGGCACCGTCAAGCGCGCGATCCACGTGTCCACCGGCGCCGGCGGGCGCACCCCGCGCGGCAACTTCCAGGTGATCCGCCGCGAGCGGTACTCCTGGTCGCGGCCGTTCAGCGTGACGCTGCCGTTCGCCCAGTACTTCTACGCCGGGTTCGCGTTCCACGAGTACCCCAGCGTGCCGGGCTACGCCGCATCCCACGGGTGCGTGCGGCTCCCCTCCCCGGAGGCCCCGGTGGTGTGGGAGTTCGGCGACTTCGGCGTGCCGGTGTCGATCGCCTGATCATCCGACGCCGGTGCGCGGGCGCCCGCCCGCGCACCGGCGGTCAGATCAGGACAGGCGCTCCATCCGCAGCAGCACCACCGGCCGGTAGCTGGTCTCCAGCGCCTCGATCTTCACGAGGGCGGCACGGATGGCCCGCTCGGTCGTGCGGTGGGTCAGGAACACGATGTCGGCCTCCGCCTCCTGCTCACCGGGCTCCTGCTGCAGGGCGGCGTCGATGGACACCTGCTCGTCGGCCAGGATCCGGGTGACGTCCGCGAGCACGCCGGGCTGGTCGGCCAGGCGCATGCGCAGGTAGTACGAGGTCTCGACGTCCTCGATCGGCAGGACCGGGATGTCGCTCATCCGGTCCGGCTGGAACGCCAGATGCGGCACCCGCTGCCCGGGGTCGGCCGTGATGAGGCGCGCGACGTCCACCAGGTCCGCGATCACCGCCGAGGCCGTGGGCTGCGAGCCGGCACCCGCGCCGTAGTAGAGGGTGGGGCCCACCGCGTCGCCCTGCACCAGGACGGCGTTCATCACGCCCTCCACGTTGGCGATCAGCCGGGTGCCCGGCACCAGGCAGGGGTGCACGCGCAGCTCCACGCCGTCGTCCCGGCGCCGGGTGATGCCCAGCAGCTTGAGGCGGTACCCCAGCCGCTCCGCGTACCGGATGTCGGTCTGCTCGACGCTGGTGATGCCCTCCACGTAGGCGTCGTCGAACCGCACCGGGATGCCGAACGCGATGGAGGCCATCAGCGTGAGCTTGTGGGCCGCGTCGATGCCCTCGATGTCGAAGGTGGGGTCGGCCTCCGCATAGCCGTTGGCCTGCGCGTCGGCCAGCGCGGCGGCGAAGTCCACGCCGCGGTCGCGCATCTCCGAGAGGATGAAGTTGGTGGTGCCGTTGATGATCCCGGCGATCCACTCGATGCGGTTCGCGACCAGGCCCTCGCGCAGCGCCTTGATGATGGGGATGCCGCCCCCGACCGCGGCCTCGAAGGCCACCACCACGCCCTGCTCGTGCGCCGCCGCGAAGATCTCGTTGCCGTGGGTGGCCAGCAGCGCCTTGTTGGCGGTCACCACGTGCTTGCCGTGGGCGATGGCGTCCAGCACCAGCGTGCGGGCGATGCCGTAGCCGCCGATGAGCTCGATGACGATGTCGATGTCGGGGTCGCGGGTGACCGAGTAGGCGTCGTCGGTGACCTCCGCGTGCCCGCCCGTGACCTGCCGCGCGAGGTCGGTGTTCAGGTCGGCCACGCGCGTGATCACCAGCGGCCGTCCCACGCGGCGGGTGATCTCCTCGCTGTTGCGGGTGAGCACCTCGTAGGTGCCGCCCCCCACGGTGCCGATCCCCAGCAGGCCGATGCGAATGGGCGTCATGCGGTTCCGTCTCGTGTCGCCGTTTGCGGTGCGGCGCAACGGTAACAGGGCGGGCCCGCGGCCCAGCACGTCAGCCGAACAGCACCGTGAGGGTGTGGATGACCAGGCCGGCGAGCCCGCCCACCACGGTGCCGTTCACGCGGATGAACTGCAGGTCGCGGCCCACGTGCAGCTCGATCCGGCGGGCGGCGTCGGTGGCGTCCCACCGCTCCACCGTGTCGGAGATCACGCTGCTCACCTCGTGCCCGTAGGTGCGCACCAGGAAGCCGGTGATGTCCTGCACGCGGCGGTCCACCCGGGCACGCAGCCCCTCGTCGTCGACCAGCCGCTCCCCGAAGCCCATCAGCCCGTCCACCACGCGGTGGCGCAGGTCGCTGCCCGGGTCCTCGGTGGCCTCGATGAGGACCTGCCGGGTGTGGGCCCACACGTCGGTGAGGGCCGCCCTGGTGTCGGGGTGGGAGACCAGCCGGGCGACGATGCGGTCGGCGCGGCGCATGGTGTGCGGGTCGGACTGCAGGTCGCCCGCGAGCTTGGCGAGCATGTCGTCGATGCCCAGCCGCACCTGGTGGGCGGGGTCCGAGCGGATGTCCTCCACGAACGAGACCACCTCGCCGTAGACCCGTTCGGCCAGCCGCTCGTTCACCCACCGAGGGGTCCACGACGGGGCCCGCTCCATCACGATCTCCACCACGGCCGTGTCGTTCTCGCGCAGCCAGCGGTGCAGGTGCTCGAAACCCAGGTCCACGATGCGGTGGTGCGCGCCGTCCTCCACCAGCCGCTTCAGCAGCCGGCCGGCGGGCGGGCTCCAGGGGCGCTGGCCCAGGGGCTTGAGGATCGCGTGCTCGAGGATGAGCGTGGCGTCGTCGTCCTTGAGGCCGCGCAGCGCGTGCGACATGCCGCGCGAGATCTCCGCGGCCACGCGGTCGGCGTTCGCCCGTACCGACAGCCAGGCGCCCAGCCGGCGGCCCACGTCGGCGCGCTGCACCTTCTCGCGCACCACGTCCTCGGCCAGGAAGTTCTGGGTCACGAACTCCTGCAGGCTGCGTCCCAG
>LNFL01000036.1 GCA_001464275.1 Actinobacteria bacterium Ga0077560 | reverse complement strand
CGCTCCAGACGCCAGATCCGCGGCCTTGAAGCGCGGGGCGCCGCGGGGCGTATGTGGGTGCGTGCGGTCCCGGGTGTGGGCGCGGTGTGGGCGCGCCCATGGGTCATCCGCCACTGACACTTCGGCCGGATCCCCTTGACCTTGGGGTTCTGGCGCCGCCGGCGGGCCTCGGGCCGGCAATATCGGCGCGCTAGCGCCTCGTAGTCACACTCGGTGAGAACCATGATGTCCAGGCGACGCTCACCGCTCTGACACGTCGTATACGCGCCCTGTAGGCCCATGCGTGCGCACCCTGGTGTGGGCGCGACCCACACGATGTGTGGGCGTGGGCTAGCGCGTCCGATATCGCCCCCGCCGGGCACGGTGCCAGGCGCTGGTACGGTGACCGCCGCCGACCCAGATGCCGGTTCAGCGCTCGGTTCTCGTCGAGTGTGCTTTTGGGTTCTGTGCCATCTGGGCGTCCTGTTCCTGGATGAGGTGTGTGCGTTCGCCCCGTCGGTGCTCGACGCGCTGCGTCAGCCGCTGGAGCACGGCGTGGTGGACGTGGCCCGCGCGATGACCACCGTGCGGTTCCCGGCCCGGCCGCTGCTGATCTGTGCCGGCAACCCCTGCCCGTGTGGCTTCGACGGGGATGCGGAGGGGCGGTGCGTGTGCCCGCCGGGCCGGGCGGAGGCGTACCGGGCGCGGCTGTCCGGCCCGGTCGCCGACCGGATCGACCTGCGCATCGACGTCCCACGGCTCACGCGCGACGAGTTGCTGGGCGGCACGACCGCCGAGGATTCCGCGACCTGCGCGGCCCGCGTCGCGGTCGCGGCGGCGGTCGCGGCGAGTCGTGGTCAGGCGGTGCCCAACGCCCTGCTCGGCCCGGAGTCCGTCCGCGCGGCCGCCGCGCTCGACCGCGCGGGCACCCGGCTGATGGGGCGGGCCGTCGATCGCCTGGGCCTCACCGCCCGTGGGTTCGACCGGGTACTGCGCGTGGGACGCACCATCGCCGACCTCGCCGGGGCCGAGCGGGTGGGGGAGGAGCACCTGCTGGAGGCGATCGGACTGCGTGCACCCGCGGCGACGGAGGGCACATGACGCTCGGGGCCGACGAGGCGGCGGGGCTCGCCCAGCTCGCGTTCACGCTCGGGCGCGACCTGCAGCGGGCGGCACGCGCGGCGGGCGGGCCCGGCCCGCTGTGGCGCGCCAGGGGAGCGGGCCTCGCGGACGCCCTGCGGCTCACCGGTGCGGCGGCGGCCGAGGCGCGGGCGGCCAGGGACGGCATCAACGCCGAGTTGGCCCTGCGGACGGTTCGTGATCTGGACCTCACGATCATCCCCCTGGGCGACCCCGCGTATCCGCCGCGGCTCGCGGAGGTGTTCGACCCGCCGTTCGCGCTCATCGCCCGGGGCTGGGACGCGATCGCCGCCGGCCTCACCGAGCGCCCGGTGGTCGCGGTGGTGGGGGCGCGGCGCGCGACACCCCCGGCGCGGCGCTTCGCGCGGAGCCTGTCGGCGGAGCTCGCCGAGCGGGGCGCGGTGGTGGTGAGCGGCCTCGCGCTCGGCATCGACGCCGAGGCCCACGCCGGCGCACTGGAGGGCGGCGGGCCCACCCTGGCGGTGCTGGGGTGCGGTGCGCTGGCCGGCTACCCGCGGGCGAACGCGGCCCTGCGCGGACGGATCGAGGGCAACGGGGCGGTGTGCGGGGAGTACTGGCCCCACACGCGGCCGGCGCCATGGCGGTTCCCCGCCCGGAACCGCATCGTCTCCGGCCTCTCGCACGCCGTCGTGGTGGTGGAGGCCGCGGGGCGCTCGGGCGCGCTCATCACCGCGGACTTCGCGCTCGAGCAGGGCCGGCCCGTGCTGGCCGTGCCAGGGTGGCCCTGGAGCGAGGCGGCCGTGGGCTGCAACGAGCTCATCCGCGCCGGCGCGGCGGTGTGCACCGGGGCCGCCGACGTCATCGCCGAGGTCCCGCATCCGGGCTGGCGCAGGGGCACGCCGGGGACGCCCGACGGCCCGCCGCTGGAGGGGATGCCGCGGGACGTCCACGAGCAGCTGCGCGGCGCCCCGATGCGCGCCGACGAGCTGGCGCAGGCCCTGCGGGCGGATCCGGCGGCGATCGCCGCGGCGCTCGCGTTCCTGGAGATGGAGGGCCTGGCCCTGCGGGGCGACGGCCAGCGCTGGTGGGCGGCACCCTCGGCGGCCTGAGCCGCCGTCAGCCGGGGCGGACGATCCCCGGGATCAGCCGGCGCGCGCGGGGCTCGCCGCGTAGCCGTCGAGCACCCGGCCGGCCATCTCGCTGATGGTGCGCCGCAGGGCCACCGGCTCGAACAGCACGGCCTCGCCCTGGTGCTTGATGATCTCCTTCACCAGCCATTCCTCGCTGGAGTAGGGGATCTCAACCAGCACCGAGCCGTCCGGGTGGCGTTCCCACGAGGGGTGCTCCTCGATCATCCACCGGGCCAGGTCGGCGCTGCACCACACCGACGCGCTCTGCGCGGTGGGGCTGCGGTCGGGTCCGGGTCCGTACGGCAGGTACGGCCCGCTCGCGGTGATCGACGGACGGCGGGTGAACCGCTCGTCGGTGACCGTCGCGCTGCGCACCCGGTCCAGCCGGAACGTGCGCTGGTCCTCGGCCCGGCGGCAGTAGGCCACCAGGTACCAGGCGTCCCGGGAGTTCACGAGCAGGTGGGGTTCGATGACGCGCGTGGTGAGCGTGCCGCGGGACTCGGTCCAGTACTCGATCTCCAGGACCCGCTCGTCGCGCAGGGCGCGGTTCACCGCGGCGCTGACGGCCTGGTTGGCGACCTGCGCCCGGCCGATCTCGACCTCCGGCAGGTTCTCCTCGCCGATCGCGGTCTCGATCTTGGTCCGGGCGGAGCCCAGGGCGTCGTCCGTCTCGATGGGAAGGCGGTCGCCGATGAACTCAAGCGCCCACAGCAACGCCTTGGCCTCAAGCGGCGACAGGCGGGCGGGCCGGGCGAAGCGGTCCCCGTAGGTCTCCTTGGTGACCGCCACCACATCGCCCTCGATCTGGGCGTACAGGGCGTAGCAGCCGCCCCCGAAGTTGATGAGGTTGAGCAGGACCAGGTCCTCTTCGAGCACCTTGCGGTCGATGTTCAGCGCCGCCCGCAGCTCGGAGACCGGCACGCGTGCGTCGGGGGAGTCCCCGCAGGCGTTGAGCAGGCTCGTCATGAGGGCCAGCAGGCGCGCGAACCGCTCGGCCGGGACGACCTTGTCCGGCGACGGCGGTGCGACCTTCGGCCCCGCGGCCGCGCGGCGCTCCTCCTGGGTCATTCGCACGCCGCGCGGCGGCGGGCCGCCGTCACCCGCGTGGCGCGAGCGCACCAGCTCCAGGGACCGGCGGGCGGCGTCGCGCAGCTCCGGCGGGTCGACGACCTCGGCCTCCGGGCCCAGCGACAGCACCCAGGTGAGCAGCGCGCGCGCCGAGGTGAACTCGGTGGTGTAGACGCCGGAGCCGTCGGCCCGCACCTCGCAGCGCCCGTAGGTGCCGAACATCTGCTCCACCCACCAGGCCACCATGGGGCTGAGGCTGATCGTCGCCGGCTGGGCGTCGTCGTCGAGCTGCCACGGCGCGCGGTCCCGGTACGGGGACACGTCGAAGTCCGACGGCGGGGCGAAGTCGTGCTCGGCGCGCGTCTTGAAGGTGATGCGGCCCTCGATGCGCGAGAGCCGGAAGATCCGCGTGGCGCCCCGCTCGTGGGAGTGGCCCACCATGTACCAGTTGCCGCCCAGGTACAGCAGGGAGTAGGGGTCCACCTCGCGCTCGCTGCGCTCGTCGCGCCCGATGGAGTAGTAGGTGAACCGGATCGTCTTGCGGCGGCTGATCGCCGACTCGATCTTCGACAGGTGCGCGGCCACCTCGGGCGAGTAGTCGCCGCCCAGCAGGTTCACCGACACCGTCCGCGCGGCGTGGTCGTCCAGCGGGCTCGGCCGCCCGAGGGTGAGGTGCTGCAGCGCCAGGCGCAGGGGCTCCGCGTACGCGAACTGACCCTCCAGCAGGTACAGGCACGTGTGCAGCGCCGACAGCTCGCGCTCGTCGAAGTCGATCTGCGGCAGGTAGTAGTTCTCGGCCGGCAGGGCGTAGAGATCGCCCTGGAACGGGTCGTCCGTGGGGCGCTCCACGGCGAGCTTGAGGCCCATGGCCTCGATCTCGCCCCGGTCGGCGTAGAAGCGCCGAAGGAACGCCTGGTCGCTCATCCCGCCGTACCCCTCGACCGACTCGTGGATCTCGTCGGCGGTGACGGGGCGCTGCTGGGACATGAGGAAGGCGACCAGCGACAGTTGCCGCACCAGCTTGTCGTCATCCCTCATCGCCATGTGGGCTCGGAGCTCGGGCGGGAGGACACTAGACGGCGGATGATAGCTCCAGATGGGCCCTCTGACCGCATCCGGGACGGTTTTCTGCTCCCGGGGGAGGGACTGGTACCCTGGCCGCATGACCGTTCTCGAGCACACGTACGGGATCCCCTCCGAGGACGAGCTGGCGATGCTCGTCGGAGCGGCGACGCCCCACTTCGCGATGCAGATCCACGCGCGGGTCCTGTCGTACGCCCGCTCCCTGCCCGAGACGCACCCGCGTCAGCCGGAGCTGAAGCGCCACCTCGCGCGTCTCGAGTCGATCGCGCACCACGGTGAGCACGGCGGACAGGCCGACCCCGACCTGCCCACGCACGGCTCGCTGAACGCCTAGGAGCCGGTGCGCAGCGCGTCGCGGGTGACCTGCGCGAAGCCGCGCAGGATCCGCGCGGTGGCGCCCCAGACGTCCTCGCCGCCCACCGGATAGCGCAGCTCGGGGACGCCGGCCCGGTCCGGCAGCGTGGCGTCGATCGCGAGGATCTCGCCCAGCGAGACCTCCATGACCCTGCCGATCTCGGCGGGGTTCGGCACCGGCACGGGGCGTTCGGCGAGCAACCCCACCACCGGGGTCACGATGTAGCCGGTCACCATCGTGTTGACGTCGTCCAGCAGCCCCACCACCTGGACGGCCGAGGGCGGGATGCCCACCTCCTCGTGGGTCTCCCGCAGGGCGGTCGTGGTGAGCGAGCCGTCCTCCTCCTCCCAGCGCCCGCCGGGCAGGCTCACCTGGCCGCGATGCAGGGGGAGGGTCTCCGCCCGCTTGGTGAGCAGCACGTGGGGGTGGCCGTCCACGTCGAAGATCGGCAGCAGCACGGCCGCGCGGCGGCCCGGGTCGCGCGAGACGGCGCGGGTGCGGCGCTCGAGTGCGCCGGTGAGGCGGGCCGCCAGCTCCGCGGCCGAGGGCAGCTCCACGCGCGGGGACTCGGGTGCGGGGGCTGCGGTCGAGTCCACCGTTCGAGTGTACGCCCCGGGTGACGGCCCCTAGACTCGAACGGTGACCGCTCCCCGTGTCCCAGACGGCTGGCTCGCCGCCGCGGCAGATCCCGAGGGCGACGACCTGGCCGGGGCGATCGCCGCGCTCGTGGAGCGGCTGGCCTCCGCCCACGCCGCGGCGGCGGCGATCGCGGGCGCACCGCCCCTGGGGATCCGGGCGGTGGTGCTCGCCGCCTCGGAGGAGCACCACATCTGTGCGTTCGACGGGCCGGCGTTCCTGTGCATGGGGCCCGATCTGCGTCCGGTCACCTCGGACCACCTGATGCGCCGCCACGCCGCGGCCGGGCTGCTGTGGGAGCAGCTGGAGGGCCTGGTGGACGCCACCCGGCTCCGGGACCTCGCGGGCGCCGGCGGCCGGTTGCTGGCGATGGGCCTGGAGCCCGCGACGGCATCGGAGGCGGTGCAGGACGTCGTGCAGCACGCGCTCCGGGTCGCGGCCTGGCGCGAGGGCGATCTGCGGGCGGTGGCCTCGATGACGCAGGT
>LNFL01000035.1 GCA_001464275.1 Actinobacteria bacterium Ga0077560 | reverse complement strand
TCTCGGCGGCGCACTGCACGAAGCGCCGGGTGACGTCGGCCGCCACGGGTCGGTCGTTCCACAGCAGCCGGCCGTGCACCACGATGCCCACCGGCGTCGCGCCGGCGTGCCGCACGATCGCCCGCAGGCGGTCCCACGGGCTCTCGGTGCGCAGCTCCAGGGCCGCCCGGGCGCAGCGCGGGTCGACGGCCTCGATGGCCGCGGCGCCCACGCCCGCCAGCGCCGACGCGGCGACCGCCAAGTCGTCGGCGTCGATGCTCGATCCCCACGGGTACGTCGAGAGGTCCCGGAGGGTCGTGTCGATGTAGGAGACGCCGCTCACGCGCGTGCCGTGTACTCGCGGGTGCGCGTGTCGATGCGGATGCGGTCCCCCTCGTTGATGAAGAGGGGCACGCTCACCGTCGCGCCGGTCTCGACCTGCGCGGGCTTGAAGACGTTCGACACGGTGTCGCCCTTCATGCCCGGGTCCGTCTGGGTCACGGTCAGCTCCACGAAGGTGGGGACCTCCACCCGGAACGGCGCCTCGCGGACGAACAGCACGCCCACCTCGCTGTTGGGGGCCAGGAGGTCGAGGTTCTCGATGTCCTCGCCGTTGACGGAGATCTGCTCGTAGGTCTCGTTGTCCATCAGCACCACCTGCGGACCGTCCATGTAGAGGTACTGCATGTCCTTGGAGAGCGTCTGCACGCGCTCCACCTTCTCACCCGCGCGGAAGGTCTTCTCGGTGGTGTTGCCCTTGGCCAGGTTCTTGAGCTTGGTGCGCACGAAGGCACCACCCTTGCCGGGCTTGACGTGCTGGAACGTGACAACGGTCCACAGTTCACCGTCCAGGTCGAGCACGTACCCGTTCTTCAGGTCGTTCGTGGTGATGGCCAACCGCCGGTCCTCCTCGCCGTCTCAGCCCGCTGCGCGCGGATCCTTTGGGAAATGTGAGAGCACCTCGCAGCCGTCGTCGGTGACGACCACCAGGTCCTCGATCCGCACCCCACCCAGCCCCTCCAGGTAGATGCCGGGTTCGATGGTGACGATCATGCCCGGTCGCAGCTCGCCCTCGGCCTCGCGGGCGAGGCGGGGCGCCTCGTGGATCTCCAGACCCACGCCGTGCCCCAGGCTGTGACCGAACGCCGGCCCGAAGCCGGCCTCGTCGATGATGTCGCGGGCCACGGCGTCCAGCGCCCCGTGCCCCATGCCGGGCTTGGTGGCCGCCAGGGCGGCCAGCTGGGCCCGCTCGCACACCTCGTACGCCCGCTGCAGCTCCGCGGGCAGCTCGCCGGTGGCGAACGTGCGGGTCATGTCCGAGCAGTAGCCGTCGTGGATGGACCCCATGTCCACCACCACCAGCGTCCCCTCGGGGATGACCCGGTCGCCGGGCACCGCGTGCGGCTTGGCGCCGTTGGCGCCGGCCGCGACGATGGTCTCGAAGCTGGGGCCCTCGGCCCCGAGCTCGTGCATGGCCACCCGGATGTCCCAGGCCACCTCGCGCTCGGTGCGGCCCACCAGGCCCGTGGCCACCACGCGCGACAGCGCCGCGTCGGTGATCCGCGCGGACTCCCGGATGCGCTCCACCTCGCCGGCGTCCTTCACCACCCGCAGGCCCTCCACCACGCCGGTCACGCCGGTGCTCTCGGCCCCCGCGTCCGTCAGCAGCTGGGTCAGCTTCTGCCCCTGCGCCATCGACAGGTGCGCCGACTCCAGGCCGATACGGCCGCCCTGGGCCAGCTCCACCGCCACCTCGGGCACGCCCGCCAGCAGGTCCAGCTTGCGCATGAGGATGCGGCAGCCGGGGTCCACCTGCTCCTTCGCGCTGGTCTCGTACCGGAAGTCGGTGAGCAGGGTCGCCCCGGCGCGCCCCACCACGGCCACGCCGTTGGAGCCCACG
>LNFL01000034.1 GCA_001464275.1 Actinobacteria bacterium Ga0077560 | reverse complement strand
TCCCCGGAGCGACTCCCTCCGGCAGCGTGATCCAGCTGACGCAGCCGCCGTGCTCGGCTCCCACGTCCAGCACCACGGGCTGCTCCAGCCGCCACACGCGCAGCACCGCGGCCCACAGGGGGTGCTTGCGGCGCCACTTCAGGCGCTCGGCCGCGTAGTCCGGGGTGAGGATGTGGAGGTCGTCGATGGCGTCGAGCGCCTCCGGGTCCCTGATGGGGTGGGCGGAGACCAACTCGGCCCAGACGGCCAGCGGCAGGCGGTCCGGGTCGTCGCGCCGCTGCAGCGCCCCGGCGAAGTCACCGTGGTGCGCGGCCTTCACCAGCTCGGGGC
>LNFL01000033.1 GCA_001464275.1 Actinobacteria bacterium Ga0077560 | reverse complement strand
AGAACGCGGGGTGGGGGAGGTCGAAGCGCTTCTCCCCGATGCCGCCCTTGCGGACGATGAGCACCTGCGCGCCCTCGGCGAGGGCCTCGCAGGTGACCGCCCACTCCTTGAGTGCATGCTCGGCCATGGGCCGATGGTACCGCCGGGCGCCGGATCCGGCCCCGGGGGCCCGGTCCGGGGCCGCGGGGACCGGGACCATTGATACCCTCCAGCCATGACCGATCGCATCCTCTCCCGCGCCGCGGACGGCGGCCGCATCACCCCCGAGGAGGCCGTCCTCCTCTACCAGGAGGCGCCCCTGGAGGATCTCGGCGCCGCGGCCGACGAGGTCGTCCGCCGCAAGTACGGCTCCGACATCACCTACAACGTCAACGCCCACCTCAACCCGACCAACATCTGCGTGGTCGGCTGCGGGCTCTGCGCGTTCGCGGTGTGGACCGAGAAGGACGAGCGGGCCTACGCGTACAGCGTCGACCAGCTGGTCGAGCGTGCCGGTCAGCTGGTGGGCCACGGCATCACCGAGCTTCACATCGTGGGCGGCATGACCAAGGAGTACGGCCTCGAGTACTACGAGGAGCTCTTCACCGAGCTGAAGGCGTCGTACCCGCACGTCGCGCTCACGGCGCTCACCGCCGTGGAGATCGACTTCGTCGCCCGTCTGGCGAAGGTCAGCCACCGCGAGGCGCTCGAGCGCACCCGCGCGGCCGGCCACGACACGATGCCGGGCGGCGGGGCGGAGGTGTTCAGCCCGCGGGTCCGCGCGATCATCGCCGACCGGAAGGTCGACTCGGACACCTGGCTCCAGGTGCACCGTGAGGCGCACGCCCAGGGCATGCGCACCAACGCGACGCTGCTGTTCGGGCACTTCGAGACGCCCGAGGAGCAGGTGGACCACATGCGCCAGCTCCGCGAGCTGCAGGACGTGACCGGCGGGTTCCAGGCGTTCATCCCGCTGCCCTTCCTGCCGGGCAACACCGAGTTCGCCTATCTCCCGGGTCCCAGCCGCGAGGAGAAGCTGCGGACCATCGCGACCGCACGCCTGTTCCTCGACAACTTCCCGCACATCAAGGGCCACTGGGTGATGCTGGGCGAGGACATCACCGCGGAGGCGCTCGGGTTCGGGCTGGATGACCTGTCCGGGACCCTCATCGAGGAGCGCATCGCGCACGCCACCACGGTGCAGACGCCGCTGGGACTCTCCCAGGAGCGGATGTGCGAGCTGGTCCGGCAGGGCGGCAAGACCCCGGTGGAGCGGGACACGCTCTACAACCGGGTGGAGCGGGAGCAGGTTCCCGCCTGAGCATTCGTCGTTCCCCGCCGGCGGCCGCCGGCGGGGAACGAGGCGGGCCTCAGTTCAGGGCCCAGCTCCCGGACTCCTTGGAGAACCCGGCGCGCGGCGTGTAGGTCAGTCGCTGCGGCACGGCGTTCTGGGAGATCTCGAAGGTCACCCATCCGGTCAGGCTGCCCCGCACCGCGATCGTCGGGTTGCCGTCGAACCCCGGGCTGACGGCGCTGAGGATCTCCGGGTCGACGGCGCCGCCGTCCACGAACAGCTTCGCCGCGGTCTGCGGGGACTCGTTCGTGGGCACGGTGCCGATGTTCTCCACCTTCAGGCGGAGGGCGTAGTAGCGGTCGCCCTCACCGGGTTCGAAGGGGGTCTCGGTGGTGATCTGCACCGGGTCCCGCACCTCCAGCAGGGTCACGGCGATCCGCTCGCCCTGCAGGATCCCCGCGATGGCCAGCCGCTTGCCGGTCTCGGCGTCCGGAGCGGGGGTCGACGTCCCGGGATCCGGCGCGGTCGACGGCGGGACGGTGGTCACCGGGGCGGTGCCGCCCGATGTGGTCGCCGGCGCCGGGGGGCTCTTGCTGGAGCCGCCGCAACCGATGAGCGCGGCGGCGACCAGCGGGACCATGGCGAGGACGGTGGGCCGGAGCCGCATGCGGTTCCTCCGATCGGGTGACGGAACCGGCGGATCATGCACCGGCGTCCGGCCGAATGCCAGCGCGCGTCAGAGCTGGCGGCGACGGACCCCGTACGCGGCCAGGGCGAAGAAGATCCCGGCCCACAGGACGGTCCAGACCACCGACGCCCAGGTCGAGGTGGGCACCACCACCTCGAGGCCGCTCACATCCACCCTCGGGGCCGCCGGGCCGGCGACGTCGCGCAGCTGCATCTCGTTGATCATGGGCGAGACCAGCGCGCGCGGGAACACGGCGTAGAAGGGCTCCACGAAGATCGACGAGTCCCGGTTCACCGCCCCGGAGTCGAGGGCGGCCTTCAGGTTCACGGTGGCCTGCGCGGAGACGTAGACCATCACCCCGAACACGCCGGCGGCGATGGGGCCGATCACGGAGGCCATGGCGGTGCTGGCGCACAGGACCAGCACCAGGTTGCCGAGCACGCTTGCGGCATGCACCAGCAGCGGGCCGTCGGCGCCCTCGCCGATGGCGGCGCTCCCGGCCTGCAGTGCCGCGGTCCAGGCGGCGAGGATGACCGCCAACATGATCACGCGCGCGCCCACCCGGCCGGCCCCGACCGTGGACGGCGTTGCGCCGCTGCCCACCAGCAGGCCCAGGTACCCCCGGGAGGCGTCGTGGGCGAAGGCTCCTCCGCCCAGGCACACCGCCACGGCGAGCCCCCCCAGCAGCAGCAGCGACGCGGCGCCCGAGCGGAGCGCGTCCAGTCGGTCGATGCCGGTCTCGCCGCCGGCGTTCGCCGCGATGAGCCCGGCGATCACCATGCCCGCAAGCAGCGCGGCCCGCACCCAGCGCACGCGGGACAGGATCCGCAGGTCGTTCAGGACGATGGCGGCGATCTGGGACCCGTTCACACCAGCACCCCCGCGTCGAGGGTCAGGGTGGGGCCCAGCAGCGCCGGGAAGCCGCCCGGGTCCGGGGTGGCGACCAGGATCGTCGCGCCGCGCCCGACGGCCGCACCAAGCACGTCGACGGTCTCCGGGAACTCCCAGGGGTCGTCCAGGATCAGCACCTCCGGATCGCCGATGACCGCGCAGGCCAGGCTCAGCCGGCGCACGTCCTCGATCTCCAGGCGGTCGATGCGGCGGTTGGGCGGGGCCTCGAGCCCCACGCGCTCCAGGGTGGGCAGCACCAGCTCGGCGGGGACGCCCCGCATCGCGGCGACCAGGCGCAGGGCCTCGGCGGCCCGCATGACGTTGGGGAAGGGGTGCTTCTCGGGGCCGTAGCCCACGCGGCGGCGGATCGCCGGGTCCGCGGGCGTCCCCCCCAGGACGGTCACCGACCCGCCGGTCGGCGTCAGCAGCCCCACCAGCGCACGCACCAGCGAGGTGCGTCCGCATCCCTCGGGACCGGTCACCACGACGCCGCCGCCCGCGGGCACCTCGAGGCTCACGCCGCGCAGGGCCGGCTCCTGGCCGCCCTGGTAGCGCACCTCGAGCTCGTGGACGGCGATCGCCGCCGTGGGGCGTCGGTCACCGGATCAGGCACGGATGAGCGCGAGCACCTCGTCCCGGCGCCGCTCCATGTCGGCCTCCGAGATCAGCGACTCGAGGTTGAGGCGCAGCAACGGCTCGGTGTTCGAGGCGCGCACGTTGAAGTGCCAGTCCTCGTAGTCCACCGAAACACCGTCGATCTCGCGCTGCACGCCGTCCGAGTACGCCTCGCGGACGCGCTGGATGGCGGCCTGCGGGTCGTCCACCGTGGAGTTGATCTCGCCGGAGATGTGGTACTTGGCGCGGAACCCGTCGATGAGCTCGGACATCTTCTTGCCGCGCTCGGCGAGGAGCTCCAGCACCAGCAGCGCCGGGATGAGCCCGGTGTCGGCGAAGGAGAACTCCTTGAAGTAGTAGTGCCCGCTCACCTCGCCGGCGAAGATCGCGTCGACCTCCCGCATGCGCCGCTTGATGAAGGCGTGCCCCACGCGGAACTCGTCGGGCGTCCCGCCCGCGGCCAGGATGGCGTCGCGCACGGCCCACGACGCCCGGAGGTCGTAGACGATCGCCGACGGCCCGTGGCGCTGCAGCAGCCGCTCGGCAAGGAGCGCCGTCAGGAAGTCGCCCGGTACGAAGTCGCCGCGGTCGTCGATGAAGAAGCACCGGTCGGCGTCGCCGTCGAAGGCGATCCCCAGATCCGCGCCCTCCTCCTTGACCTTCGCCTCGATGAACGCCCGGTTCTCGGGCAGCAGGGGGTTCGGCTCGTGGTGGGGGAACCGGCCGTCGGGGTCCAGGAAACAGCGCACGGCGTCGATGCCGATGCGGTCGAGCACCGGCGGCAGGTACACGCCGGCCATGCCGTTCGCGGCGTCCAGGACCACGCGCATCCCGCCGATCTTGGACGCGTCCACGAACGTCATGCAGCGGTCCACGAAGCGTCCCAGGACGGTCGCGTCGCTCTCGCGCGATCCGCCGGGGGCCGGGGCGGGCTCGTTCGCCATCGCCAGGCGGCCCACCTCGCCGATGCCGGTGTCGCCCGAGAGGGGGAGGGCACCTGCGAGCACAAGCTTCGCGCCGGTGTACTGGGGCGGGTTGTGGCTGGCGGTGATCGCCGCGCCGGCGTCGTATCCGCCGTCGGCGACGGCGAAGTAGACCATCTCGGTCGCGGCCAGGCCGATCTCGGTGACGCGCGCGCCGGCCGCCGCCGCGCCCGCGCAGAAGGCGTCGGCCATGGTCGGGGAGGACAGGCGCACGTCGTGGCCGACGGCGATCCTCGGGTTCGGGGTACTCGACGAAGGCGCGGCCGATGCGCTCCGCGCCCTCCTCGTCGATCTCGCTGCCGTGCAGGCCGCGGACGTCGTAGGCCTTGAACACGCCTGGGATGAGCGTCATACGGTGAACCCCGGTTTCAGCAGGTCGTAGGTGTCGTCCATGTGCTGCGGCATCACGCGGGTGTCCCCGATGGCGGGCATGAAGTTGGTGTCACCCACCCAGCGCGGGAGGATGTGCAGGTGGACGTGGTCGGCGATGCCGGCCCCGGCGGCCCGCCCCTGGTTCATGCCGACGTTGAACCCGTGGGGGTTCATGGTGGCGGCGAGGACCGTCTGGGCCATCTGCGTGAGGCCCATCATCTCGGTGGTGGTCGCCGCGTCGAGGGCGAGCAGCGAGTCCACGTGCGCGTACGGCACGACCATGAGGTGCCCGTTGTTGTACGGGTACAGGTTCATGATCACGAAGCAGTGCTCGCCCCGGTGGAGGATGTACGACCGCCGGTCGTCGTCCTGCGCGGGCAGCGCGCAGAACACGCATCGCGGTCCCTCGAACCCGTGATCGTGCTCGCCGGAGATGTAGGCCATGCGCCAGGGGGCCCACATGATGTCCGGGCCCTGGTGGCCCTCCGGGGATCGCGTCATCGGGCCCCATCCTAGTGGAGACCCCCGGGGGTGGGGCCGGGAGCGCGACACCCCGCGGGCCCGGGGCCGGTCATCGGGGCGGGGGCCCGGTCGGACACCAGGATCGCGGGCGAGGCCCTCCGTGCGGCGTCAGGCCCGCGGCGGGACGACGCCCAGGTCGCCGGCGACCCGGTCCACCTCCTCGAAGCCGATCACGCGCTCCCGGCGCCGCAGGTGCCCGGATTCGGTGATCGTGATGCGCCGCGCCGCGGGATCCACGGTCACCGTCTGACGGGACACCGCCAGCAGGCCCAGGGTGCCCAGCCCGGCCAGCATCAGGCCAGCAGGAACGCGGCGCCACGATCCGTCGTGAGGCCGCCGTGCATGCAGGGCAGCCCCGGCCGCCAGCGCGCGGCGCACCGCGGCCGGGGCTTGACCTAGATCCAGCCCTTGCGCCGGAACCAGAGCAGGAGTCCCGCACCCGTGAGCCCCATCACGCCGAGCGTGAACAGCACCGACCAGGTGCCGTGGTGCGCCAGGAAGAGGCCGTCCACGTTCATCCCGTAGAACCCGGTGATCAGCGTGAGCGGCAGAACCAGGGCGGACAGGATGGTCAGGACCCGGATCACCTCGTTCAGGCGATGGGTGATGACCGCCTCGTTGGTGGCCTCCAGCGCCTCGGCGACCTCCTTGTAGTTCTCCAGGAGGTCCCAGATCCGCTCGTTCTTGTCGACGATGTCGTCGAAGTAGATCTCGAGGTCCTGCGGCGCGTAGGCCTGCACGTGGCGCTCGAGCAGCCGCAGGGTGGGGCGCTGCGGCTTGATGATCTTCCGGTAGTTGATGATCTCCTGCTTGACGTTGGAGATGTCCCGGACGATCTCCTCGCCGCCGCCCTCGAAGATCTGGTCCTCGAGCGCGTCCAGCTTGAACCCGATCTTGTCGAGGATCGGGAAGCAGTAGTCGTACATCGAGTCGACGATCTCGTAGAGCAGGTAGCCCGAGCCCTTGCTCATGTGGGCCGCGCGCTCCTCCTCGCGGGCGTTGCAGCGCGCCCAGAGCGCCGAGAGGGGCTTCAGCGACTCGTTGGGGATCGTGATGATGAGGTCACGCGCCACGAACACGTTGAGCTCGGCGGCCTGCAGCCGCTGGGTCCGCTTGTCGAAGCGCGGGAAGTGCAGGACGAGGAAGACGTAGTCCTCGTACTCGTCGATCTTCGCCCGCTGCCGCCGCCGGGAGCGGACATCCTCGATGTCGAGCGGGTGGAAGTCGTGGTGCTCGGCGAGCCAGTCGATCTCCAGCTCGCTCGGAGACTCGATGTTCAGCCAGGTGAGCCCGTGCGCCTCGAGGCGCTGGACATCCGGTTCCTTGGGCGGTGCGGTCTGGGTCTCAGCGAAGTTCCGCGAAGCCCGAGACGACGCTCGGCGGATCTTCGGCAGGTTCGCCATCGTCCGTCCGATTCGTCACCGCGATGATGTCGCGCCCAGGGGTCACCCGGCGAGTGTAGCCCAGCCGGCTCCCGTCCGTGTGGACGGGGCGCGCCCTGTGACAGCCGGCCCCGCGGGGGCTAGTCGATGAGGCCGTTGCGGTACGCGTACCGCGTGGCCTCGGTGCGGTTGCCGACGCCGAGCTTGCGGTAGATGTTCGAGCTCGGTGACGTACAGCTTGCTCGCGATGTCCAGGTTGGACAGGCCCTCGGCGACGAGCTTCAGGATCGACAGCTCGCGGTCGGTGAGGCCGCCCGGGTTCTGGGTGCTGACCGGCTCCGTCGCGCCACCGGAACCGCTTCCGCGGGGGTGGTACACGGTGCCCTCGACGACCTGCCGGATGGTGGAGGGCAGGTCCAGCGGGTTGATGGACTTCACCACGTAGCCGGCGGCGCCCTGGCCCAGCGCCTGCTCGATGTGCTCGGAGTCCTCGAACATCGAGAGGATGATGACCTTGACGTCCGGGTGGCTCTTCTTGAGCTGCTGGAGCGTCGTGAGTCCGTCGCCCTTGGGCATGCGGAGGTCGAGGATCACCACGTCGGGCCGCACCTTCGGCACGAGGGCGATCATGTCTTCGCCGTTCATCGCCTCGCCCACGACCTTGATGTCGGGCGCGGTCTCGAGCGCTCGCTTGATCCCATCGAGCATGAGTCGATGGTCGTCCGCGATGGCGACTCGGAGTGGAGGCTTGTTGATGGCGGCGACGGGGTCCGGCAACTTGGCAGTCGTCACGAAGACGTTATCGGCGCTGTTGGCGGATTCCTGAACAGCGACCTCCGGAACCCTAGCGTCCCGGTCCGCCGGACGGTAGCGGGGTGAGGTCGGATACACCCTGGGGTGCGGTCCGGAGCCCCCGCGGGCACTCAGTCGATCTCGGGACCGTGGCGCTTGATGGCGGCCACGATCTCGGCCGCCGGAGTCCCCTTGATGAGGAACTCGGAGGCGCCGCTGTCGAGCCCCGCGGCGATCTCGTGCTCCTTGTCGGCGACCGACAGCATCAGCACGGCGACGTCGGGGATCCGCGACTTCAGCTCCAGGGTGGCCTCGAGACCGTCCACGCCGGGCATGGAGAGGTCCATGAGCACCACGTCGGGGTGGTGCTGCTCGGCCAGTTCGAGCGCCTCGGCCCCGTTATTGGCCTCGGCGACGACCTCGATCTGGGCATCGCGCTCGAGCAACCGTCGCAACAGCGATCGGAAGCGGGCGTTGTCATCGGCAAGAAGGACGCGGACCATCACGGTTCGGCGGGGACCCTCGCTAGCGTCGCTCGTGGTGTGTACACACTTCGCGGAAGAGCCTAAGCCGGTCACAGTCTCCGGTCGCCTAGACGCGTGGACGGTTCTGCGGACCGGAGAGGTATAGGACCTTTGGCTGCCACGCAAGTCACGATCGCTAGGATCGCACAGATGGCGCAACCCGCCGCGGTCCGCGGCTTGCTGGCGGTATTGGACTGTCCCGTATCTCCGAGCGGTCTGGCCGATGGTCTGGCCGCCGTCGTGGAGCGTCTGGTGGGTCCTGTCGGTGCGACGGCGGCGGCGGTGGTGATCCGCAGCGCGCAGGCGGGCGCGCGGGTGCTCGCGGCCGCCGGCTACGACGACGACGGCCTGGCGGCGCTCGACGCCGGAGCCGACGACTTGGTGTCCCGGGCAAACGACGGCGGTGAGGGTCCACCCGCGGTCGTGCCGGTCCCCGGCGCGCTGGGTGACGTCGCGCTCGTGGTGGAGGGCGACGGCCTCGGGCACCTCGGCGCGGCCGCGCTGCGTGCCGCGGCAGAGCGGGTCGGCGCCGCGATGGAGGTCGCGCGGCTGCGCACCGACCTGGACCGCGCGATGGCGCAGATCCTGGAGACCGACGAGCGCCTGCTGGGCCGGATCGGCCTCGACATCCACGACGGCCCCACCCAGCACCTCTCGGTGGCCCTCCTGGAGATCCAGCTGCTGGACGCCGACCTGGCGGACGCGTCGGCGAACGGGGTGGAGCTCCCCGACGGCCTGCTGGGTTCGATGGAGCGCATCTACGAGACCCTCGGAGGCGCGCTCACCGAGATGCGGGAGCTGATCGGCCACCTGCGCCCCGCGCAGTTCGAGAACCGGCGCCTCTCGGAGATCCTCCAGGACGCGATCACCGCCTTCGAGGCCCGCAGCGGCACGCCCGTCGAGGTGGAGATGCGGGGCGAGTTCCCGGTCAACGGCGTGTCGGTGACCCAACGGATCACCTTCTACCGGGTGCTGCAGGAGGCCCTCAACAACGCGCACCGGCACGGGCACGCGCGGCACATCGCGGTCCACGTGCACGACGAGGAGGGCGGGACCCGGCTGTCGGTCGCCGACGACGGCAAGGGCTTCGACGCCGAGGCGGCCCTCCGGCCGCGCGCCGGCGCGCCGATCGCCCGGTTCGGCCTGCACGGCATGCGCGACCGCACCACGATGCTCGGCGGCACGTTCATCGCCACCAGCGCGCCCGGTGAGGGCTGCACGATCGAGGTGTTCCTGCCCACCTGGCGCCCCGAGGACGATCCGTCGCGTGCCGGCTGATCGGCCGCGCGTGAAGGTCTGCGGGCTCACGGTCCCGCGGGAGGCCGCGGCGTGCGCCGAGGCCGGCGCGTGGGCGGTGGGCGTCGTGTTCGCGGCCGAGAGCCCGCGCCGCGTGGACATCCCCACGGCGGCGCGGGTGCTGGCGGCCCTGCCGTCCGAGGTCCGCCGGGTCGGGGTGTTCGTGGACGCGTCCCTGGACGAGCTGGTGGCGGCGGCGCGGGGCTGCGGGCTCACGCACGTCCAGCTCCACGGCGAGTCCGACGTGGCCGCGGCCCGGGAGGCCACCGGCCTGCCGGTCATCCTCGGGATCCCCTTCGACGGGCCGGACGCGGCCGGCCGCGCGGACGCAAGCGGGGCGGACCTGGTGCTGTTCGATGCCGCCGTGCCGGGCCGTCACGGGGGCACGGGCACGCGGCTCGACTGGGATGCGCTCGCCGCGGGGCGCCCTCGTCGCGACTTCGGCCTGGCGGGGGGCCTGTCCCCATCGAATGTGGCGGACGCGGTGCGTAGGGTGAGGCCGTCGTTCGTGGACGTCTCGAGCGGCGTGGAATCGGCGCCGGGCCGCAAGGACCCGGCGCTCGTGCGTCGGTTCATGGAGGCCGTCGATGGCTGAGGTCACACAGCGGTTCGGTGCGTTCGGCGGGCGGTACGTGCCCGAGACCGTCATCGCCGCGCTCGATGAGCTCGCGGACGCGTACCAGCGCCTGCGGGACGACGCCTCCTTCCGCACCGAGCTGGAGGGCCTGCTCGGCACGTACGTCGGCCGGCCGACACCGCTGTACCGGGCCCGCCGGCTGGGCGAGGCGTACGGGATCGAGCGCCTCTACCTCAAGCGCGAGGACCTGTGCCACACCGGCGCGCACAAGATCAACAACGCCCTCGGCCAGGTGCTGCTGGCCCACCGGATGGGCAAGCGGCGGATCATCGCCGAGACCGGCGCCGGCCAGCACGGCGTCGCGACGGCGACCGCCGCGTCGCTGTTCGGCATGGAGTGCTGCGTCTACATGGGGCGGCTCGACATGGAGCGCCAGCGCCTCAACGTCATCCGGATGAAGATGCTGGGCGCCGAGGTGCGCCCCGTCGACGCCGGCACCGGCACCCTCAAGCACGCCACCAGCGAGGCCATCCGCGATTGGGTGACCAACGTGGGGGAGACCCACTACGTCATCGGATCCGCCGTGGGCCCCGCCCCGTACCCGGAGATCGTCGCGGACCTTCAGCGCGTGATCGGCGACGAGGCGCGCGAGCAGATCCTGGCCGAGGAGGGCGCCCTGCCCGGCACGGTCGTGGCCTGCGTCGGCGGCGGCTCG
>LNFL01000032.1 GCA_001464275.1 Actinobacteria bacterium Ga0077560 | reverse complement strand
TAGTCGTTCGAGCCGCGCAGCAGGCTGCTGCCCACCCCGTAGGCGTCCACCGGCACTCCGGCCTCCTCGAACGCCCGGATGCGGGGGGCGTCGAACCCGCCCGAGGCGACGATCTTCACGTGCCCGTGCCCGGAGTTGTCCAGGGCGCGGCGCACCTTCCACACCAGCTCGGGCACCACGCCCGTGGGGCTGAACCGCCCCAGCTCATGCCCGAGCAGGGCGTGGAGGCCGTGATGCTGGGCGCCGGGGAGGGCGCGGTGGAGCTCATCGCCCCAACCGACCCGGAGTCGGGCGTGGCCCGGTACCTGGAGAAGCGCGGCGAGGGGCTGCACCACATCGCGTTCGAGGTGGAGGACCTGCCCGCAGCCCTGGACCAGCTGCGCGCCGAGGGCGCGGAGCTCATCGACCAGGCGCCCCGCGTGGGCCTGGGCGGCCACCTCATCGCCTTCGTGCACCCCAAGTCGGGGTTCGGCGCGCTGACCGAGCTGGTGCAGGCCGGCCACTGAGCCCGGGGGCTCAGGAGGCCCCGAACAGCATGAACACGCCGGCGAAGACGAACGCGGGGAACGCCGCCAGGACGCTCGCCGGCACCCATCCCTGTCCGTCCCGACGACGTTCGTCGCGGATCGCCAGCGCGATGAGCCCGGCGATCACCAGTGGCACGCCGATGAGCGCCATCACCCAGGGCAGCGCGGCGTCCTCGTCCGCCCGGGGGATGAAGACCCAGGCGGCGAGCGCGGCCCAGAGGAGCAGCTGAGCGGCGACGGCCCCGCCGTAGACCCTGCGCGCGACGGGCGTCACGCCGCTCAGGAGCGGCGCGCCCAGGGCCATCACCGGACCGGTCCCGAGCGTCACCAGCAGCAGCATCCCGGCGAACTCCATACCGCCGGATCATGGAGGTTCCGGCGGCCGGCGGCAACGCCAAGCCCGGTGGTCAGGACGCGTCGAAGAACAGGATCACCGCGGCGAAGAACAGGAACACCGGGAAGCCGGCGAGCGCGGTGAACGGCACCCAGCCGGCGGCACCGCGACGGCCCTCGTCACGCACCGCGAGGACCAGGAGCGCGGCCAGCCCGAGGGGCACCGCGCTCGCCACGATCAGATGGGGCAGCGCGCCGCTGCCGGCCAGGCCCGCGAAGGCGGCACCCACGGCGACGCCACCGCCCACGACGGCGAGCGCACCGGCCACCGCCAGGCCGTACGCCCTGCGTGCACGGGGTTCTGCCCGGGAGAGCGCCGGGGCCAGCGGTGTCGTGAGCAGCCCGAGCGCGATCGCAAGGAGCCACAGGACCGTCAGCACGCCCATCGGGCAGATCGTGGCGGATTCACCGGCTCAGGTCGAGCGGCCGCACCCGGGTGAGCGGCGTGAGGTCCAGCGGTTCGCGGACGCGGAACCGCTGGACCACCTCGAAGCCGTCCCGGTCGAGGCTGTCGGTCACCACCACGAGGGTCCGGTCGCCGTCGGCGGCCATCAGCAGCCACACCAGCCGCGAGCCGCTGGGCACCAGCCGGCCGGTCACCGCCTCGACCTGTGCGGCGGATCCCGCGGCGATCACCGCGAACCGCAGTGCCCCCGCCCGCGGACCGGCCGCCTCCCGCAGCGCGACCACCGCCCGCAGGGGGATGTGGTTGGTGGGCAGCGGCGACATGGGCTGCGTGGGGACGGTGGCGTCACGGACCGCGCGTCGCACCAGCCCCGCCGGACCCCGGAACTCCACGGCGGTCGCGCCCGAGTCGAGGGTCTCGGCGAACACCAGGGCGTTGCCGAGCAGGGGTACCGGGCGCCCGTCCACCGTGGCGGAGGTGAAGCCGTCCGGCACCAGCAGCCATCCGCGGACCACGGTGGGCCCGAACGGCTCAGGCTGCCTGGAGACGACCACCCCGTTCACCGCATCGAACTCCGAGGGGGCCGTGATGACCTGGTAATCCACGCGGCCCTCGGCATCCGCGTCGATGAGCCCGAGCACCGTGGCGTCGATGCGGTCCCGCACGAGCCAGTACCGGTGTCCGTCGCGTTCGGCGATGAGCCGCTCGGTGCCGGGCACGATGCCCTCGGACCGGACCTGTGTGCCGATACCGCGGAGCTGGTCGCGGACCGCCTCCGGCAGGCGGTCCGCGACCGTGATGGGCCGCTCGAGCGCCGCGATCCGGGGCTTCAGGCCGGGCGTCGTGAAGCTCTGGGGCGTCCGGGCCGTCGAGAGACCCGCGAACGCGCGCCGCTCACCCGCAGAGCCCGTCGCGATGAGCGGGTCCGGCCCCGTGGGCTCGCGCAGCACGAACACGTTGCCCTCCACGTCGCTCTCGACGCGTCCCGCGCGGACTCGCTCGTAGCCGTCGGGCACCACTCCCACCACGTCGGACGGGCTCACGCGCGAGGTTCTGAACGCGACGAACCGGGTTCCCAGCGCGTCGGTCCTGCCGCACACGTATCCGGCGATCAGCCGCCCTGCGACCGCCGACGACCCCAGGGACGCGCTGGGTGCCGGCAAGGGCGGCTCGGCATCAGGCACCGCGATGAGGCAGATCCGGCGCAGGGGCCCTCCCCGCGGCCCGGGCCGGGTGGCGCGCGCGATGAACCAGCGCCGGCCCGGGTCGACGCGGGCCAGGCGGACCGTGGGCCACTCGACGCCCTCCAGGTGCAGGGCCTCATCGTCGGCCACCCACTCCGGAAGCTGGTCCCGGTCCCCGATGGGCCGGTCCAGCACCCCCACCCGGTCCGGAGGGGGAGGCGTGTCGCCTCCGCGCTGCTGCACCGCGACGCCGGCGACGACCGCGACGGTGATCGCCACGGCGACGCCGACGCGGCGTGCGCGATGGGACCGGAGTGCCGGCGCGTCGTCCACTCGCGCAGCATGGCCGGTGGGGGCTCCGGCGCCCAGCCCCGCTACGGGGTCAGGTCGAGGGGCCGCACCCGGCCGAGGTCCGACAGGTCGGGCACTTCGCCGACACGGTACCGCCGCTGCTTCACCGACAGGTCCGAGCCCGCCGCTGATCCGGTGACCAGCACGAGCGCATCGTCGCCGCTGCGCACGGTGACCACCTGGACGGTGCGACTGGAAGGGGCCGCACGTGTCTCAGCCCAGGGCCCCAGCACTCGGACGACGTCCTCCCGGAGGCCCGCGACGATCGTCGCCGCGTACGGCTCCCGCAGCCCGGCGCCCCGTGCCCGCTCGGAGACGACCTCCTCCGTGCCGTAAACGACCTCATTGGAGGGAATGCCAAACCTGGTCTCAGAGCCGCCGAGCGAGGCGGAGCCAACCACCCGGCCGGCCGGCCCGCGTAGGTCCACGGAGTAGTTGACCTCCACGGAGACCGCCCGGACCAGCAGGAAGTTGTTCCGCACGGGAAACGTCCGGCCACCGATGATCGCGGTGGTGAACCCGTCGGGGACGACCGTGCGCAGCGTGATGCGCGCGAGCCCGTACGGCTCAAAGGCGGCCGTCGTCGCCAACGTCGTCAGGGGCTCGGCCCGCGTCGGCAGGGAGATCGGGCGCAGGGTGGCTCCCCACGGGGCGACCAGGCCGAGCAGAGCCCTGCGCCCGCCCCCGGTGAAGCGATCACGGACGAGCCAGTAGGACGTCCTGCCTGTCGTCGCGACGCGCCGCTCCGTTCCGGGCTCGGGGTCCGGTCCACCCGGCCGGCGACGTGCCGCGTCCAGCGCCTTCTTGAGCGCCCGCGGCGGAACGTCCGCAGCGCCGGCAGGGCGGTTGAAGACGGAGACGGTCGGATCGAGGTCGCTGGGGTCGAGCGTCGGAGGGCCCGATGGCGGGCCCGGCCCGGGGAACCAGGGAGAGTTCTGGTACGCGATGCGGTCGCCCTCCGGTCCGGCGATCCGCACCGTCCGTTCGAGCCTCGATGGGCGAAGGATCGCGAGGTTGTCCCGAACCTCCGCCACGGCGTCACCGCTTGATGCCCGATCGAAGCCGTCCGGTGCGACGGCCACCACCTCGATCTGCCTGGTGGAACGCGCGTAGCCCGTCAGCACCACCATGAACCGGCGCGTGAAGACCCCGGTACCCGCGCACTGCACGCCGCCATTGGAGAGCCCGGGTCCCGTGAACCCGGAACGGGCCGCAGGCAGCGGCGGTTCCTTCACCGGGATGTCCACCAGGCACACCTGCCGGCCGCCGTCCGCCGGGACGACGTAGTACCGGCGGGTGTCGGTCGACCGCGCGAGGCGAGCGTCATCTCGATCCAGGCGCATCTCAAGCACCCGTTGATCCTCCCGGACCCAGTCCGGGAGCCGGTCCGCGTCGGTGGCGGGCCGGCCGAGGATGCCGACGTTCGCGGGTGCCGGCACGTGCCGGCCCGCCGGGAGTGACATCACCAGCACGCCGGCCACGGCGGCAACGCAGGCGGTGCTCACCACGGCCCAGAGGATGCGCCGGCTGCGGCGGGCCGGACCGCGCGCAGGTTCACGCGACAGCAGCTCCTCGACCGAGCCCTCGCGCAGGAGGCGGTCCAGCTCGTCGTGCGGCAGCGGATCCGCGTCACGCAGGCGTTCGGTGAGAAGTTCGTCGATGCGGCTCACGTGGGTTCCCTCTCCGGAACCGGCGGCGCGTGGCCGGGCTCGCACTCCCCCATCACCATGGCCAGACGTTGCCGGGCTCGGTGCAGACGCACGCGGAAGACCGTCCCAGGGATCCCCAGCGCCTCGGCGGCCTGAGCGGGCGTGAGCCCTTCCCAGGCGATCAGGCACAGGGCCTCCCGGTCGCGCTCACCCAGGGCGGCGAGCGCGCGCAGGGTCGCCCCGCGCTCGGCGCGGTCGGCGGGGTCCCGTGATTCGGGTGTGCCCTCCCCGGCGATCCGCTCGACGAGCGCGGTGCGACGTCGCGTGCCGCGGCGCTGGTTGGCCAGCGTGCGGCGCGTGATGCCGATGAGCCACGGCAGTGGGTCTCCCGTGGGGACCCGATCGAGTGCCCGCCATGCCACCAGGAACGCCTCCGAGACGGCGTCCTGCGCCTCCTGCGGCGTCGCGCGGCGCAGGGCGTAGGCAAGGAGGTCGCGCCGGTGGGCCTCGTAGAGATGCTCGAACCGCTGCCGTGATGGGTCCATTCAACCGGAGCATGTCCGGACCGGCGGATTCGTTTCACATCGCGACGCGATGTCAGCCCGGCGGCACCCCGAATCGGGACCCACGCAGGTGCGACGAGCGAGGCCCGCCGCGGATCAGGACGGCGGCGGCCGCTTCCGGTCGATCGCGCCGTCGGTCATTCGGATGAGCCATGGCAGGGGATCCGCCGGGACCTGATCGATCAGGTACAGGGCGCTGTGAAACGCCGTGGCGATGGCATCGTCCGCCTCCTCCGGGGTGGTGCGTCCATGCGCGTGACGGTGCAGGTCCTGCGCGTGCGCTTCGATGAGCCGCTGGAGTCGTTCGACGCGATCATCCATGTCGGCGCAGTATCGCCCCGCGCCGCTCAGCCGCCCAGCACCTCGAACCGGGACCGCACGCCCAGGCAGGAGGGGCACCGCATGGGCGACATCGCGCCGCCGGGGTGCGCCACGAAGATGCGCCCCTGACCCCAGCAGTAGGCGCAGGGCACCTCCACGATCCGCACCTCCGCGGGCGCGGCGAGGGTGTCGCGGGTGAAGTGGAATCGCCGCTGATGCATTGCCGTCGCTCCTTTCCGGTCCGGACGGCACGTCTGGTGATGGACGCCACCGTAGGTGCCTCCCGGCGGGGGCGGCACCGACCCCAGGGCCAAGCGGGGCTTACCGGCGGGTCGCCACCGGTCCAAGGCGTGGCACCCCCGGCGGGTGGGAAGGTACGTCCCATGAGAGCAACCGTCTTCCACGGCACCCGGGACGTGCGCGTCGAGGAGGTCCCCGACGCCACGCTCCGCGAGCCCACCGATGTTGTGGTGCGCGTCACGCACGCGTGCATCTGCGGCAGCGACCTCTGGCCCTACCGGGGCGAGCTGCTGATCTACGGCGAGACCGGCCGCACCGGCCACGAGTTCATGGGCGTGGTGGAGGACGTGGGCGCCGAGGTCCGGACCCTGAAGAAGGGCGACCGGGTGATCGCGCCGTTCGCGTTCAGCGACGGCGTGTGTGAGTACTGCTCCGGCGGCCTGCACACCTCGTGCGTGCAGGGCGGCTACTGGGGCGCCCAGAACGACGGCGGGCAGGGCGAGGCCGTCCGCGTGCCGTGGGCCGACGGGACCCTGGTGAAGCTGCCCGGCGAGGTGGACCTCACCGACTCCCGCCTGGCGGCCGCGGTCGCGACGCTCACCGACGTCATGTGCACGGGCCACCATGCGGCGGTGAGCGCCGGCGTGGGCCCGGGCGCCACCGCCGTGGTGGTTGGTGACGGCGCGGTGGGCCTGTGCGGCGTGCTGGCCGCCAAGCGCCTGGGCGCCGAGCGGATCATCGTGATGGGCCGCCACGAGGACCGGCTCGCCGTGGCCCGCACGTTCGGGGCCACCGACGAGGTGCGCGAACGCGGCGCGGAGGCGATCGCCCGCGTGCAGGAGCTCACCGGAGGCGGTGCGCCACACGTGCTGGAGTGCGTCGGCACCGGCCAGGCCACCGAGACGGCCATCGGCGTGTGCCGGGCGGGCGGGACGGTGGGTCACGTCGGCGTGCCGGCGGAGCCGATCAGCCTCATGGACGTCTACGGCCGCAACATCGCCCTGCGCGGCGGCGTCGCCCCGGCGCGGGCGTACCAGCCGGCGCTGCTGGCCGATGTGCTGGCGGGGGTCATCGACCCCTCCCCCGTCCTGGACGTCACCGTCGGCCTCGACGGCGTGCCCGGCGGCTACGCGGCCATGGACGAGCGGCGCGCCATCAAGGTGCTGGTCGAGCTCTGAACCACCCGTGCATCAGGCCGCCGCGGAGGCATCCGTGGCGGCCGCGAGCAGGATGATCGCCCCGGTCACGACGAAGGCCGGGAACGCGCTGAGCACCGCCGCCGGTGACCAGCGGGGCACTTCACGCAGGCGGTCGCGCCGGACCGCCGTCGCGATGAGCCCGCCCACCAGCAGCGGAAGGCCGACGGCCGCGACGACATAGGCAACGCCACCGGCCGAATCGGGCTGGGGTCCAAGCGACCACGCGGCGAACGCGGCGGCCAGGAGCAGGTCCCCGGCCACCAGGGCCGGGACGATCCGCCGCAGGCGCCGCGGCAGGACCGCCAGGAACGGACCGGTCAGGGCCAGCACCGGCCCGAGCAGCAATACGGCGATCACGATCCGCGTCACGAGGTCCACGTGCGGATCCTGACCGAATCGCCGTCTCGAGTCGAGTCACCGCACCGGCCCGGGCCCCTTGCGGGTGCCCGGGCCGGACGGCGGGTCAGTCGTAGTACTCGGCCCCGAGGTGCGTGATGGGGTCGTCGCCCATCAGGTGCCGGAGGGTGTTCTTCAGCTTGGTGTGCTGGATGAACAGGTCGTGCTCGGGGTACACGTCGTCCTGCACCGGCTGGGGGCTCTTCCAGTAGAAGCTGAGCCACTCCTGCACGCCGGACAGCTTCGCCCGCTGGGCGAGGTCCATGAACAGGGCGAGGTCGAGGACGATCGGCGCGGCCAGGATCGAGTCCCTGCACAGGAAGTCGATCTTGATCTGCATCGGGTAGCCGAGCCACCCGAAGATGTCGATGTTGTCCCACCCCTCCTTGTTGTCACCGCGCGGGGGGTAGTAGTTGATCCGCACCACGTGGTGGATGTCGCCGTACAGCTCGGGGTTCCGCTTGGGCTCGAAGATGGTGTCGAGCACGCCGAGCTTGGAGACCTCCTTCGACTTGAAGGAGTCCGGGTCGTCGAGGACCTCGCCGTCCCGGTTGCCCAGGATGTTCGTGGAGTACCACCCGTGCACGCCCAGCATCCGGGCCTTCAGGCCGGGGGCGAGGATGGTCTTCATGAGGGTCTGGCCGGTCTTGAAGTCCTTGCCGGTCACGGCGACGGAGTTCTGGCGGGCCAGCTCCATGATCGCCGGGAAGTCCAGGCTCAGGTTCGGCGCGCCGTTGGCGTACGGGATGCCGAGCTTCATGAACGCGTAGGCGTAGATCTGGCTGGGCGCGATGTCGGGGTCGCTGTCGCGCAGCCCCTGCTCGAACGCCGCCAGCGTCTGGTGCACCGCGCCGGGCTGCTTGTAGATCTCGGTGGAGCCGCACCACACGCCCACCAGGCGGGTGCAGCCGTGCTTGGCCTTGAACGCCTCGATGTCGGCGATCAGCGCCTGCGCCCACTCCCACTTGCTGGCGTCGGGCTTGATGTTGTCGCCGTGCAGGTTGCGGACGTACTCCTGCTCGAACACCGCCGGCATCGGCTTGATCGCCCGCAGCTCGTCCCCGAGCTCCTCGAGGATCGGCGACTCCAGCACGCCGGCGCGCTTGGCGGCCACGTACGCGTCGTCGGAGAAGACGTCCCAGCCGCCGAAGACCAGGTCCTTCAGGTCCGCGAGCGGGACGTAGTCCTTGATGGGCTGCACGTTGTCGTCCGTGCGCTTCCCGATGCGGATCGTGCCCATCTGGGTGAGGCTGCCGATCGGCGACGCCAGACCGCGGCGGATGGCCAGCACTCCCGCGATGAAGGTCGTCCCAACCGCGCCCATGCCGGGCAGCAGCACGCCCAGCTTGCCCTCTCCAATGCCATGTGTTCTCCAGGAGAGGTCGGTGCAGGTCGGTCGGCGGGTCCGGGGGGCTGCTCGCGGACCACCCGCCGAGTGCCGTGGCGTCCGTTCAGGACGCATCCTTGGTCCGCATAGGCTACGGAAGCGGTGCGCGGGGTGCGCGGACGGGGCTCCGCACCGGAGGGATCTCTAGGTCGACTCCGGGCCCTGGCCGGGCGTTGGTCAGCGCCGGCGGGGGATGCCTCCGATGACGATACCCCGCGCGCGGTCCAGACCGCGAGTTCCCAGTTCGGTCACACGCCTGCGGCGGCGGTGGCGGGCCACGACCCGGTCGAGCTCCCGGCGGCTCGCGGCGGAGGCCACGGCCTCCCGGGTGCGCTCGTAGCGCCGGATCGCTCGGTCCGACCGGCGGCCCTCGCGTCCCCGCGCCAGCGCGGCGCAGGTGTCGTTGGCCAGGTCGTCCAGCACCCACTCCGCGCGCTCGCGGGCCCGGCGCAGCTCGGTGCGACGCACCACCTTGGTGCGCACCACCGCTCCGGCGGCGACGGTGAGGATCACGACGGCCTCGATCATCGGGGGTGAATGTAGCTCCACTCCCGGCCGCCGCACAGGGGCGACGTCAGCGGACCAGGCGAAGCGGGATGCGTGCGACGCCGGGACGCCCGGCGAGCCGCCACCGCACCTCCAGCGTCGCCCGCCTCGCCCTCGCCGCGCCGGCGTCGAAGCGCAGGTGGCTCTCCCCCGCCGGCACCGCGACCGGGCTTCGAGGCAGGATGACGCCTCCGGGTCCTCCGCCGGGGAGCACGAGGCGCAGGCGCAGTGTGCTGCTCCGCGGCATCCGGACGCGCAGCACCGCCCCGGACGCGGGCTCAAGCACGCAGCCGCGCGCGGTGCCGCAGGGCCGGATCACCCGGCGGGAGAGGTCCACGGCCGGCTTGGTGACGCGTGGCGCCGTCCGGCGTGGGGCGACACGCAGCAGCAGGCCGTCCTCACCGCCGCCGGTCGACACCATCACGGTGCCGTCGCCGAGCTCGTGTGCGCCCGCGATCGGTTGTGCCGCCGGAAGGGTCCAGGCCACACGGCCGGCCACCGTGACGGCGCGCAGCGTCCGGCCCACCGTCAGGTACCGCATGCCGCGAGGCCCGGTCGACAACAGCCGGGCAGCCCGCCCGCCACCGGTGATCCAGCGGACCTCCCCGGTCGCCAGTCCAACGGCGGCCACCCGCGGGACGCCCGTGCCCATCTGCACCACCACCTCCCCGCGGGCCGCGTCGGTGATCGCGAAGGTGGCGGGCCCCAGGCTCGCAGGCAGGGTCCAGCGCACGATGGCCCCCTCGCCCAGCGCGGCCACGCCGTCGGGCGTGTTCGCGAGCACTCCCCGGTCGAGCGCGGTCACCACGCGGTCCACCCCGGAGGTGCGCCAGCGCAGCGCCCCGGTGGCCGCATCCAGCGCGACGCCCCGTCCCGAGCGCCGGTCGCCCGGGGCCGGACCGGGAGGAAAGGCGGTGTACACGACGCCCTCGCCGTCGATCACCACCGGCGCCCAGACCTCGTTCTCCGCCGTCCACACCGCGTCGCCGTCGGCGAGCGCCCACCGCGCCACGCCCGCGCGGGTGCGCGAGAACAGGGGGGTCGTGGCCGGCGTGCCACCGGCGGCGATGCAGTCGCCTCCCGGCATCGCCACCCCCGGGCATCCGGCCACGATCCGCCCGGCGGCGTCCACGTTCCAGAAGTCGTCGGCGGTGAATCCGACCGGCCCGTAACCGCCATCGGGATGCAGACGCGTGGGCTGCTCGCCGTCACAGTTGCCGCAGCCCGGCCGGCGGGCGGCCACCCACCGGCGCGACCCGTCGGCGGTGAACGCCGCCACGACCTTCCACGATGGCGTGTCCAGCCCGGCGGTCCCCGACACGACCACGCCGCCGTCCCGCCCGGCCAGCACGGGCCCCGCCGGGGCCGGCACGGGCCAGCCGGGCAGCACCACGGGCGTTGCCGCGGCGGGCGCGGCGGCACAGAGCGCGAGGAGGACGAGGACGCCGGTGTTCGAGAGCCGCCGCATGGGTGGATCATCACCGGGCGGGCGGAGCCGCACCACGCGACGAACGGTCAGCCCGGCCCGAGCTCCAACGTCATGCAGGTGCTGAACGGGTTGTCGGTGTACTCGGCGAAGGGCGGGCAGGGCACGAAGCCCTCCCGGGCGTAGAGCCGGCGGGCGGGTGCGAACGCCTCGTCGGTGCCCGTCTCCAGGCTCACCCGGGCGTACCGTCGCTCCCTGGCCAGGTCGAGCAGGTGCCGCACGATCGCCGCGCCCACGCCCCGCCCCCGGGCCGCCGCGGCGGTGTGCATGGACTTGATCTCGGCGTGGGCGGCATCCAGCTCACGCAGCGCCCCCACACCCAGCAGCACGCCGTCGGCACGGGCGCCCACGAAGGTGACCGACGGGTGCAGGAGCCCGTCGATGTCGAGCGCGTGGACGTGCTCGGGCGGGGAGGTGCGCCGTGCGAAGGCCAGGTGCTGCTCCAGGATCGCGATCGGCTCCGCGCCGCCCGGGTGCTCCTCCGCGATGACCAGATCCGTGCTCATGGCGCCGATGCTATCCGCCGCGGCGGGGCCGCCGGGACGGGTCGCGGGAGGCGATCCGGCGGTCCCCCGCTAGACTCGGCCACCGTTTCGCGGGATCGACTCGAGCGGAGGATGGGAATGGCCGGACGGCGGCTTGAGCTGGGCTTCGAAGGCGGCGCGGTGCTGCGTGTGATCCTCGACGACGCGGCGGTGGAGACCCTCACCGCCTCCCTCGGGAACGACAAGGGCTGGACGGCCCTCAAGAGCGACGAGGAGACCGTGATGGTCAACCTCGGCGACCTGGTCTACGTGCGCGTGCCGCCGGCCGGTCCCAACCGGGTGGGTTTCGCGGGCGAGTAGCCGGACCGCTGGGCGGCCCGCATCCCGGGTCGCTCAGCGGAACGAGCAGATGTTCCATGCGATGGGTGATTTTGTCCCACCAAGTGGGATATATTCACCCACGTGGAGATTCTCCCGCGGCATCTGCTGCCGTCCATCCGTGAGTCGCTGACCGACACTCCGGTCGCCCTCATCGCCGGCGCGCGGCAGACCGGGAAGAGCACGCTGGCCACCGGGCTCGCCGACGAGATCGGCGCCCGCTACATCACCATGGATGCGGCGGTCGACCGCACCGGCGCCGCCCGCGACCCGGCCGGCTTCCTGCGGCGCCTCGGCACGCCGCTCGCCATCGACGAGATCCAGCGGGTCCCCGAACTCCTCCTGGAGATCAAGGTGGCCGTGGACCGCGACCGCCGCCCCGGCTCGTACCTCCTCACGGGGTCCGCCGACGTCCTCACCCTCCCGAAGGTCGCCGACTCGCTCGCCGGCCGGATGGACGTCTTCACGCTCTGGCCGCTGTCACGGGGAGAGATCGCCCGTCGACCGGAAGGATTCCTGGCACGTGCGTTCGACCCCAGCCGCCTGCCGTCCGGCCCCGGGCTCTCCAGAGATCAGATTCTCGACCTCGTGCTCGCCGGCGGATACCCCGAGGCACTCGCCCGCACGTCACCGGCCGGCCGGGTCCGGTGGATGCGGAGCTACATGAACGCCCTGCTGGACCGCGATGTCCAGGAGCTCGCTCAGATCGACCGCCTCGCGGATCTTCCGGCGCTGATGGCCGCACTCGCCCACCGCACCGGCGGGCTGCTCAACGCCGCCGACGTCAGTCGTCTGCTCGGGATCCCGACCACCACGCTCCACCGCTACCTGGTCCTGTTGGAGCGCATGTACGTCATCCAGCGCATCCCCGCATGGCACCGGAACACCGGGAGGCGGCTCGCGAAGACACCGAAGCTCCTGATGAACGACTCCGGGCTGGCCGCCGTGCTGATGGGGGCGGACGCGGCCCGGCTCGACGCGGACCCCACGCTCATCGGACGGCTGCTCGAGACCTTCGTAGGGATGGAGCTCCTCAAGCAGATCGGATGGGCCGAACGTCCGCCCCGGCTGCTGCACTTCCGCACCACCAAGGGACTCGAGGTCGATTTCGTCCTGGAGGACGCCTCCGGGGACTGCGTCGGGATCGAGGTGAAGCTCGGACACACCGTCCGAGCCGACGATCTCCGGGGCCTGGAGACCCTCGCCGACACCCTCGGTGAGCGCTTCATCCAGGGCATCGTGCTCTACGGCGGCGAGCGAACGGTCCCGCTCGGTGAGCGCCTGGTCGCCTGTCCGCTCGCCGCGCTCTGGGAGCCGTGATCAGCCGGCCTGGACCGCCCGCTCGGCGTCCGGCACCTGGCTCATGTCCATGAAGAACACCGACCACAGGTGCCCGTCCGGGTCGGCGAAGTTACGGCTGTACATGAAGCCCAGGTCCTCGGCCTCGCCCACCTCGGTGCCCTCACCGGCGGCGGCCGCGGACACCACGGTGTCCACCTCCTCGCGGCTGTCCACCCCCACCGCGCAGATCAGCTGCGCCTGGCGGGCGGTGTCCGGGATGTCCATCTTGGTGAAGCCCTGGAAGAACGGCCGCACCAGCAGCATGGCGTAGGCGTCCTCGCCGATGAGCATGCAGGTGGCGTTCTCGTCGGTGAAGTCCGGGTTGAACGAGAAGCCCAGCGACGCGAAGAACGCCGTCGAACGGTCCAGGTCCTCGACGGGCAGGTTGACGAACAGCTTGCGGGACGCGGGCATCCGGTCCTCCTGAGGTCGGCTCGGTCGATGTGTCCGTTCCGACGGCCCCCGGCCCCGGAACTCATCGGTCCGGCTCAGGCGGTGTCGCCCGGCTCCTCGTCGCCGTCGTCGTCGGCATCCAGCCAGAACAGCTCCCAGGTGTGGCCGTCCAGGTCGTGGAAGCTGCGGACGTACATCACGTCGTGGTCCTGCGCCGCCCCGGCCTCTGTGCCGCCGTTGGCGATGGCCAGGTCGGCCAGCTCGTCCACCTGCTCGCGCGTGTCGAGCTGCACGGCGAACAGCGCCTCGGTGTGGGTGGCGGCGTCCACGATGCGCTTCTCGGTGAACCCGGCGAACCGCTCCTCGGTGAGCAGCATCACGTAGGAGCCCTCGCCCACCACCATGCAGGTGGCCGAGTCGTCGGTGAACTCCTCGTCGAACGTGAAGCCCAGCTGGGTGAAGAAGTCCACCGCGCGACCCAGCTGCTTGACCGGCAGGTTCACGAACAGCTTGCGGGTGCGGGCGCTCACGGGACTCCTCAGGAGGTGGGCATGTCGATGCCGGAGCCCTCCAGGCGGGCCTTCACCTGGGTCTCCAGCGCGTTGGCGCGCATGAGCGCCAGGGCCTCGGGGCTCGCCTGCTGGATCACCGCGCCGCCGGGCGGGCCGTGGTGCCAGGCGATGCAGTGCAGCAGCGCCAGGCGGCGCTCGTCGGGGAGCTTGGTGCGAGTGGCGGCCTGGCCCACGATCTCCATCCCCAACGCGACGTGGCCCAGCATGCGGCCCTCGTCGGTGGCCTCGAAGGTGGCCCCCACCCGCCAGGCCCGCGTGTACCCCAGGTCGTGCACGATCGCGGCGGTCAGCAGCAGGTCTGCGTCCACGCGCGGGTGCCACGTGCACAGGGTCTGGCACAGCGCGGCGACGCCGACGGTGTGCTCCACCAGGCCGCCCACGTATGCGTGGTGGCCGGATCGCGTGCACGGCACGGTGCGCCAGTCGGCGGCCAGCCGGTCGTCCCCGGTGAGCGCGTCCAGCACCGCCCGCAGGCCCGGATCGGCCACCTCGTCGGCCAGGTGCAGGACGAAGCCGAACAGCTCGTCCGGCTCACGGTGGCTGCGCGGCACCAGCGACGCGGCGGGCGCCTCGTCGGCGGCGGCCCGCACGTGGCTCACCACCAGCTCCATCCGCCCCGAACGCTCCTCGGCCCGGCCGGCCACCCGCACGGCCGCGCCGGCGGACAGGCGCTCGGCGAACCAGTCGGCCTGCTCGAACACCACCGCCCGCGCCGCCCCGGTGGCATCGCCCAGCACCAGCGCCAGGAACGGCTTGCCGGCGCGCGAGAGCCGCCGCTCGACCTCGCGAACGGCATACACCCCCTCGAAGGGGGTGCCCGGGGTGATGTCGGCGATTGCGGTCAGCGGTCGATGGCGGGGCAGAGGAGCCGGAAGTCGCACGAGCGGCACGCCCACGACGGCCGCGGCTCGAAGCGCTCCGCGGCGATGTCGTCGAGCGTCCGGCGGGCCTCGTCCATCGCGAGCGCGATCTCCGACGCCTCCGGGTGCTCCGTGCGGAAGTCGTTCTCCAGAACGTACTCCAGCGTGGCCCGCGTGGGTTCCACACCCCACGCCTCCCGGGCACCCGCCAGGTAGAGGCGCAGCACGAACCGGCCGTCCTCGTTGGCGGTGGTCTTGGGGGCGCTGCCGGTCTTGTAGTCCACCAGCGCGTACCCGCCCTCGGGCGCGCGGTCCACGCGGTCGATGCGGCCCCGCACGCGGTGCGGCCCCACCATGAGCGTGAAGTCGCGCTCCACCGCCACGGGCCGGACGCCGCTGGCGAGGGTGCGCTGCACCAGCTTGGGGAACGCCTCGCGAGCCAGCGCCAGGGCGTGCTTGCCCTGCGCGGTGTCCTGCACCGAGTGCCGGCGCAGCTCGGCGGCGAACCGCTCCACGATCTTCTCCGCGTCGGGCGGCGGCGTCTCGGGGGCCATGTGGGCCTCCAGCGCCGAGTGGCACGCCACGCCCACCGCCCGGGTGGGGTCCTTGCGCGGCGGCACCCGGTCGACGTGCGCGTACCGGTACTGCAGCGGGCAGGCGCGGTAGCGGGCGATGCCGGTGACCGACGTGGAGATCCCCGGCCGCGGCGGGCGGTGCGCCTGCACGGGCGCCACGGGCGCGGCGGGCGGGGCCAGGGCCGCGGCGCGGGCGGCCACCAGGCGGTCGGCGGCGTCGTGCACCGCCGCGGCCACCGCGGGATCCGGGGCGCCACCGGCCAGCGCCGCCCGGGCCGCGGCCATCGAGGTCTCCTCCAGCAGCTCCCGCGCCGCGCCCACGGCCTCCAGCAGGGCGCGCTCGGGCCCCTCGCCCACGTCCTCCACCGCCGCGCCGGCCACCTGGGCCATTGCCTCCTCGGTGAACGCCGACTGCGCCTGGGGCACGCCGCTGCCGGACGCGGCCACCCAGCTCAGCACCAGGTGGGTGCGGGCGCGGGTCATGGCCACGTACGCCAGGCGCCGGGACTCGGCCACATGGGCCTCGGAGTCGCGCGGCAGCGACTCGGGCAGCAGGTGGTCGGGGATGTCGGGGCCCGGGCGGTTGCGGCCCGGCCAGCCGGCGTGGGTGAGCCCCACCACGAACACCGCGTCGAACTCCAGGCCCTTGGCCTGGTGGACGGTCATCACCTGCACGCCGCGCCGCTCGATGGGCGCGCCCGCGTCCCCGCGGTATCCGAGCTCCGCCAGGCGCCACAGCAGGGTGGCCAGGTCCTGGGTGGTGAGCTGCGGCTTGGCGGCCGAGAGGTCGCCCACCACGCGCTCCAGCGCCGCCAGCGCGCCGAGCCGCGACGCGCCCTCCGCGCCACCCGCGGCGATGGCGCTGCCGCGCAGGCCGGTGACGTCCAGCACCGTGCGCATGGCCCCGGTGGGGCCGTCCTCGGCGGCCGACCGGCCCACCTCGTCGAGGATGCGGATGAAGTCCCCCGGCAGGGCCTCGCGCTCCAGCACCTGGCGCAGCGCGTCGCCCACCGGGCCGCCCCGGTTGGCGGCGACGGTGTCGGCGGCAACGGTCCACGGCACACCCAGCGCCGGGTCGGCCAGCGCCCGCAGGTACGACTGCCCGTCGGTGGGGTCCACGGCGGCGCGCAGCCAGGCGATGGCCGACCGCACCTCCCGCCGCTCCATGAGCCCCACCCCGCCCCGCACCTGGTGCGGGATGCCGGCGCGCTCCAGCGCCCGGGTGATGGGCCCGCTCTCCAGCCGCACCGCGCGCATGAGGATGGCCTGCTCCTCGTACGCCACACCGGCCTCGGCCAGCCGCACGATCTCCTCGGCCACCGCCCGTCCCTGCCCGTCGGGGTCCGGAGCCACCCAGAACCGCGGCAGCGGCCCGGCCGCCTCCGGCACCGCGCGCAGGCGCTTGGGGCTGCGGTCGGGGATGGGCGACACCACCGCCCACGCGGCGTCCAGGATGGACTGGGTGGAGCGGTAGTTCTGCTCCAGGCGCACCTCCTCCGCCTCCGGGAAGCGCTCACGGAAGTCCGCCAGGTTCTTCCCGCTGGCCCCGCGGAACCGGTAGATCCCCTGGTCGTCATCACCCACCACCAGCAGGCTGCCGGCGGGGTCCGCGACGGCCAGCAGCAGCTCGGTCTGGGCGTGGTTGGTGTCCTGGAACTCGTCGACCATCACGTGCTGCACGTCGTGCCGCACGGCCTCCAGCCGGTCGGGATGGCCGCGCAGCAGCTCCAGGGCCCGCACGATGGACATCCCGAAGTCCTCCAGGCCCTCCTCGTCGAGCAACCGGTCGTGGGCCGCGTAGACCTGCGCGAACTCCAGCTCCTTGCGGTAGCGCAGCTCCTCCTGGCGGTTGGCGGCACCCTCCACCGCGGCCTGCGCCCAGCCCAGGTAGTCGCGGGCGCCCACCAGCTCGTCGCGGCAGCGGTCGATGCGGGTCACGAAGTCGTCCACCAGCATCACCAGGTCCCCGCGCAGCTGGTGCAGGCGCAGGTCCAGGTCGCTGAGGTTGTCGAGCAGGAGCATCTTGCGCAGCTCCTGGTCGGCGGGCCGGCGCAGCGGCACCAGGCCGTGGTCCACCCCGTGCACGCGCACCACGTCCTGCGCCCACGCGTGGAAGGTGGACACCCGCAGCGTCTCGTGCGAGCGGCCCAGCAGATCCTCCGCCCGCGTGCGCAGCTCCTCGGCCGCCTGACGGGTGAAGGTGACCGCCAGCACCCGCGACGGCTCGGCCCCGTTGGCCACCAGCCACGCCAGCCGGCGGCACAGCACCCGGGTCTTGCCGGCGCCGGCGCCGGCCAGGACCATGAGCGGCCCCCGTTCATGGGTGACCGCCCGGCGCTGCTCGGGTGTCAGGTCATCCAGCACGGACGACGCATGGTAGAGCGAAGCGCGGCTGGTAGCCTGCATCGGTGGCTGATCTCCGACCGTCCCGCGCGTTGCAGTACCGGGCCGTCGCGGGCCCCCTCGGATCGCTCATCGCCCCGCCGTACGACGTCATCACCGACGCCGACCGCGCCGCCCTGCTCGCCGCGAGCCCGTACAACGCGGTGCGCCTGGAGCTGCCGGACCCGCCGTTCGAGGACGTCGCGGCGCTCATGGCGGCCTGGGAGCGCGACGGGATCCTCACCCGCGCCGACCGCGCCGGCATCACCGCCTGGACCCAGACCTTCACGCTCGACGGTGTCACCCGTGAGCGGCGCACCCTGCTGGGCACCGTCACGCTGGAGCCCTACGAGGCGCGAGTGGTTCGGCCCCACGAGCGCACGCACGCCGGCCCCAAGGAGGGCCGCCTGCGCCTGTACCGCGCCGTGAAGACCCACATCTCGCCGGTGTTCGGGCTGTACCCCGACCCGGAGGGCGCGGTGTGGGCCGCCGCCGGCGTCACCGGCGCCCCGGACGCCGAGTTCACCTCCGACGGCGGCGACGTGATCAACCGCGTGTGGTGGATCGACGACCCGGCCCGGCTGGCCGGTGTGACCGAGGCGATGCGCGAGAAGTGGATCCTCATCGCCGACGGGCACCACCGGTACGAGACCGCCCTGAACTACCAGCGCGAGGTGCGCGAGGCCAACGGCGGCGCCACCGGCCCGTGGGACGCCGTGCTGATGGGCGTGAGCGCCCTGGACGACCCCGGCCTGGTGGTGCTGCCCACCCACCGCGTGCTGGCCCGCTGGCCGCAGGACGGCGCCTCGCGGCTGGCCTCCCGACCGGTGGCCCACCTGGACGCGCTGCTGGCCGAGCTGGCCGCCGCGCCGGACGAGGTCCCCACGATGGGCCTGGTCACGCCGGACGGCATCCGCCTGCTGCACCTGGAGGGGAACCCGGGCGACACCCCCGCCGCCCGGCTGGACGTGGCGGTGCTGGAGCGCGAGGTGCTCATCCCCGACCTGGGCGAGGACCAGGCGGCGCTGAGCCACCACGGGGTGCTCACCTACGTGAAGGACGCCCGCGAGGCCGCCGGCCTGGTGGCCTCCGGACAGGCCGCCGCCGTGTTCATCCTGCGTCCCATCCCCAAGGCGTCGGTGGCGGCGGTCTCCGAGGCGGGCGAGACCATGCCCCAGAAGTCCACCTACTTCTTCCCCAAGCTGCTGACGGGGGTGGCCCTGCACCCCCTCACCGATGCCTGACCCGTCCCCCGAGGCCCAGCGCTGGTTCTCGGTGCTGGGCGACGCGTGCGAGCGCATCAGCGACCAGGCCCGGCGGATGAGCCCCGCCGAGCGGTCGGTGAACCTGGGGCGGGGCGCCGGCGGCGACATCACGGCGGGCATCGACCGCATGGCCGAGGACGAGATCCTGGCCGCGCTGCGGCGCCTGCACCACGAGGACGGGCGGCAGATGACGCTGCTCTCCGAGGAGCTCGGGGTGCTGGAGATCGGCGGTGGTGGGAACCCGCTGATCGTGTGCGACCCCATCGACGGCAGCCAGAACGCCAAGCGCGGCGGGCCCGGTTTCGCCACCGCCATCGGGATCGCCGACGGCCCCACCATGAGCGCCGTGCGCCTGGCGATGGTGCACGACCACGGCACCGGCGAGTGCTTCACCGCCGAGCGCGGCGTGGGCGTATGGCTGGGGGGCGTGCGGCTCACCCCGCCCCCGCAGCCGGCGCGCCTGCGACTGCTGGGCGTGGAGGGCGGCGGCCCCGCCAAGCTCACGGCCATCCTGGAGGAGCTCACCGGGCAGGTCTCTCGGGTGCGCTCGCTGGGCTCGCTGGCGCTGTCGATCGTGTGGGTGGCCATGGGCCGCTTCGACGGCCTGGTGGGCCTCGGCGCCGCCCGCGCGGTGGACGTGGCCGCCGCCCAGCTCATCGCATCCGAGCTGGGGTGCGTGGTGGGCCTGCCCACCGAGGCCGACACCGGCGCCTCCCCGCTGGACATGGGCAGCCGTCGCCGGGTGGTCGCCAGCGCCACGCCGGAGCTGATGTCCGAGCTGGTGCGCGCCGCGGCCGTCGTCTGAGCCCGGGCGGGTTCCCCGGGCCTCGCCGCCGGGCCTGGCCTATCATCGCCGGATGGGCTTCCTGAAGAACCGCGGGCTCACCGAGGCCGAGCGCGAGCGCGTCCCCCCGGGTCAGCACGTGGTGCGCGACTTCCCGGTGCTGCACGTGGGCGGCATCCCCTACGGCGGCGCGCTGCCCGCCGACTGGGACCTGCGGGTGTGGGGCGCCGTCGAGCACGAGGCGCGGTGGGACTTCGGCGAGTTCCGCGCCCTCCCGGCGGAGGAGGTGACCTGTGACATCCACTGCGTCACCACCTGGAGCAAGCTGGACACCCGCTGGTTCGGCGTACCGCTGAGCTGGCTGCTGGACCATGTGCGGCCCCTGCCCGAGGCGACCCACGTGGTGGCCCACGGCGAGCAGGGCTACACGGCCAACGTGCCGCTGGAGGCGCTGCGGGCGCCGGGCGTGCTGCTGGCCTACCGCTTCGACGGCAAGGAGCTGGAGCCCCAGCACGGCTGGCCGCTGCGGCTCATGATCCCGCAGCTCTACTTCTGGAAGAGCACCAAGTGGCTCCGCGGGCTGGAGTTCCGCGTGGGCGACGCGCCCGGC
>LNFL01000031.1 GCA_001464275.1 Actinobacteria bacterium Ga0077560 | reverse complement strand
GGCGACCCCCTGCGACAGGGCGTCCCAGCGGGCCATGTCGGCGGCGGGCCGGCCGCGGTGCGCGGGGGTCACGATCACCAGCCCGCGCACGCGCTCCGGGTGGGTGAACGCCACCGCCAGGGCGGTCGCCGATCCCATGGACTGGCCCATCAGCGTGGCCTGCCCGGCCCCTGCCGCGTCCAGCACGGCGACGGCGTCGTCGGCCAGGGTGGGCACGTACGCGTAGTCGGACGGGTCGTCCGCGGGGGTCGAGCGCCCGTGCCCGCGGGCGTCGTAGGCGATCACGCGGCGCCCGTTGCGCTCGAGCGCCCGGGAGCCGTGCAACACGTACCGGCGGGTCGCGGTGAGGCCGTGCAGCAGCAGGATCTCGGGGCCGGTGCCCGCGGACTCGCCGTCCAGCACCACGCCGCCGCCCCGGGGGACGCGGAACGGGCCCTCGACCACCGCCATCACACCACCACCCCGTCGTCGCAGGCGGTGTGCCGGTAGGACTCCCATGCCACCGCCATCCGCCGGATGCCCTCCCGCAGCGCCTCCGGCTCGCCGAGGAGCGAGATCCGCAGCCGGTCCTCGTGGCCCCCGCTCACCGACATCGCCGAGCCCGGCAGCACCAGCACCCCGGCGCGCAGCGCGGCCTGGGCGTATCCGCGGGCGTCACCCCAGGGCATCCGCACCCACAGGGTGGCCCCGCCCGCCGGCGGCGTGTACTCCCAGCCCGGCAACCGCGCCGCCAGCTCGGCATCGGCCACATCCGCCGTGGCCCGCACGATCTCCCGGCGCACGCCGGCGGCCTCGTCGAAGCGGTCCATCAGGTTCAGGGCCATGACCTGCCCGGGAACCGAGCCGCCCAGGTCGGCGAGCAGCCGCGCGCGGGCCAGGCGCTCGGCCAGCGAGCGGGGCGCCCGGATCCATCCGATGCGCATGCCGCCCCACATCGTCTTGCTCAACGATCCGATGGTGAGGATGGGCGCGTCGGGATCGTGCTCGGCCAGGCCCGGCGGGGGACGCCGGCCGCGGATCCAGATCTGGCGCAGCACCTGGTCGTCCACCACGGGGATGCCCGTCCGGCGCGAGAACTCGGCGATCCGCGCGCCGCGGTCGGGGCTCAGGAGCGCGCCGGTGGGGTTGTGGAAGCTCGGCACCAGGTAGATCAGCGCGGGACGGTGCCGCACCGCCTGCGTCTCCAGGACGTCCGGGAGCACGCCGTCGCCGTCCATGGGCACGGCGATCGTGCGCGCCCCGCGCGCCCGCATCACGTCCAGGGCGCCCGGGTAGGTGGGGTCCTCCATCAGCACCGCGGCGTCCGGCCTCACCAGCAGCGACGCGATGAGGGCGATCGCCTGCTGGCCGCCGTTGGTGATGACCACCTGCTCGGGCTCGGTGGGCAGGCCCCGGGCGGTGTACCGGTCGGCGACCGCCCGGCGCAGCTCCGGCAGGCCGCCCGGCAGGTACCCCATGCCGGTCATCCCCGCCGCCAGCTCGGCACCGGTCCAGCGGCCCACCGCGTCCAGGAGCACCGGGTTCGCGAGCGGGCAGGCGGCGGTGAGGTCCACCAGGCCGCCGTCCGACTCGTCGAACATGGAGCCGAACAGCTCCGAGGTGATCCGGGCGCTCGACCCGGCGCGGGGCGCCGAGGAGGCCCTCGGGATCCAGGTGCCGCGTCCCTGGCGGCTCGCCAGGCGCCCGGTGCGCTTGAGCGAGCGGTACGCGGTGACCACCGTGGTGCGGCTCACGCCCAGCTCGGCGGCCAGCTCGCGCTCGGTGGGCAGGAGGGCCTCACCGGGGAGCTCGCCGCGTTCGATCACCCGGCTGAGGCCGTTGGTGAGGCGCTCGTGGAGCGGTCCATTGCCGTCGGACCAGTGCCCCAGGAGCGAACCCATTCGTCGCGCAGAGACCCTCATCGGTCCAATCGTGGCACAAAGGCTCTTTCAGGCCAAGTGCCAATCGATTGGTATCCAGACCAAGAAGTCCTTTCGGAAGGAGCCGGACATGCTCGGAGTCGATTGCCCCACGTGCGGGCCCGTGCTGGTGTGGGAGTCCCGCCTCCAGGGGATGGACAACACCGCCGCCGGGATCCTCGTGCGCTTCCGCTGCTACTGCGGGCACGAGGGCACGATGCTCACCGGGCGCCGCCGGCGCCCCGAGGCGTGAACGGGGGGAGGGAACACACATGCACACGCATTCGGAACTGCTGCGGATGCTGATGCGCCAGCGCCGCGAGGCGCTGCGCAACAGCCGCAGGCGTTAGGACCCGGACGCCGGCCGGCCCCGTGAGGGCCGGCCGCCCGGCGCCTGCGCGATGATCCGCCCATGGCGGATCCCCTGGCAGCCATCGCCGAGATCCTCGGCCACCCCGTCGCCACCGCCCTGCCGCCGGCGGGAGCGGGCTGGATCGCCGCGTCCCTGGGCGGTGAGGACCCGCCGCGCGCCCGGGCCGCGTGGGTCGACCCCGACGCGCGGTCGATCCGCGCCCGGGTGGCCTGCCCGGCGGGGATCCCCAGCCGGTGGCGCCCGGTCGTGGCGGCGGAGGTGACGCTGACGGCGGCGGGTGACACGCTGGATCGCGTCCTGGTCGCCCGGGCGCATCCCGGCGTCGTCGCCCTCACCCCGGTGCTGGCGCTCGAGGAACCGGAGCCCCCCACCCCGGTCGGCCCCGGGGGCCTCACCCTGGTGCGGCTGCCGGCGGGCGTGGCGCTCATCGGCGTGGACGCCATCGGGCCGGGTGAGGAGGCGGTGGGCCACCTGGACCGCGTGGGCATCGCCGACCTGCGCACCTCGGGCGGGGCCGTGAGCGGCCGGCTGGGGGCCGGCCACGGCATGGGTGCCGGGATCGGGGACGGGCACTGGGCGGAGGGCGTCCCCGAGGCGGAGTTCGAGGCGGGCTACGCGCTGCGGCTGCCCGCCTGGCTGCCGGCAGGCCTCACCGCCGGCCATCCCCGGATCGAGCCGGAGGCGTCCTACCCGGCGGCGCCGCCGGCGGTGATCCTCACCTGGAACGGGGACGACCACGCCCGCGTGCTGCTGCGCCAAGCGCCCGCGCCGCTCGCCAGCCCGGATCCGGGCGGCCCGGGCGCGACGCCGGCCGAGGTCAACGGCCACCCCGCCGTGCTGCGCGGCCGCGGCCGGTTCATGACGCTGGTGTGGGAGACGCCCGAGCGGGTGTTCGGGATCCAGATCCGGGAGATGGACGATCCCGCCGCCGTGGCCCTGCGCGTCGCGCGCTCGATCCCGGCGGAGGGGTGACGGTGGCCGTGATCGAGCTGAACGGCGCCCCCGTGGCGTACCGGCTGGTCCGCTCGTCGCGGACACGCCGCATCACGATCCGGGTGACGGCCGAGGGGGTGAGGGTCACCGCGCCCACCCGCGTGAGCGTCGCCGGGGTGGAGCGGGCGCTGCGCGCGGACCGCGACTGGATCACGGCCGCGCTGGCCCGTGCCGCCGCGGCCGCGCCGCCGCCCCTGGGCGACGGCGCCGTGCTGCCGTACCTGGACGAGTCGCTGCTGCTCGCGCTCGCCGACGTGCGGGCCGTTCGGCGCGACGGCGCCCGCCTGCTGGTTCCGGCCGGCGCCGACCCCGTGGTCGCGGTCGAACGGTGGTACCGGTCGCGGGCCCGTGACCACCTGGGGTCGCTGGTCGCCACCTGGGCGCCGGTGATGGGCGTCTCGCCCGGCGGCCTGGCGGTGCGGGGGCAGCGCAGCCGCTGGGGCAGCGCGTCGGCCCGTGGCACCATCGCCCTGAACTGGCGGCTCATGCTCGCCCCGGCGCGGATCGGCGAGTACGTGGTGGTGCACGAGCTGGCCCACCTGCTCCACATGGACCACTCACCGCGGTTCTGGGCGGCGGTGGAGCGCCACTGGCCCGATCACCGCGCCGACCGGGCCTGGCTGCGATCGAACGGCCCGTCGGTGCTGGCCATGGTCCGGGGTCCGGCCGCCGGTTCGGTAGTCTCGGCCGGATGACCACGGTTCGCATCAGCCCCGTCGCCGCCCTGCGCGGCACCGTCAGGGTTCCGTCCGACAAGTCGCTCACGCACCGGGCGATTCTGCTGGCCGGCGTCTCGGACCGGACGGTCACGATCACGGACGCCCTCGACTCGGCCGACACGGCGGCCACCCTGAACGCGGTGGAGGCCTGCGGGGTGCCGGCCTCGGGCCACCTGGGGGGCACGTTGGTGATCGAGGGGCGGGGCCTGCGCGGGCTGCACCCCAGCCCGCACATCGACTGCGCGAACGCGGGCACGCTCATGCGGCTGCTGCCCGGGCTGCTGGTCGGCACCACGGCCGAGTACCTCATCCTGGACGGCGACGACAGCCTGCGCGCCCGCCCCATGGCGCGCGTCGCCACGCCCCTGCGGCGGATGGGCGCATCGGTGTTCACGGCGCCCGGCGGCACGCCGCCGCTGGTGGTCAACGGCGGGCGCCCGCTCACCGGCATGCGCCACGAGCTCCAGGTGGCCAGCGCGCAGGTCAAGAGCTGCCTGCTGCTGGCGGGGCTGTTCGCCGAGGGCGAGACCTGGGTGGTGGAGCCCGCCCCGTCGCGCGACCACACCGAGCGGATGCTGGAGGCGGCGGGCGTCGAGGTCCTGCGCGACGGCGCGGCCGTCGGCGTGCGGGGACCGGTGGCCGGCCTGTCGCTGCCCGACCTGGAGGTGCCCGGCGACTTCTCGTCCGCCGCGTTCCACCTGGTCGCCGGGGTGCTGCTGGCCGACCCCGAGGTGCGGCTGGAGGGCGTGAACCTCAACCCGCTGCGCTGCGGGCTGCTGGAGGTGATGCGGCGCATGGGCGCCGACATCACGGTGGAGGAGGGGCCGCCCGTGGCGGGCGAGCCGTGCGGCACGATCGTGGTTCGCCGTGCCGGCACGCTGCGAGGCACCGAGGTGGCGCCCGAGGAGGTTCCCGGCATGGTGGACGAGCTGCCGCTGGTGGGGCTGCTGGGCGCGCTGGCCCAGGGCACCACGGTGGTGCGCGGCGCCGCGGAACTGCGCGTGAAGGAGAGCGACCGGATCACGGCCGTCGTCGACGCCCTGCGGGCCCTGGGCGTGCGGGCCGAGGAGCTGGAGGACGGCTTCCGCGTGACCGGCGGGCGCATCGTCCCGGGCGGGCGGATGGAGGCCCGCCACGACCACCGGCTGGCCATGTTCGGGGCCGTCGCGGGCCTGGCGAGCGCCGACGGCGTGTCGGTGCAGGGCTTCGAGGCCTGCCAGGTGTCGTACCCGGCCTTCGCCAAGGACCTCGCGGCGCTCGGCGGCGTGGCGTGATCATCGCGATCGACGGTCCCGCCGGCGCGGGCAAGAGCACGGTCGCCCGCGCGGTGGCCGGACGGATCGGCGCCGGGTACCTCGACACCGGCGCCATCTACCGCGCCGTCACCTGGCTGGTGCTGCGCGAGGGCACCGACCCGGGCGATGCCGGCGCCTGCGCGGCCATCGCCCGGGCCCACCCGGTGCGCCTGGAGCACGGCGCCGACGGGCTGCGCGTGCTGGTGGGCGAGTCCGACCTCACCGACGAGATCCGCGCCCCGCGCGTCACCGGACTGGTCTCGGAGGTCTCGGCCCATCCGGGCGTCCGGGCGGAGGTGACCGAGGCGTCGCGGCGCATCATGGGCGACGGCGACTGGGTCTCCGACGGCCGGGACGTG
>LNFL01000030.1 GCA_001464275.1 Actinobacteria bacterium Ga0077560 | reverse complement strand
GACCACCTGGACAGCACGCGCGCCGAGGGGCCGCTCCGGCGGGCCGACGGCGCCGTGGTCATCGACAGCTCCGACATGACCGCCACCGAGGTGGTGGAGGCCATCGCCGCCCTCGCGGGCGCCGCACGGGAGACGACCCGATCATGAGCACCGAAACCGGCGCGCAGGACCGCGCGTACATCAACCCGGTGCTGTACGGCATCTCGTATGTCGTGTGCCGCCCACTGTTCCGCATCGCCTTCCGCATGAGCCGGGGCGGGGCGGAGCACATCCCGAGAACGGGGCCCGTGCTGTTCGTCAGCAACCACATCTCCGGGGCCGACCCGCCGCTGCTCGGCGGCGGTGCGCTGCCCCGCCGGCTGCACTTCATGGCCAAGAAGGAGCTCTTCGCGAACCCCCTGGCCCGCTGGTTCATCAGCCGCACCGGCGCGTTCCCCGTGGACCGTGGCGGGGCGGACCGCAACGCGATCCGCATGGCGAAGGACGTGCTCACCCGCGGCGACGCGCTGCTCATGTTCCCCGAGGGCACGCGGTCGGAGGACGGCCGGCTGGGCCCGGCCTGGCCGGGTGCCGGGTCGCTGGCCCTCGACCCCGAGGTGCGGGTGGTCCCCATGGCCATCTGGGGGTCGCAGCGCCGGTGGGGACCGGTGCGCATCGAGATCGGGTCGCCGCTGGACCTCAGCGACCTCACCGAGGGCCCGCGATCCGAGCGCGCGCGGGTCGCCGCGGACCGCATGATGGCCGCCATCGCCGAACTGCTCGAACGCGCCGGCGGGCCGGTGCGGGCATGAGCGCCGAGTCGCGGGGGGACCGCGACCCCGCCCGCCGCGTCCCGGGCAAGCGCCCGGGCAGCTCCAGCGTCCCCGACCTGGGGCAGGGCCTGCCGATCGTCGCGATCGTCGGCTACCCGAACGTGGGGAAGTCCACGCTGTTCAACCGCATCACCGGCCGTCGCGACGCGGTGATCGACCCGTTCCCCGGTGTCACGCGCGACCGGCGCATGGGACAGGCGGAGTGGGGCGGGCGCGCCTTCCAGCTGGTGGACACCGGCGGTATCGACGAGGCCGATCCCACGCCCATCGGGCGGCAGGTGGCGGCGCAGGCGCTGCGGGCCCTGGACGACGCCGACCTGGTCCTGTTCATCGTGGACGTCACCACCGCGCCCACCGCCGGCGACCTGGAGGTCTCCGACCGCCTGCGGACGGCCCGCGTCCCGGTGCTGGTGATCGCCAACAAGTGCGAGCGCCGCGAGCTGGAGCTGGAGGCCCAGGGCCTCTGGTCACTGGGCCTGGGCGATGTGCACGCCGTCTCGGCCCAGCACGGTCTCGGCATCGGCGACCTGCTGGACGGCATCGTCGCCGCGCTGCCCGACGAGGACCTCTCGCCCCGCGAGGGCGGCGAGGGCATCCCGGCCCTGTGCATCATGGGCCGGCCGAACGTGGGCAAGAGCTCCATCCTCAACGCGATCCTCGGCGAGGACCGCGTGGTGGTGCACGACCGGCCGGGGACGACCCGCGACCCGGTGGACACCATGCTGGAGTTCGAGGGCCGGCAGATCATCCTCACCGACACGGCCGGGCTCCGGAAGCGCGGCAAGATGCGCGAGGACGTCGAGCACTACAGCCAGATCCGCGCGATCCAGGCCGCCGAGCGCAGCGACGTCGCGCTGGTGATCTGCGACGCCACCGAGGGGCTCACCGACGCCGACCTGCGGGCCGTCGACAGCGCCGCGCGGGCCAAGTGCGCGACCCTGCTGATCATGAACAAGTGGGACCTCGCCCAGCCCGACCTGGACGACATCACCGGCGAGCTGCGCGCCAAGTCGCGTCAGCGCCCGCCCGTGGAGGTGTGCTCGGCGGTGAGCGCGGAGGGCCTGCACCGCATCATCCCGGCCGCGCTGCGCCTCTACGAGCGCCGCCGCGCGCGCATCGGCACCCGCGAGCTCAACGAGGCGATCCGCGAGCTGTCGGAGGAGCGTCCCGGTCCCCGCCGGGGCAAGCGCCGGCTGTCGCTGCGCTACCTGGTGCAGGTGGACGAGTCGCCGCCGACCTTCCGCCTGGACGTCAACGACCGCACCCTGATGACGCGCGACTACGGGTTCTGGCTCGAGAACCGGCTGCGCCGGCGCTTCGAGCTGGAGGGGATCCCCCTGATCCTGCAGGTGCGCGACCGCGGCGGCGGGTGAGCGCCGCCCCCGTGGCGCGGGTGGCCGTGCTGGGCGGCGGGTCGTGGGGGACGGCGTTCGCCGTGCTCGCCGCCCGCCGGGGCGCGGCGACCCGCCTGGTCTGCCACACCGAGGCCCAGGCGGCGCGGGTGGCACGCGACCGCGTGAACCCGGCGTACCTGCCGGGCGTGCGACTGCCCGAGGGCGTCGAGGTGACGCATATGGGCGACCCGGGCGCCGTCGAGGGCGCGCAGCTGGTGGTGGCCGCGGTCCCGAGCCGCGCGGTCGCCGCCGTGGCCGCGGGCCTGCGCGGCCGGCTCGCCCCGGGCGCGGGGGTCCTGTCGCTCACCAAGGGCCTCGACCCGGGCAGCGGCCGCCGCCTCTCGGAGGTCTGGGCGGACGCCCTCGGGCCCGACGTGCCATTCGCGCTGCTCTCCGGGCCGAACCACGCGGAGGAGGTCGCGGAGGGGCAGCCCACGGCCGCGGTCGTCGCCGGCGACCCGGAGCTCGCCCGCACGGTGCAGGACCTGCTCAACGGGCCGACCTTCCGCGTGTACGTGAACGACGACCTGGTGGGGGTCGAGCTGTGCGCCGCGGCGAAGAACGTGGTGGCCATCGCCGCCGGCATGTCGGACGGGCTGGGCTTCGGCGACAACGCCAAGGCCGCGCTCATCACCCGCGGCCTGGCGGAGATGACGCGGCTGGGGCAGGCTTCGGGTGCCAGCGCCGCGACGTTCCGGGGTCTCGCGGGAATGGGCGACCTGGTGGCGACCTGCACGAGCGGCCACAGCCGGAACCGCCGGGCCGGGGAGCTCATCGCCACCGGGATGGCGGCGCGCGACGTGGAGGGGCGGCTGGGCCAGGTCGCCGAGGGGCTGTGGACCGTCGGACGCCTGCTGGAGCTGGCCGAGCGGGCGGGGGTGGAGCTGCCGATCAGCGCCCAGGTCGCGGCCGCGGTGGACGGCAAGCCCGTCGAGGAGTGCATGCGTGACCTCATGGCCCGCGCCCCGGCGGTGGAGGAGTGACGGAGCCCGGCGATTCAGCGTGGGAGTGGTCCCGCCGATAGGACCGCAGGCCGCCGTGGCCAACACTGAACCATCCCTTTACCGCCTCACGTGGGGCGTCCGGAGGGCGGTTGCTACGGTCGAACGGTCGATTCGCGAACCAG
>LNFL01000029.1 GCA_001464275.1 Actinobacteria bacterium Ga0077560 | reverse complement strand
ACCGCGGTCCTGCAGGACGCCGAGCTGCTGGGCTGGGCCATCGACCGGCTCGGCGACCGCCTCGTGGTGGCCCTGGACGCCAAGGACGGCAAGGTCGCCACCCACGGCTGGACGGTCGTGACGGACCGTGACGCCGAAGAGCTGGCGGTGGAGCTGGTCAGCACCGGCGTGCGGCACCTGCTGTACACCGACATCGGCCGTGACGGCATGCTCGAGGGCCCCAACCTGCCGGCGCTGCGGCGCCTCGCGGTGTCGGCGCCGCCCATCGGGATCATCGCGTCCGGCGGCATCTCGTCCCTGGACGACCTGCGCCGCCTGCGGGCGCTGGGCCAGGACAACCTGGAGGGCGCGATCGTGGGCCGGGCGCTCTACGAGGGCCGGTTCAGCGTCGCGGACGCGGTGGCCGTGCTGGGCGCCGAGCCCGCGAACCCCCGCGGGAAGGCCCGGCGGTGATCCGCGTCATCCCGTGCCTGGACGTGAACGCCGGCCGGGTCGTGAAGGGCGTGAACTTCGTCGGGCTGCGGGACGCCGGGGACCCGGTCGAGCTGGCCGCCCGCTACGACGCCGAGGGTGCCGACGAGCTGGTGTTCCTCGACATCACCGCGAGCCACGAGCAGCGCGGCACGATCGTCGAGCTCGCCGAGCGGACCGCCGAGCAGGTCTTCATCCCCTTCACCATCGGCGGCGGGATCCGCACCGAGGACGACATGTACGCCGTGCTGGCCGCGGGCGCCGACAAGGTCTCGGTGAACTCGGCCGCCGTGCGCGACCCGGATCTGATCGGGCGCGGCGCGGCCCGGTTCGGCAGCCAGTGCATCGTCGTCGCGATCGACGCCAAGCGACGCGAGGGCGGCGACGGCTGGGAGGTCTACCTCAACGGCGGGCGCGCGCCCACCGGCATCGAGGCGGTGGCATGGGCCGCGGAGGCGGCCGGGCGCGGGGCGGGGGAGATCCTGCTCACCAGCATGGACCGGGACGGCACCAAGGACGGCTTCGACACGGAGCTGCTGCGGGCCGTCACGGACGCGGCGCACATCCCGGTGATCGCCTCGGGCGGCGCCGGGACGCTGGAGCACTTCGCGGCGGCCGTCACCGACGGCCACGCGGACGCGGTGCTCGCGTGTACTCGATCGAGGAGGTCAAGCGGGCCATGGCGGATGCGGGTGTGGCGGTGCGGCGATGAGCCATCACGTGGAGCCGGTGCGGACGGAGGCGGCTCCCGCCCCGGTCGCCGGTGCGCCCTACAGCCAGGGCGTCGTCGCCCGCGGTGACCGGATGGTGTTCGTGTCGGGGCAGGTGCCGATCGACCCGGCGACGGGCGAGCTGGACGGGGTGGACGTGGCCACGCAGGCGCGCCGGTCGCTGGCGAACGTGCGCGCGATCCTGGAGGCCGCCGGCGCGTCGATGACCGACGTGGTGAAGACCACCGTGTTCCTCACCGACATGGCCGACTTCGCGGCGATGAACGCGGTCTACGCCGAGGCGTTCGCGGGGCACGCGCCCGCGCGCGCCACGGTGGCCGTCGCCGGGCTCCCCATGGGTGCGATCGTCGAGATCGAGGCGATCGCGGTCCCGCCGGGCGGCTGACGCCGGCCTATTCCCACCAGGTGCGTCGCTCCCGCAGCGTGTCGATGGCGATGCGGTCCGTGTACTGCGGTGCCTCCTGGAAGCGGCGCCCCTGGTTCTCGGGGGCGTCCACCCAGGCACGGAACTCGTCGTTCACGCGCAACCAGGCCTCCTCCAGCTCGGGCACCGTCAGGGCCTCGTAGCGGCTGAAGGCCTCCACGAGGGACGGATCCCGCAGGGGGGAGTTCAACGGCAGCTTCTTGGAGATCGGGTCCCAGCTCATGACAACGGATGGTACCGACCGAACCCTCGGCCTCCGCGGCCACCCGCTGCTGGACCGCGTCGCCCCGCACCTCGCCGGTCCCGTCGCCGCGGTGGGCGGCGCGGTCCGCGACGCGCTGCTGGGGCGGCCGCACGCGCACGACCTGGACCTGGTGGTGGAGGGCGACGCGCTCGCGCTGGCGGGCCGTGTGGCGCGGGCGCTGGGCGTGCGCGCGCTGATGCACGACCGCTTCGGGACGGCGACGCTGGAGTTGCCCCACGGCGAGGGGCACGTGGACCTCATCACGGCCCGGCGGGAGCGCTATGCACACCCCGGGGCGCTGCCGGAGGTGGAGCCGGGAACCCTCGGTGACGACCTGGCCCGCCGGGACTTCAGCGTGAACGCGATGGCCCTGTGGGTGAGCGGCCCGTCGTCGGGGCGGCTGGAGGACCCCCACGGGGGCGTCGACGACCTGCGGGCCGGCGTCATCCGCTCGCTGCGCGACGGGGCGTTCCCCGAGGATCCGAGCCGGGTGGTGCGCGCCGCCCGGTACGCCGGGCGGCTGGGGTTCACCCTGGAACCGGCGACCCGCGCCGCGGCCGCCGCGGCGGCCCCCGGCCTGGATTGGGGCGCCCACCGGGTGGCCGAGGAGCTCCGGCGGCTGCTCGGCGAGGCCGATCCCGCGCCGGCCATCGAGGTGCTGAGGGACCTCGGGGCGCCGGGCATCCGGCCGGACCCGGCCGCGGCGCTCACCGCCCTGGACGCGGCGGTCGCGGGCGGCGTGGCCCCCGGCCTGCCCCTGTGGCCGCTGCGCCTGGGGATGGTGCTGGAACCCGATGCGGGGCCCGTCGCGGTGCCCGGCTGGGCGGCGGGCCTGGCGCGCGAGCTGCGGGCGGGGGCGGATCTGGCCGCCCGGATCGCCGTCGCCGGCGCGCCCTCGGAGGTCGACCGCCTGCTGCGGACCGTGCCGCCGGCGACGGCCCTGGGGGCGCTGGCGGCGGGCGCCGGGGCGGTGGCCGAGTGGTGGCACGGCGCCCGGTCCCTGGAGCTGTCCATCGGCGGCACCGACCTCGTGGCGGCGGGCGTCGCGCCCGGCCCGGCGATCGGCCGGGCACTGGCCGCGGTGCGGGCGGCGGTGCTGGACGGTGCGGCCGGTGGCCGCGAGGCCCAGCTCGCGCTGGCCCTCGAGGTGGCGCGGTCGTCCGCGTGAGCGGGCCCGGCCCGGTGCTGGTGCGCCCCCCGGTGGACGGGCCGGCCGGCGCGGTGTTCACCACGCGGGCCGGGGGCGTGAGCGAGGGCCCCTTCGCCTCCTGCAACCTGGGGTGGGGGCAGGGGGACACGCCCGAGGCGGTGCGTGCCAACCGGGTGGCGGTCTGCGCGGCGGCCGGCCTGGACCCCGCCCGGGTGGCGGTGGGCCGGCAGGTGCACGGCACCGAGGTGGTGCCCGTGGAGCGGCCGGCGGTGGAGGGCGGGTTCGCCGCCGCCCTGGACGGCTGGCCCGACGGCGACGGCCTGGTGACCGCGACACCCGGCACGGGGCTGGCGGTGCTCGGTGCCGACTGCCTGCCCATCCTGCTGTGGCGGCGGGACGTGCCCCAGGTCGCCGCGGTCCACTCCGGGTGGCGCGGGCTGGCGGACGGCGTCATCGAGCGCGCCGTGGCGGCGCTGGGCGATCCCACGCGCACCGGTGCGGCGGTGGGCCCCGGGATCGGGCCGTGCTGCTACGAGGTCGGCGAGGAGGTGCGGGCCCGGTTCGCGGCGCGGTTCGGGCCCTCGCCGCTGCGCGGACGCCATCTGGACCTGGCCGCCGCCGCCCGCGCGGCGCTGGCCGGCGCCGGGGTCCCGCCCACGGCGGTCTGGGTGCTGGAGACCTGCACCCGGTGCGATGACGGGCGGTGGTTCAGCTACCGGCGCGACGGCGCGGCGACCGGGCGGCATGCCGGGATCGTGTGGCCCGCTGTGTCAGCATCCACCCCGTGAGCGGCATCGACCCCCAGCGGCTTCGCGCGGCGATCGCCGAGACGCGCCAACGGCTCGACGAGGCCGCCGGCCGTGCCGGGCGGCCGGCGGGGTCGGTGGAGCTGCTGATCGCCGGTAAGTACCTGCCGGCCGAGGAGGTCCCCGCGCTGCTGGAGGCCGGGGTCACGCACCTGGGGGAGAACCGGCTGCAGGACCTGCAGGCCAAGCTCGCGGTCGCCGGGGACGCGCTCTCGTTCGACTTCATCGGGCACCTCCAGCGGCGCAAGGTGAAGGCCGTCCTGCCGCTGGTGCGCCTCATCCACAGCGTCGACTCCGCCGAACTCGCCGAG
>LNFL01000028.1 GCA_001464275.1 Actinobacteria bacterium Ga0077560 | reverse complement strand
ACGAAGAGGCCGTTCCCGTAGGTCACCGAGGTCCACTCGTTGTCGGCGGCGCTGGCCCGGGTCGTCCAGGTGAACCCGTCGGCGCTGGTCATGACCCGGTTGCCCACGCCCGTCCGGGCGACCGCAACGAACAGGCCGTTCCCGTGGGTCACCGAGGTCCACTCGTTGTCGGCGGCGCTGGCCCGGGACGTCCAGGTGAGCCCGTCGGGGCTGGTCATCACGCGGTTGCCCGCACCGGTGCGCGAGACGGCGACGAAGTGCCCCTCGCCGTGGGTCACCGAATGCCAGCCGATGTTGGCCGCCGGGGTGCGGACGCTCCAGGTGGACGCCGTCTGGGCCGAACCGGCGGCCGGGAGCAGCAGGCAGCACATGAGGCATGCCAGGCCGAGCAGCAGGACGCGCATCCCGCCGCCGGGGAGGACCGGGGCGCTGCGCAACGGGAGGCGAAGGGTCACCCTCCGGCTATCGGTTCGCGCGGGCCGGGCGTGAGCGCACGGGCCGGGCGGGCTCAGCTCAGACGCACCACCGGATGCGCCGCGGCGATGCGGCGCACATCGTCGTCGGAGAAGTTCGCCGGCACGTCGAAGAAACGGCCGTTCCGCCGCCGGTTGGCCCGGATGTACGCCGCCAGCACCGCGACGCGCTCCTCGCCCTCCAGCGGCTCGGCCAGGACCTCGCGGATCCGCGTTCCCCGGCGCAGCCGCCCGCCGCCGGCGGCGAGCAGGTTCGCCATCCAGTCGGTCGTCCCCCGCGGGGCCACGAGGTGGTCGGACCCGGAGACCCGGATCGGGATGACCGGCACCTCGTGGATCCGGCCCGATCGCCGGCCACGGGTGCCGAGCACCCACACCCCCGCGAGCGGCAGGCCGAGCCGGCCCACCAGGAACAGCAGCAGGCGGTTCGCGGCCCCCGCCCGCAGCCCCAACCCGACCCTCGGGCGCTCAGCCACGCAGCGCCTCGGCGATGAGCCGCGCGGGGTGCAGCGTGGCCGTGCCGGCCAGGTCGTCCACCTGCTGGCGGCACGAGGTGCCGTGGGCGACCACGAGGTCCGCGCCACGCACGGCGGGCAGCAGGCGATCCTCCGCGATGCGCCGCGAGAGCTCGGGGTGCTCGTAGCCGAACGACCCCGCCATGCCGCAGCACCCCGCACCGGATGGCCGTGCGTCGAGGCCGGGCACCAGCCGGGCGAGCGCGAGCAGATCGTCCCCGGCGCCCAGCGCCCGCGCGTGGCAGTGCGCATGCACGACGGCCGTCGCCGGCCGCGGCCGCAGCGGGAGCGTGAGCCCGAGCCGCACCACGGTCCGCTCGAACGGCTCCACGGCGTCGGCGACCCAGCGGGCGCGCGGATCGTCCGGGAGCAGCTTGGGCGCATCATCGAGCAGCATCGACCAGCACGACGGCTCGAGCACCACGATGGGCACCCCCTCGATGGCGAGCGGCGCGAGCCGGCCGAGCAGATCGGACAGCCGCCGCCGGGCCGCATCCACGAGCCCCTGCGACAGCAGCGGTCGCCCGCAGCAGCCGGCGTCGACCACCTCGGCGCGCACCCCGCAGGCCGTCAGGACCATCTCGGCATCCCGCTGGATGTCCTGATGCAGATATCGCGTGAAGGTGTCGGACAGCAGCGCGACCCGAGGGGGAGGCGCGCCGAACCCGTAGTGGACGCCGTGCCCGGCCGGCGGTGACGGCACCGGGACCGGTCGTCCCATGCGGCGTTGCGCCAGGCGGGCGCCGGCCCGCACCAAGGGGCGCGGCAGGCGCGCGCCCAGCGCGAGCAGCCGGGGCACGTTCCCGAACGCCCGGGCGCGCAGCGGCACGCCGTCGCGCCGGTACCGGTGCGCCAGGGCCTCGACCTTGAGCCGGGCCATGTCCACCGACGCCGGGCACTCGGCCGCGCACGCCTTGCACGACAGGCACAGCGACAGCGCCTCGTGGAGGCCGTCGTCGGCCAGGCCGTGCTCGAGCCGTCCCTCCAACGCCGCGCGGAACAGGACCGCCCGGCCCCGGGTGCTGTGGCGCTCGTCCCCGAGGGCCTGGAAGCTGGGGCACATCACGCCCGTCCGCGCACGGCAGGCGCCGTTGCCGTTACAGGCTTCGCCCGCGCGCGCGAGGCCGCCCTGCGCGCCGAAGTCGGTCACGGTGCGGTGCCGCTCGCGGGCCGGCGACTCCAGCAGCCGCAGCCCGGCGTCCATGGGTTCCGGGCGCACGATGATGCCGGGGTTCAGGATCCCCGCGGGGTCGAGGGCGTCCTTGAGGGCGGCGAACGCCGCGATCGTGCGCGGCGGGTACATGCGGCCCAGCAGCTCGCCGCGCAGGCGCCCGTCACCGTGCTCGCCGCTCAGGGACCCCTCGTTGGCGACCACCAGGTCGGCCACCGCCTCCGCGACCCGCCGCACCTGCGCCGCCGCGCCCGGCGCCCGCAGGTCGATCATGGGGCGGATGTGCAGGCACCCCACGCTCGCGTGCCCGTACCAGGACGCCGGCAGGCCTTCCTCGGCGAGCAGCCGCCGCACCTCGCGCGCGAAGCCGGCCAGCCGGGCGGGCGGGACGGCGGGGTCCTCGATGAACGCCAGGGGTTTGGCGTCCCGGGGCACCGGGGCACCCAGGCCCACCCCGCGCATGGCCCGGGCGATCCCCGAGCGCCGGACCGCCCACACCTCAGCCTGCGCCGCCGGATCGAGGACCGCCGTGGCGCCCTGGGTGGCCAGCACCCGCCGCCGGACCTCCTCGGGGTCCCCGCTGTGCTCGACCACCAGCATCGCCCCCGCCCCGGCCCCGAAGGCGGTGAGCGAGGCGGTCGCCCTGGCCCGGTTCGCGGGGTCGAGCATGGCGGCGTCCAGCAGCTCGATCGCGGACGGGCCGTCGGCCAGCAGGTCCACCACCGCGTCCAGCGCGGCGTCGACATCGGGGAACGGGATCAGCGCGAGGCCCCTCGCGGCCGGCCGCGGTTCGAGCCGCAGCTCGGCGCCCACCAGCACGGCCAGCGTCCCCTCCGATCCGCAGACGATCCGCGGCCAGTCGGGCGCGTCCCCGCCGAGGGCGTCCAGGTTGTAGCCGGACACCCGCCGCAGCAGCCCCGGGCCGGTCCAGTCGTCCGCCAGCCGCCGGCACCCCTCGAGCACCGCCGGCGCGGGCGAGCCCCGGCGCAGCGTGGCGCGCCTGCCGTCGGCCAACAGGACGTCCAGGGCCTCCACCGCATCGGCGGTGAGCCCGTGCACCACCGAGCGGGCGCCCGCGGAGTTGTTGGAGATCATCCCGCCGAGGGTCGCCCTGCTCGCCGTCGCCACGTCGGGCCCGAAGACCAGGCCGTGCGCGCCCGCCGCGGCGTTCAGCGCGTCGAGGACCACCCCGGGACCCACCCGCGCGATCCGGCGGTCCGGGTCGATGACGCAGTCGTCCAGGGCGGAGCAGTCCACGACGAGGCCGGTGCCCACGGCCTGGCCGGCCAGGCTCGTGCCGGCGCCGCGCATCGTGAGGGGCACACCGGTGGCCGCGCAGGCCTCCACGGCGGCGTGGAGATCGTCCGGATGCACGGCACGTAGCACCGCCACCGGACGTCTCCGGTAGATGCTCGCGTCGGCC
>LNFL01000027.1 GCA_001464275.1 Actinobacteria bacterium Ga0077560 | reverse complement strand
CCGACGGCCCCCGCGAGGGCCTCGGGCACGAGGTAGTCCAGCGGCCGGTCGAGGGGCCGCGCGTCCACCAGCAGGTGGACCTGCACCGCGGCGGGCGCGCCGGTCACGGCCGCCCGCCGCGGTGGGAGATCAGCGGCCGGCCGCCTCGCGGCCGATGTCGGTGGACTCCCACGTGAACTCCGGCAGCTCGCGGCCGAAGTGGCCGAACGCGGCCGTCTTCTGGTAGATCGGCCGGCGCAGGTCCAGGCGCTCCAGGATCGCGGCGGGGCGCAGGTCGAACTTCTCGCGGACCCAGGCCTCGATCTCCGCCGCGGGCCGGGTCTCGGTCCCGAAGGTCTCGACCATGATCGACACCGGGGTGCTGACGCCGATCGCGTAGGCCACCTGGACCTCGCAGCGCTTGGCGAAGCCGGCGGCGACCACGTTCTTGGCCACCCAGCGGGCCGCGTAGGCGGCCGAGCGGTCCACCTTCGACGGGTCCTTGCCCGAGAACGCGCCGCCGCCGTGGCGGGCCATGCCGCCGTAGGTGTCGACGATGATCTTGCGGCCGGTGAGGCCCACGTCGCCCATCGGCCCGCCGATGACGAAGCTGCCCGTCGGGTTGATGTAGCGGTTGATGGCGTCCGACCAGAAGCCGTACTCCTCCAGCACCGGGCGGATCACCTTCTCGGTGATGTCGTCGTGCAGCTGACCGGCCTCGACGTCCGGCGCGTGCTGGGTGGAGACCACCACGGTCTCCACGCCCACCGGGCGGCCGTCGGCGTAGCGCACGCTCACCTGGGACTTGCCGTCGGGGCGCAGGTACGTCAGCTCCGACGCGTTGCGCACGCCGGACAGCTTCTCGACGATGCGGTGCGCCAACGTGATCGGCAGCGGCATCAGCTGCGGGGTCTCGTCGCTGGCGTAGCCGAACATGAGGCCCTGGTCGCCGGCGCCCTGCAGGTCGTACGGGTCCTCCGCACCGCCGGCGCGCACCTCGTGGGCGGCGTCCACGCCCTGGGCGATGTCCGGGCTCTGCGGGTCGATCGCGACGGACACGCCACAGGTGGTGGCGTCGAATCCGTAGTCGCTGTGGGTGTACCCGATGCGCGTCACGGTGTCGCGCACCACGCCGGGGATGTCCACGTAGGCCGTCGTCGTGATCTCACCCGCCACCATCACCTGGCCGGTCGTGATGAGGGTCTCGCAGGCCACCCGCGCCTTCGGGTCCTGCGCGAGGATCGCGTCGAGGACGCCGTCGGAGATCTGGTCGGCGATCTTGTCGGGGTGCCCCTCCGTGACCGACTCGGAGGTGAAGAGGTAATCGCTCATACGCCTGCCCTGTCCGGGACCGAAACGACGGCGAGGATAGCAGCGTCCCCCACCGGCACCGCGGCGGGCTCCCCAACGGCGACGGGGCGCCCGCTGGGCGCCCCGTCGGCACTGCTCGGATATCGGCCGGGAATCAGTTCCCGATGCGCAGGAAGAACTCGAACGTCGGCTCCTCGCCACCGGTTCCCCACCCGACGATGCTCTTCACCTTGCGGGCGTTCGCCAGGGCCTCGGGGTTGTCGCGGTATGCGCCGGAGGCCTCGGCGAGGCGCAGCGCCTCACCGGCGTTGATCCACACCAGGCCCGTGACCTTCTCGGGCATGTCCGCGGTGGCCTCGGTGAACTCCGCCAGCTGCGACAGCGGCTGCACCGGACGCTGCACGGCGCGCACCGCGCCCGGGCTGGTGCCCAGCAGCGCGAGGTTGCCGTCCACGCCGTAGGTGACCCCGCCCGTGGGGCTCACCGCGAGATCCCAGCCCTGGACGCCGCCCTCGAGGGGCACCTGCTTCCAGGCCGGGAGGCTGGTGCCCGGCGCGAACTGGGACAGCAGCACCGGCACCTTCTCGCGCAGCGTGTCGAGGGTCTTCTGGCTGCGGGCGCCGTCCTCGACCTCGAGCGCCAGGACCGCGCCGGGCATCGGGGCACCCTTGGTGACCACCACCGCGTGCTCCTTGGCGGTGAGCGCCCGGAGGTCGTCGATGGTCACGCCGAGCAGCGCGGGCAGCTGGGCCGAGCCGGCCTGCAGCTGCGAGGTGATGTCGCCCTGGCCGCCGGCGGCGAGCTGCTTGATGACCGTCGCCACCTGGGACTGCAGGTTCGCGAAGCCGAAGTAGCCGATGGCGTCCGCCGGGACCTTGTCGTCCAGCTTGGGGGTGAACTCGGTGTCCGGGGACTCCGGCTGGCCGAGCACGACGCCCTTGAGCCGGACGCCGTCGGGCTCCGCCGTCAGGGAGGCGGCCACGCGGGCGTCCGCGAGGTCGGCGAGCGGGTTGAGCGCGTCGGCCTGACCGCTGTCGGCCACCTGCTGCTTCACCAGGGCGCCGCTGTCGACGTAGAACTGGGCGAACGTGTCGCTGGGGAGCTTGGCGATGGCCTGCGTGAACCGGTCCGCGCCGGCCAGGGTCTTGTCGCCACCCGCCGCGTGCGCGTCGAGGGCGGTCTTGAGGTTCGCCTCGCTGTCGGCGAAGACGATCGCCCCGTCGACCACGGCGGCGAACGTGTCGTCCTGCTTGTAGACCTTGGCGCCGGCGAGCGTCGTCGGGGCACCGTCGGCCTCCTTGGCCAGCAGCTGCTCCGCGGCCGCGTCCTTGCCCTCGGCGAGGTCGAGCACGCCGACGACCTTGGCCTCCTCGGCCGCGTTCGCGGCGGCCTCGGGAGCACCCGAGGCGCTCGA
>LNFL01000026.1 GCA_001464275.1 Actinobacteria bacterium Ga0077560 | reverse complement strand
GCGGGCAGGGAGATGGCCGCGATGGCCGCCCGGTCGCCCAGGAGCGGCTTGACCTCGGTCTCGAAGTTCACGTCCCCGCCCATCAGCTCCTCGTCGAGCTGCTTGCGCAGCTCGGGGTAGGCCGGGAAGACCTTGGCCAACGTGTCCACCTGCGTCCACTGCGCGCCGTCGAGGTCGGTCGAGACCTCCATGTACATCGGGGCGCCGGCGGGGACGAAGCCCGCCACGGAGGCAGCGGATGCACCGGTGCGCTCAGCATCGCCACCGCCGCAGCCCGCGGCGATCAGCGAGATCGCCGCAATACCGGCGGCGAGGGGAGCCCAGGGGCGGAGCCTGCTGCCTGAAATCGTGGAAAGGCGTCGCATGTGCCGGAGACCTCCAGAGCTGGTTCGCGAATCGACCGTTCGACCG
>LNFL01000025.1 GCA_001464275.1 Actinobacteria bacterium Ga0077560 | reverse complement strand
GCTGGGCGCCGGGAGCCCCGCATGAGCGCCGGGCACGCCGCGGCGGCCCACGTGATCTCCGCCGAGGTGGGCGAGACGCACTTCACGGTCCACATCGGCGACGGGCAGATCGCGCACCTGGGGTCGCTCTGGGCCGAGCGCGCCGCCGGCGAGCAGGCGCTGGTGGTCTTCGACGGCAACGTGGCCGGACACGCCGAGGCCGCGGCCGCGTCGCTGCGTGAGGCCGGGCTGCGAACGGTGATGGCCGAGGTGCCGCCCGGTGAGCGCTCCAAGTCGCTGTCCGAGCTCGACCGCCTGTGCCGGGAGGCCGCCCGGGCCGGCATCCGCCGGGCCGACGCCGTCGTGGCCGTCGGTGGGGGAGTGGTGGGCGACCTGGCCGGGTTCCTCGCGGCGTCCTACCTTCGTGGCGTGCGGCTGGTGCACGTGCCCACCACGCTGCTGGCGATGGTGGACTCCAGCATCGGCGGCAAGACCGGGGTGGACCTGCCGGAGGGCAAGAACCTGGTGGGGGCCATCTGGCAGCCCAGCCTGGTGGTGATGGACACCGCCACCCTCGACACGCTGCCGGGGCGGGAGCTGAGCTGCGGGTTCGCGGAGGTCGTCAAGTACGGCCTGCTCGACTCGCCGGAGCTGTTCGACCGCGTGGAGGGCTGGCCGGCGCCGCTGCCCGGCCCCGCCGGGCCGCTGCTGGACCTCATCCGCGACTGCGTGCGCCACAAGCTGGACGTGGTGAGCCAGGACGAGCGCGAGACCGGCCTGCGGGCGAGCCTCAACCTGGGCCACACGGTGGGCCACGGCATCGAGGCGGCGGCGGGCTACGAGCGGTACCACCATGGCGAGGCCATCAGCCTGGGGCTGCTGGCCGCGCTGCGCATCGCCGAGCGCATCCGGGGCCTCGATCCGGCCTGGCGCGACCGCACCCGGACGGTGCTGGAGCGGCACGGCCTCCCGACGCGGCTTGACCCGGAGGTCCGCACTCCGGACATCCTTGCCGCCATGGGGCGCGACAAGAAGGCCGACTCGACGGCGCTGAACATGGTGCTGGTGGACGAACCCGGCGTGGTGCTGCTGCGGCAGGACCCGCCCGCCGACATGGTGATCTCCGCCATCGAGGAGCTGCGCGCGTGAGCGCCGTCGCCCAGCCGCGGATCGCCCTGCTGCACGGGCCCAACCTGGGGATGCTGGGCCGCCGCCCGTCCCAGCACTACGGCACCTTCACCCTGTTCGACCTGGAGCGGATGGTGCGGGAGTGGGGCGCCGAGCGCGGCATGCGCGTGGGCTGCTTCCAGTCCGACCACGAGGGCGCGTTCCTGGAGCACGTCCACGGCATCACCGGCATCGTCGACGGGGCCATCGTGAACCCGGGGGCGTGGACCCACTACCAGTGGTCCATCCGGGACGCGCTGGAGAGCCTGGGCGCGCCGTTCGTGGAGGTCCACATCAGCGATGTGGAGGAGCGCGCGAAGGCCGAGCCGCACCGCGGCGTCTCGGTGGTGCGCGAAAAGGCCCTCGCGGCGGTGTGGGGCAAGGGCCCCGACGGGTACCGTGAGGCCCTCGACATCCTCCGGGAGCACCTTTCGTGACCGACCCACGACCCGACCGCCGTGCGCGCCTCGTGGCCGAGCTCGAGAACCGCGAGCTGGGCGCCCTGGTGGTGACCCACCTGCCGAGCGTCCGCTGGCTCACCGGCTACGTGGGCTCCAACGGCGTGGCCGTGGTGGGGCGCGCCGGGGCGACCCTGCTCACCGACTTCCGGTACGAGACCAGCGCGAAGGAGCAGGTGGACGCCGGCTGCCGCATCCTCATGCGCAAGCTGGACCTGCTGGCCGGCGTGCCCGAGGTGGCGGTGGAGCTGGCCGAGGGCGGCCGCATCGGCCTGGAGTCGGCGCACCTGTCGATGGCGCAGGGGCAGCGGCTCACCCAGCTGCTGAAGGACGCGGGCGCCGAGAGCACCGGCGTGACCGGCGTGGTGGAGGGCCTGCGGGTCGTGAAGGACGCCGGCGAGGTGGACCGCATCCGCGAGTCCGCGCGGATCACCGACGCGGCGCTGTCGCGCGTGGTGGCCACGGGGCTGGTGGGCCGCACCGAGCGCGAGGTGGCCTGGGACATCCGGGTGGCCATGCACGAGCTCGGGGCCGAGGGCCCCAGCTTCGAGACCATCGTCGC
>LNFL01000024.1 GCA_001464275.1 Actinobacteria bacterium Ga0077560 | reverse complement strand
GTGCGCGGCGTGCCGGGCGGGCTCGCGGATGGGCCGCGGGTCGAGGGCGATCCAGCCCTCGCCGCCCCTGCGGATGTCCTCGGCCGTACGGACCGCCATCACCGCGCCCTCCAGCAGGCTGTTCGAGGCGAGGCGGTTGGCCCCGTGCAGGCCGGTGGCGGCGCACTCGCCGATCGCGTAGAGGCCGGGCAGCGTGGTGCGGCCCGACATGTCGGCCAGCACGCCGCCGATGGCGTAGTGGGCGGCGGGCGTCACCGGGATGGGGTCCCGCGTGAGGTCCAGGCCGTGGGCGGCGCAGGCCGCGGCGATGTTCGGGAACCGCGCCAGGACCCGGGCGGCGTCGAGGTGCGACAGGTCGAGGGTCACGTCGGCCCCGTCGCGCAGCGCGGTGCGGGCGACCGCACGGGCCACCACGTCCCGGGGGCCGAGCTCGGCGAGGGGGTGGATGTCGGTCATGAAGCGGTGGCCGTGGGCATCGCGCAGGTAGGCGCCCTCGCCGCGCACCGCCTCGCTCACCAGCTGCAGGGGGGAGGGACCGATCGCCAGGGCCGTGGGATGGAACTGCACCATCTCCAGGTCCGCGACCGCCGCGCCGGCGGCGGCGGCCAGGGCCACACCCCCGCCCGTGGCGCCCTCGGGGTTGGTGGTGCGGGCGTACAGCTGCCCGGATCCGCCGGTGGCCAGCACGACGGCGCGGGCGCCGCGTACTCGCGACACCCCGTCGGCGCCGCGGGTCTCCAGGCCGGTCACGCGCCCGTCGCGGACCAGCAGGCGCAGCGCGGTCTCGTGCTCGGCGAGCGTGATCCGGGGGTCGCGCACCACCACGGCGCGCAGGGCCGCCACCACGCCCGCCCCGGTCGCGTCGCCGCCGGCGTGCACGATGCGGTGCTCGCCGTGGGCGGCCTCGCGGCCCAGCGCCAGGCGGCCGTCCTCGCGGTCGAAGGCCACGCCCAGGCGCATGAGCTCGGCGATGCGCCGGGGGCCTTCCTCGGTGGTGATGCGGACCGCCTCGGGGTCGCAGAGCCCGGCGCCCGCCGCGATGGTGTCGGCGGCGTGCTTGGCGGGGGTGTCGTCGTCGCCCATGGCGGCCGCGATGCCACCCTGCGCGTACTGGGTGCTGCCGTGCCCGAGCTCACCCTTGGTGATGAGCACCACGTCGCCGTGCGCCGCGGCCCGGATGGCGGTGAGCAGTCCGGCGATTCCGGAGCCGATCACCAGGACCGGCTCGGAAGCGGCGATTTGTGCGTTCCGTGACATGTTCACGTCAACCTGACGCTTTCCGAGTGGTGAACTCATGTCAAGTTGACAATAACGATGCCCGCGGGCCGCGCAAGTGGGACATCTCACCGACTCGTGGGGCCGCTCGTACGGCCCCACGAGCGGCTCGGCGCGTCAGCCGAGGTCGCCGGCGGCATCCACCTGCGGATCGGTGATCGCCCCGTCCTCCGCGGGAGACCATGGCCCCATGACCGTTGCCCCCTCCGCCCGACCGGGATCCGGGTCGAGCGGACGCCCGGGCAGGGCGGTGCGCGGCGTCATGGCGTGGACTGAGCCCACCGCCGGCGTCGGACCGCAGCAGACCGATGCCGGATCGATCCACCGGCGGAGTGCGATGTCCTCTCCATCTACCCGCCCGCCCGACGTCGCCGGAGCCCGTCCGGCCTACCGTCGGGGCATGACAATCGCCATACACACACGCGGCCTCGAACGCCGCTTCCGGGGCCGGCCGGCCGTCACCGGCGTCGACCCGGACATCCCCACCGGCGGCTGCGTCGGGCTCCTGGGACCGAACGGCGCAGGCAAGACCACCCTGATCCGGCTGCTTCTGGGCCTGATCCGGCCCGCCTCCGGCCACGTCGTGCTGCTGGAGCACCCGATGCCCGAACGGCGCCGCGGCCGGCGTCGGCGACCTCGCCGCGGGGACGTGGCGCGACCTCGCGGCGACGGGACGCCCACGGACCGCCCTGGCCATCGCGCGCCTGCCCTCGGTCGTAGCGGTGAGCTCGGGCGCAGCCCTTGCCGGGAGCGCCCTCTCGGCGGGCGCGGCGTTCGCCCTGGCCGGCGGGCAGGCCACCCCCTCTGCGGCGCTCGTCGCACAGGCCACCGGATCTCCGGTGCTGGTGGCCGCGATCGTGTCGGTGGTCGCGGCTGGTCTGGCCGAGGCGACCGGATCGCGTACCCTCGCCACGGGCCTGCTGCTGTTCTGGACGCTCGCGGCCGAGCCACTCGTGCAGGGGGTCTCCGGGCTCCCCGGTCGTGGCCTGCTGCTCACCCCCGCCCTGGACCGGCTGCGTCCCGGTGACCTGTACGGCATCCCGAGCGGGACGATCGGGCTGGGCGGCGCGACCTCGCCCTCACGGGCTGGTGCCTCGCGGCGACGACCGCGGGCCTCTGGCGCGCGAACACCCGCGACGCCTGACCGCCGTTCGGCGCTACCCTTTGCCACCGATGCAGGCGTCCTCCTCCCGTCCCGCGGTCGGGGCATCGCCAACGGCACGGCCCCTGCCGGGTCTCGTCCCCGAGCGGCTGCGCCCCCCGCCCGGGGTGGCCGACGGAGCCATCGCCGCCGGAATGGCCCTCTTCCTCGTCGTCTCGCTCAGCGGGCTGGGCGACACGGTCGGTCCCGGCGGCCAGCTCGAGATCGCCCTGGCCGCCCTCGCCGGACTGCTCCTGGCGGTGCGCCGCCGATTCCCCGTGACCGTCACCGCCGCCGAGACGCTGATCGTGTTCGCCGTGCTGCGCTTCGGCGGATCCGAGTTCAGCCTGCTTGCACTCATGCTGGCCGTCTACACGCTCGCCGCCGCCCGGGAGCGCCGCATCGCGCTTCCGGTCGGGTGCGCCGCCACGGCGGCGGTGGCGTACGGGCTGCACCTGGCGACCGGGCGCTCGGACTGGTTCGTCGTCGCCGCCGGGGCCCTGGCCGTCGGCGGCGCGATGATCACCGGTCTCTATGTGGGAACGCGGCGCGCATACGTCGAGCAGCTGGGCGCGCACGCCGCACGCCTGGAGCGCGAGCAGGAGCTGCTCGCCGAGCGCGTCGTCGCCGAGGAGCGCGAGCGCATCGCGCGCGAGTTGCACGACGTCGTCGCGCACCACGTGAGCCTCATGGTGGTGCAGGGTGCCGGCGTGCGGGAGATGCTCGGCCCCGACCACCCGCTCGCGCCGACGCTCAAGGCCCAGGGGGACGTCGGCCGCCAGGCCCTGGCCGAGATGCGTCGAATGCTCGGCCTTCTGCGTGCACCCGGGGGGATCGAGCGCGCGCCTCAGCCGGGGCTGTCCGACATCCCCATGCTCGCCGCGCAGGTCCACGCGTCGGGGATGCGCGTCCAGGTCGTCCAGCACGGCGTCGATGGCCCCCTGCCTCAGGGCCTCGGGCTGTCGGCCTACCGGATCGTGCAGGAGGCCCTCACCAACGCATTCCGGCACGGCCGAGCGCGCAACGCCACGGTGACGGTCCGGGGCACGCCCACCGACCTGGAGGTCGAGGTGGTCGACGACGGCACCGCAGGCGACGCCGCCGGCGAACCTGGGCACGGTCTCGTCGGGATGCGTGAGCGCGTGGCGCTCTACGGAGGATCACTCGAGACCGGACCCCGGCCCGGGGGCGGGTTCCGTGTCCACGCCCGGCTGCCGTTGGAGGCGACGCGATGAGCGGCGTGATCCGCGTCCTCGTCGCCGACGACCAGGCGATGATGCGCGCCGGCTTCCGGATGATCCTCGAGGCGCAGCCCGACATCGAGGTGGTCGGCGAGGCGGGCGACGGCGTGGAGGCGGTGGAGATCGCCGCGCGCCTCGCCCCGGACGTGGTGGTCATGGATGTCCGCATGCCGCGCATGGACGGAGTCGAGGCCACCCGCCGCATGCCGGGCCGCCGTGTCCTGATCCTCACCACGTTCGACCTCGACGAGTACCTCATCGAGGGCTTGCGCGCGGGGGCGAGCGGGTTCCTGCTCAAGGACGCGCCGTCGGCGGATCTCGTGAATGCCGTGCGCGTCATCGCCGCGGGCGACGCCCTGCTGGCGCCGACCGCGACCCGCCGACTGCTCGACCGGGTGGCCGCGGGCCTGGACGGGGCACCCCGAACCGCCCCGGCAGCGCTCGCAACGCTCACGGAGCGCGAGCGCGACGTCCTGCGGTTGGTCGCGGGCGGGCTGAGCAACGCGGAGATCGCCGCCGCCCTGGTCGTCTCGGAGGCGACGGTCAAGACGCACGTCTCCCACATGCTCGCCAAGCTGGCGCTCCGCGACCGGGTGCAGGCGGTGGTGATGGCCTACGAGGCGGGTCTGGTGCGCCCGAGTTCCATGCCGGACGGCTCCTGACGGGCCGCGGGCGCGGCACCCCTCCGCCCCCGCGCCCGCGCTCAGCCGCCCTCGTCGTCCGAGGCGCGATGGAGGGACTCGCGATGGTGAACGTGGCCAGCACCACGAACGCGACCAGCAATGTCACCCCTGCCGCGCGGGCGATCCACCGCGGTCCACCACGACGAGCGCCGTCGCCCCCACGAGCGGGCACACGATGGCGAGCCGGATCAGCGTGCGCTCGCCGGTCCAGAATCCCGTGTCCACGCACGCCGGGCGCGACCCAGCTGTTGGTTTGGGTCTCGGCCGTGGTAGCTGAGTGTGCCTGACGGGAGTGGTCGGTCTCGTATCTGTGCGAGGGATGCGCCCCGGACTCGTTGACCGCGTTGCCGGCCTCCGGTGCGGAGGTCGGCAACGCGTGGCGCCACCCCTGAACCGCGGAATCGACGTCACGGCGCAGACACGGCGGCGCCTGGCGGACGGCTCATTCCCGGTCACGGGCCACCGCGGGCTCTGCTCGCCGGCGCCGGGCCAGTACACGGCCGGTGGTGTTCCGCACCAACCAGGTGTGCGCGGCGTGGGTGGCGATCTCCATCGGGCCCCGCTCGAAACGCCGCAGCCACAGGGTCGCACCCACGATGAGGATCACGCTGATCAGCAGGAAGGCGACGATTGGGGCGAAGACGCCCAGGCTGAACGGCAGCCTGGCGTCCAGGTCCAGGGCGTAGGACTCGAACAGGACGATGGCGATGACGTTCTGCAGCAGGTAGCAGGTCAGCGCCGCGCGGCCGACCGGGACGAGCATCGACCCCATGCGTCCGGTCCGCTCGCGCCCGACGTAGAAGCCGGCGACGAGGGCCATCACACCGATCATCACCACCAGGGCCGTGCCGTACCGGACGAAGCCGCTCGCCCATTCGCTCACCGGGCCCTCCGGATCGAAGAACATGATCGTCCGGAGTCCCCAGTCAACGGGAAGGCCGATGCCGAAGCCCACCCACATCATGCGCCTGCGCAGCCCGGCACCCTCGGCGCGGAAGAGCCCCGCCTCCCAGAGGCGGGCGCCGATCAGGAACACCCCGATCCCCATCAGCACCATGATCGGGATCTCGGCGCGGCCCCCGTCCCAGAACATCTGGTAGTTGCTCCTGACCATGTCCCAGTACCCGGGGACGTCCGATCCTCCGCCCACGGACACGACCTTGCCGCCCTCCTCGGCGCCGGGCACGGACCCGAGGTCCCCGCCGTCGGCGAACCGCGCGTCCAGGGCGACCTGCGCCTGGGTGAGGTGCAACAGGTATGCCAGGTGCGCGACGACGCCCAGCACGAGGACGACGGCCTGCACCCGCCTCGGTGTCACGACCACGACGCAGATCACCAGCGCCGTCAGGCCGTAGCCCATCAGCACGTCGAAGGGGACCACGAAGAAGTAGTTCACGGTCCCCTCGACGATCAGCACCACGGCCCGCCAGGGATAGCTGCCCAGCCACGGCTCTCCACGGCGCAACGCCGACTCGCGCTGGATCATCAGGCCGATGCCGAACATCACCGTCAGCAGACCGATCCAGTAGCCGTTGGTGATCAGCGACCAGGTGAAGCTGACGGCCCTGTCGAGGGTCCCGCCCACGTCGTTCACGTCGAGGGCGATGAAGATGCCGATGTTGGTGGCCAGCGTGCCGAGGATGGCCATCCCGCGCAGGACATCGAGGGCGATGACCCGGTCCCGGCCACCGCGGACGGGCGTCCCGGCCGCCCGGGTATCGAGGTCAACCGGCATGGCACGCATACGGGCGGTCGTGTTGTGAGGCGTGCGGTCTCTCGGTGAATCGAGGGGCGGGTTCACCCTCCCGGTGCGGTGAGGCCAAGTGGACGCCACCTCGAGGGTGCCTCACCCGGCCGGTGAGTCCGGGGATGGTGACCATGGGGACCAGCGTGGCCCGACGGCGCTCCCGACGTGTCGGGCCGGCGTTGCGGACCGCGTCGGACCGCTGTCGTGCCCGTCCCGCACCTGCTGGGGCGGTCCCCGGAGCCGAGCGGGCGCAGCGCCGAAGCGGCGTTCGAGGCCGCGTGTGTGTATGGCGATTGTCATGCCCCGACGGTAGGCCGGACGGGCTCCGGCGACGTCGGGCGGGCGGGTGAACCGCGTCCCCATCCTGAGATGGAGAGGACATCGCACTCCGCCGGTGGATCGATCCGGCGACGCCACCGTCGCGCGGGCCGTGCGATCCGCACTGGGCCGGGGGGGCCGTCGGGCCGCGGGGCGGGCCCTCCGTGCGGCGGCGGACGCCGCGCGCCGCCCCCGTCGGGGTGAGCCCCGGCTTCCACGCCGAGCTGCGGCAGGTGCGGGTCAGGCAGTGCCTGTCGGCGGTGCAGCCCTCGGCGGTCAGCTCCTGCGGCGCGGCCGATCCCGCCGCCGCGCCCGGTGTCCAGGTGCGGAGCCCCGTGGACCGGTTCAGACGGGTCCCGCGCGGCCCCTTCCTTCGGGGTGATGGTGTCGAGGTTCTCCGACTCCAGCTGGAAGGCCCAGGGCTGGCCCCGCCATCCGTAAGGAATCGTTCATCTCCGCAGCCCGCGGGCGGGATAACGTGCGCGCCATGTCCACTCCCACCGGCCGTCTGCTCACCCTCGCCGCCGCCGTCGCCTCCACCGCGGTCGCGGTGCTGGCCTCCGCCGGCCCCTCCGACGCGGCCCGGCAGCCCGCGCTGCCCGGCATCCCCGCGTCCGATGCGCGCCTGATCGACGGCTACCGGTCATGGCTGCCGCTCGCGCGGCCGCCCGTCGCCTCGCTGGCGGGGCTCGGAAGCGCCCATTCCGCCGACCGGAAGCGCATCTACGTCAACCGCACCCGTGCCCAGCTGCGCCGCCGGGGCCGGGCCGGGGTGCCGCACGCGCCGGGCACCGTCGTGGTCAAGGAGCTGCGGGTCGACGACTTCATCGAGGCCATCGCGATCATGCGCAAGACCCGCGCCAGCGCCGACGGCGGGTGGACCTGGGTCGAGTACAAGCGGTCCTCCGGCAGCGCGCCGTTCCGCCGGCTCCAGCTGTCGGGGAGTTTCTGCAACGGCTGCCATGTCCAGGCCACGCGCGTGCAGCGGACCGACGGGGTGTTCTGGCGCCTGCGCTGACCGGCGGCACGGCGCCCCCGGCTCTCGTAGACTCGGGCGTCGTGGGCATCATCACCTCCCCCCGCCTGGCGGCCATGCCGCACTACGAGCCCGGCCTCACCACGGCCGACGTCCTGCGCAGGTACGGGCTGGATGCGGCCGTCAAGCTCGCGTCCAACGAGAGCCCGTTCCCGCCGCTGCCCCAGGTGGAGGCGGCGATCCGTGAGGCCATCGGCGGCCTCAACCGCTACCCGGACGGGGCCGGCCGCGCGCTGCGCGCCGCGATCGCCGACCTCCACGGCGTGGACACCTCCCAGGTGGTGCTCGGCAACGGCTCCTGCGACATCATCCTGCTCGCCGGCCAGGCCCTCCTGGACCCCGGCACCACGCTGGTGCACCCCGAGCCGTCGTTCTCGCTGTACCCGCACCTGCCGGCGGCCGCCGGGGCAGAGGCCGTGGCCGTGCCGGTGGACGAGCTGGGCCGGAACGACCTGGACGCCATGGCGGCGGCCGTCGACGAGCGCACGCGGCTGGTCATCCTGTGCAACCCGAACAACCCCACCGGCGGGTACATGGCGGCCGGGGCGATCGAGCGGTTCCTGGACCAGATCCCCGAGGACGTCCCGGTGCTGCTCGACGAGGCGTACCACGACTTCGTGACCGAGCTCGACCGCGGCCGCGGCATCAGCATGGCGCGCAGCCGGCCCAACCTGATGGTGCTGCGCACCTTCAGCAAGGCCCACGGCCTGTGCGGGCTGCGGATCGGCTACGGGGTGGGCGGCGAGACCTGGATCCGGGCCATCGAGGCGGTCCGCCAGCCCTTCAACACCAACACCCTCGCGCAGGTCGCCGCCCTGGAGGGGCTGCGCAACCTCGCCGAGACCGAGCGCCGCGTCCAGGAGACGATCCGGGAGCGTGAGCGGGTGTCCGCCGCGCTCACCGGGATGGGCGTGGCCTTTACGCCGAGCCAGGCCAACTTTATCCTGGTTTCGCCGGATGGCGACCGGGCCACGGATGGCACGGGGGTCCACGAGCGGCTCCTCGCGCGCGGCGTCATCGTGCGCGACGGTGCGGCGCTCGGATGCGCGGGCCGCCTCAGAGTCTCCATCGGCACCCCACACGAGAACGACACGTTCCTGGCGGCCATCGCCGGCGTGCTCGCAGGGGACGAGAACACCGCGATCCCGGCCGTGCATGCCGCCGGGCAGGAAGGACCGACACCGCAATGATGATCGTGATGAGTGAGGGCGCGACGGAGGATCAGATCGCGCACGTGGTGGGGCGTATCGAGCGCTCCGGGGCGCGGGCACACGTGTCCCGCGGCGAGTTCGTCACGCTCATCGGCGCCATCGGCGACGACCGCGAGCTGGTCGCCTCGATGCAGCTGGAAGCCGAGCCGGGGGTCGAGAAGGTCGTCCCCATCCTCAAGCCCTACAAGCTGGTGTCCCGGGACTTCCGGGGCGGCAACGAGACGCTGGAGATCGCGGGCCGCAAGGTCGGCGGCGAGAACTTCTGCCTCATCGCCGGCCCCTGCACCGTGGAGTCGCGCGAGCAGACCATGGTGACCGCCGAGGTCGTCAAGAACGCCGGCGCGGCGATGCTGCGCGGCGGGGCCTTCAAGCCGCGCACCTCGCCCTACACCTTCCAGGGTCTGGGCAAGGACGCGCTGCACATCCTCGCCGAGGCCCGCCAGGCCACGGGCCTGCCGGTCGTGACCGAGGTCATGGACGTGCGGCAGCTCGAGGACGTCCTGGAGGTCGCGGACGTGATCCAGCTCGGCGCCCGCAACATGCAGAACTTCGACCTCCTCAAGGAGGTGGGCCGCACCGACACCGCCGTCCTGCTCAAGCGCGGCATGTCGGCGACCATCGAGGAGTGGCTCCTGTCCGCCGAGTACATCGCGCGGGAGGGCAACGACCGGATCATCCTGTGCGAGCGGGGCATCCGGACGTTCGAGACGGCCACCCGCTCCACGCTCGACATCTCGTCGGTGCCGGTGGTCAAGGCCAACTCCGGACTGCCGGTGATCGTGGACCCCTCGCACTCCGCCGGCCGGCGCGACTGGATCCTCCCGATGGCCCGCGCGGCCGTCGTGGCCGGCGCGGACGGCCTCATCGTCGAGGTGCACCCCACGCCGGAGACCGCCCTCTGCGACGGGCCGCAGGCCCTGTACGCCGACGGCTTCGCCGCCTGGGTCGCCGACGTGAAGCGGTGCGTGGACCTCATGGGCAAGGTCATGGCCGGCGGTGAGCCGGTCCCCGTCGGCGCCTGATCCGGTGCCGGGGAGGGTCCCCCAGGGACCCGTCGCCGTCGTCGGCGTCGGGCTCATGGGGGGCTCCCTCGGCCGTGCGCTGCG
>LNFL01000023.1 GCA_001464275.1 Actinobacteria bacterium Ga0077560 | reverse complement strand
GGGATGCGATGAGCTCGCGCAGCTTCTCCGGATCGGAGGCGGTGACGCCGTCGATGGCCACGATGGTGTCCCCGGGCTGCAGGCCGATCTGCTGGGCGGGCGCGCCCACCTCCACCCGCGCGACGGTGGAGGTGATCTGGCCGGTGGGGATCCCGACCCAGAACATCGCCGTGAAGGCCACGACGGCGAGCAGGATGTTCACCGCCGGCCCGGCCGCGATGGTTGCGACCTTCCGCCAGGTGGCCGCCCGGTGGTAGGTCCGGTGGGCGTGCTCGCCCGGGACCTCCTCGTCGGGCGTCATCCCGCTGATCTTCACGTAGCCGCCCAGCGGCAGCCAGCCGATGGCGTACTCGGTCTCGCCCCGGGTGAACGACGCGACGGGGCGGCCGAAGAAGATCGAGAAGCGCTCCACGCGCATGCCGCACTTCTTGGCCACGATCATGTGGCCGGCCTCGTGCACCAGCACGAGGAACATCAGGATGAGGGCGAACTCGAGGAGGTTGAGCGCCAGGTTCACGCGCCCGCCCCCACCAGCGCGGCCTCGGCCGCGGTCCGCGCGCGCCCGTCGGCCTCCAGGACCGCCTCCAGGGTGTCACCCGGCTCAGCCGGGACGGCCTCCAGGGCGCGCTCCACGAGGGCGGCGATGTCGAGGAAACCGATCCGGCCGTCCAGGAACGCCGCGACCGCGACCTCGTTGGCCGCGTTCAGGACCGCCGGCGCGGTGCCGCCGCGCACGCCGGCCGCACGGGCCAGGGCGAGGCAGCGGAAGGTCTGCTCGTCGGGGGGCATGAACTCCAGGGTACGCCCCAACAGGTCCATCGCCACACGGTCCGGGGGCGCGGCGGGCCAGCGCAGGGCGTAGCCGATGGGCACGCGCATGTCCGGCGGACCCAGGTGGGCGAGCACCGAACCGTCCTCCAGCCGCACCATCCCGTGGATCGCCGACTGGGGATGCACCACCACCTCGATGCGCTCGTACGGCGT
>LNFL01000022.1 GCA_001464275.1 Actinobacteria bacterium Ga0077560 | reverse complement strand
GCCGAGTCGACGGTGATCTTCGCGCCCATGGTCCAGGTGGGGTGCGCCAGGGCCTGGGCGGCCGTCACGTCCGCCAGGTCCGCCGCGGTCCTGCCGCGGAACGGCCCGCCGGAGGCGGTGAGCACCAGCGCCCGGATGCGCTCCTCGGGGACGCCCTCCACCAGCTGGAACAGCGCGGAGTGCTCGCTGTCGACCGGCACCAGCATGGCGCCGGTGCGCGCCCGAACCGCGGCGACCACCTCGCCGCCGGCCACAAGGGTCTCCTTGTTGGCCAGCGCCACCGGGACTCCCCGCTCGAGCGACGCAAGGGTGGGCTGCAAGCCCGCGGCACCCACCAGCGCGTTGAGCACGATGTCCGGCTCGGTGGCGTCGATGAGCTCGGCCAGGTCCTCACCGGCGGACATCGTGCCGCCGCCCGCGGCGCACACCGTGTGAGCGACGCCGTGCTCGGCGGCCTGGGCGGCCATCAGATCCGCCTGCCGGCCACAGGCGAGGCCCACGGCCTGCATGTCATCCGCCGCCCCGATGACATCGAGCGCCTGGACACCGATGGACCCGGTCGAGCCGAGAATGAGCACGCGTCGCACTGCGGTGAAGTCTAGAGCCGCCCGGCCTCGCGCGAAGTTTGGCGCTGATTGGTGTTCGGCGACGTTGGCCCCAGGAACCACGCCTTGCGGCTGCCTGCAATCAAATGGAACGGCGCATCCATGCGCCGTGGGACTCATTCAGTCGTCCACCGGATTGGGTGCGCTGCGGCCGTCTGGGCTCAGCGTCCACACGGGTACCGATAGTCGAATTGCCTCGACTGTCCTGGGGAGCGCGCCAGGGGTGGAAACCGCGCCGTCCCGGCGCGGCAACTCACCATGCGGTGCACCACCATCCGGGGATGCGAGGCAGCCCTTGTGGATGGCAAGGAATGGATGAGGGCGACCCATGGATGGGGAGCTGGGCTCAGTGGCAGCGCAGCCGTCAGGCGTTGTTCCTGGGGCAACGCCCCCAGACGCACACAAGGGCAACGCTCGCGCGAGTCGACCAGGCCATAGGAAGCACCGAGAACGACCACAAACGAAAAGCGAAACGGCGCCCCTGCGGGGCGCCGAAACAACCACGCCAGCGGAAAGCCCGGGCTTCGACCACACACGAAAAGCGAACGGCGCCCCTGCGGGGCGCCATTCGACTGCCGCACCGCCTCGGGAGCTATGTCCTGGGGACCAGCACCTCGGCCGTCTCGCAGAAGGCCGCCACCAGGGCCACGCAGGCGTCCAGGTCGTCCGGGTGGCAGGTCTCCACCGACTGGTGGACGTACCGGGTGGGGATTGAGACGCATCCGGCGGGTGCCCCGTCGCCGGACAGCTGCAGCTCACGGGTGTCGGTGCCGCCGGCGGGCATGACCTCGAGCTGGTACGGGATGTCCCGCTCCTCGGCCACGTCGATCAGATGGTCGACGATCGCCCGCGGGACGATGGCGGAGGTGTCGTAGACCTTGATCGCCGCCCCGCCGCCAACGTCCGAGACGCGCTCGTGGGGCTTGGTGTCCGGGCCGTCGTTGGCGAGGGTGATGTCGATGGCCAGGGCCACCTGGGGTCGGATCCGGGCCGCGGCGACGCGCGCGCCCCGCAGACCCACCTCCTCCTGCACCGCGGCGACCGCGAACACCTCGCAGTTGGTGTTCCCCAGCGCCCGCATGGCCTCGATCATCACGTACAGGCCGGCGCGGTTGTCCAGGCTCTTGCCGGTCACCAGGTCGCCCAGGCGGGTGATGTCCCGCTCGCGGGTGATCACGTCCCCGGGCCGGACCATTTCCTTCACCGTGTCGCCCGGCAGGCCCACGTCCACGTAGAAGTCCTCGAGCTTGACGACGCGCTTGCGCTCCTCGGCGCTCATGAGGTGGATGGCCTTGCTGCCCATCACCCCCAGGAGGTCCTCCTTGCCGTGCACGATGACCCGCTGCGCGGTGAGGGTCTTCGCGTCGAACCCGCCCAGCGGCAGGATCCGGATGTAGCCCGAGTCCTCCACGTGCCGCACCATGAAGGCGATCTCGTCCATGTGGGCGCACAGCATCAGGCGGGGGCCATCCCCCGCGCGGCGGGCGACGAGCGACCCCATGGGGTCGACCCACACCTCGTCGACGAGCGGCTCCAGCTCGCGGCGCACCACCGCGCGGATCCGCTCCTCGCTCCCCGGCGCGCCGGGGGTCTTGCACAGCTCGGTGAGGAGTTCCAGGTTCATGCCGGGAACGTACACCGTGACCGGCGATCAACCGACCCGCACCCCCACCGTCATCGCCACCGCCGCGCCGGCGCTCGCCACCGCGCGGACGTGGTTCCAGCGGGTCCAGTCACGCACGTAGGCGTGCCAGCGCCCGGCCGACGACGGGGCCGCCGGGTCGAGCGCCGCGAGGGCGTCGTTGAGCGGGACGTTGCGGACGGCCGTCACGCCGATCGCCCCGACGAGGTACAGCAGTGAGCCCGCCAGCACCCACCCGGAGGCCGGCGCGGTCCGGCTGCGCAGGGCCCACACGGCCAGCACGACGCACAGGACCGCGGTCCCGAACAACGCCGCCATGAACACCGGTGTCACCGCCTGGCGGTTCACCGACTGCATCGCCGCGATCCCCTCCGCGTCCGGGAGCCGGCGCAGCGCTCCCATCACGAACGACGAGAACGCGAAGAAGACGCCGCCGGCGACGCCGCACCCCACCGCCCCCGCGACCGCACCCGCCTGTGTGATCCCGTTCACCGCGCGCCTCCCGTCGGCCATCGATGGAACCAGTCAACCCGGCCGGTGCGAGTCTTCCAATGGCCTGAATGCTCTCCTCCATACGCGTGCGTCTACACTCGCGGTGTGGACGAGATCTCAGGCCTGCTCGACGGGACCCGCGCGGCCGGGGCGTTCGTGCTGCGCGCGCGGTTCGACCCGCCCTGGGCCCTGCGCATCCGGGACGAGGCTCCGCTGGCGATGCTGGCGGTCATGCGCGGCGAGGCGGTCCTCGCGCACGACGACGCCGAGCCGGTGCGGCTCACCGCCGGCGACACCGCCATCGTGCGCGGTCCGGAGCACTACACGGTCGGCGACGGCCGCGGCACCCGGCCGCAGGCCATCATCCACCCCGGCCAGCGGTGCACCGCCCCCGATGGGGCCACGCCCATGCCGATGCGGGACCTGGGGCACCGGACCTGGGGCTCGTCCGAGGAGGGCGGCACGGCACTCCTGGTGGGGGTGTACGAGCGGGAGGGCGCCGTCGCGGGTCGCCTGCTCACCGCCCTCCCGCGGGTCGCCGTGCTGCGGCGGGACGACTGGGATGCGCCCCTGCTCCCGTTGCTGGACGCGGAGGCCGAGCGGGACCTGCCCGGGCAGGACGCCGTGATCGACCGGCTCCTGGACCTGCTGCTGGTGACCGCGCTGCGCGCATGGCTCGCCCGCCCCGGCTCCGGAGCGCCGGCCTGGTTCCGCGCACACGGCGACCCCGTGGTGGGCACCGCGCTGCGGCGCATGCGGGACGAGCCCGCACGCGACTGGACGCTCGTCGCGCTCGCCCGTGAGGCGGGCGTCTCCCGGGCCGCGCTGGCACGGCGCTTCACCGAGCGCATGGGCGAACCGCCGATGCGGTACCTCACGGCCTGGCGCATGGCCCTGGCCGCCGATCTGCTGCGGGAGCCGGGGGCGACACTGGGTTCGGTCGCCCCGCGGGTGGGCTACTCCACCGGGTTCGCCCTCTCTGCGGCGTTCCGCCGGGTGACCGGCAGCTCGCCGGCCGAGCACCGGGCGCGCGCCCGGACCTAACTCACTTGCAGTGTGCAAATGTTGGGGTGTTGCCGGACCGCACACCCCGACACCCGATCCCCGGAGGACGCCGATGAGCCGCCCGACCTCGACGCGGCTCACGCTCGCCGGGCTGGTCACCAGCGCGCTGGCCTTCGCGCTCATGCAGACGCTGCTCATCCCGGCGCTGCCGGTGCTGCAGCGCGAGCTGGGGACCACACAGCAGTGGATCACCTGGACGGTCACGGTCTACCTGCTGACCGGGTCGGTGGCCACGCCCATCTTCGGGCGCCTCGGGGACCAGTACGGCAAGGTCCGGATGACCGTGATCAGCCTCACCGTGTTCCTGGTGGGGTCGCTCATGGCGCTGGTCTCGTGGGACGTGGCGTCCCTGGTGGTGGCCCGCGGCGTGCAGGGCGTCGGGGCGGCGGTCTTCCCCCTCGCCTACGCGATCATCCGGGACGAGTTCCCGGAGCGGGACTGGAGCGTCGCGATGGGCATCGTGTCCGCGACGCTCGGCGTCGGCGGCGGGATCGGCATCGTGGCCGCGGGTGTGATCGTCGACAACGTGTCGTGGCGCTGGCTGTTCGCCCTGTCGGCCCTCATCGGGCTCGTCGCCCTCATCCTGGTGTGGAGGTTCATCCCCGAGTCGCCGGTGCGGTCGCCATCCCGGGTCGACGTGCCCGGCGCGGTGCTGCTCTCGGGCGGGCTCATCGCATTGCTGGTGGGGCTCACCGAGGGGGAACCCCTGGGCTGGGGCTCCCCCGCCATCGTCGGCCTGTTCGCCGCCGCGGCGGTCCTGCTCGCCGCCTGGGGGGTCGTGGAGTCCCGAACCGCACAGCCCATGGTCGATCTGCGCATGCTCGCCCGGCGTCCGGTCCTGTTCACCAACCTCACGGCGCTGATGTCGGGGTTCGCGCTCTACGCGACCTGGGTGCTGCTGCCCACGTTCTTCCAGCTGCCGTCCAATCTGCCGGAGGGCCTGCGCCCCCTCGCCGACTACGGCTTCGGGACCTCGGTGACCGTCGCGGGGCTGTGGATGCTCCCCACCTCCTGCGCGATCATCGTCGCGGGCCCCGTCGGCGGCCTGCTGGGCCGCCGGTTCGGCGCCCGCCTGCCCCTGACCGCGGGGATGGTGCTGCTCGCCCTCGGCTCCATGGGCATCGCGCTGTGGCATGGCTCACCGCTGCCGGTGGCCGGCAGCTTCCTGGTGGCCGGCCTCGGCATCGGCCTCTCGTTCGCGGCCATGCCGCGCCTCATCGTCGGGGCCGTCGCGCCAACCGAGACGGCCGTCGCGACCGGCATGAACAACGTCATCCGCACGGTCGGCGGGGTCATCGGCGCCCAGGTCGCCGCGGTGCTGGTCGCGGCGAACCACGTGGCCGGGACGCAGGTGCCGGGCGAGCGCGGCTTCCAGATCGCGTTCTGGGTGAGCGTCGCCGGGGCCCTCGTGGGCGCCGTCACCGCGTTCCTCATCACCGCGCGGACCCCGCGCGCGGCGCTCGTTCAGTAGACCAGCGCCACCGTGACGAAGTAGCCGGTCACCGTGGCGAACATCAGCGCGTCGAACCGGTCCAGGATGCCGCCGTGGCCCATCAGGATGCGGCCGGAGTCCTTGGCGCCCACGTCCCGCTTGAGCATTGACTCGAACAGGTCGCCCACGAAGCCCGCGACGCAGATGCACGCGCCCAGGATCAGCGACTGCGCCCCGTTGATCCAGTCCATGTAGAGGCCGGCCACCCCCACCGACAGGGTGCCCACCACGACCCCCACGACCAGCCCCTCCAGGGTCTTGCCCGGCGAGGTGCGCGGCGCGATCTTCCGGCTGCCCCATAGCTTGCCGCCCGCAAAGGAGGCCGTGTCGAACACCCAGGTGCCCACCAGGACGTTGGCCACCGCCGCGGCGCCGTGCGGCAGCTCGCGCGTGGCCATGAGCATCCCGAACGGCAGGCCCACGTACAGCAGCCCGAAGGCGGTGACGGCCATCCGGCCGGTCACGTCCTCCTTGCGGGCCAGGATGAGGCCGGCCACGGCCACCAGGCCCACCCCGGCGGCGACGCCGATCAGCACGCCCCGCTCGGAGTCCGTGAGCGCGTACGCCAGGATGACCGCGCCGATGACGCTCAGGTAACCGGCCCAGCGCAGCGGACGCCATGCGGCGGTGAGGTTGTAGAACTCGAACAGGGCCAGCACGGCCAGCAGCGACACCGTGAGCGCGAACACCAGGCCGCCGGCGGCCACCGCGGCGATCGCCACGGCGATCCCCGGAACCGCCACCAGCACCCGCGAGGCCAGGCCGCCGCCGGCCGAGAGCCGTTCGCTCAGGCTCGGGCCGGGCGGACCGCGCTCGTCGTCCCCGTCGTCGTCGAAGTCGTCGTCCTCGAAGTCGTCGTCGAGCGGCACGGGCAGGCCGGCGGCCGTGTCGCCCTCATCCGGGCCGTCCCCCGGATCGTCCGCCCCGCCGCCCCGCCCGAAGCGCCTGCGGA
>LNFL01000021.1 GCA_001464275.1 Actinobacteria bacterium Ga0077560 | reverse complement strand
GCGCATCACCTCGCAGATGACGCCGGCGGGGATGAGCCCCGCCATACGGGCCAGGTCGACGGCGGCCTCCGTGTGGCCGGCGCGCTCCAGCACCCCGCCGGACTTGGCGCGGAGCGGGAAGATGTGGCCCGGTCGCACCAGGTCGCCCTGGCTCGAGTTCGGATCGATCGCGACCATCACGGTGCGGGCGCGGTCGGGCGCCGAGATGCCCGTCGTGACGCCGTCGCGGGCCTCGATGGACTCCGTGAAGGCCGTGTGGTGCGGCGCCTCGTTGCGGCGGACCATGGACGTGAGCCCGAGCTGCTCACACCGCTCCGGCGTGAGCGCCAGGCAGATGAGGCCCCGGCCGTGCCGGGCCATGAAGTTGATCGCCTCGGGGGTCGCGAACTGGGCGGCCATGATCAGGTCGCCCTCGTTCTCACGGTCCTCCGAGTCCACCACGACGACCATTCGGCCGGCGCGGATGTCCTCGATGGCCTCCTCGATCGTCGCGAAGGGTCGGGTCTGAGTGCTCATCGATCCTCCCGCGACGTCAGATACGGCGCCGCAAGCGCCTCGACGTACTTTGCCACAAGGTCCACCTCCAGGTTGACGCGGCGCCCGAGGGCCGCCGGTCCGAGCGTGGTCGCGCCCATGGTGTGCGGGATGAGGGCGATCCGGAAGCCCTCGGCGTCACGCCCCGCGACGGTGAGGCTCACGCCGTCCACGGTGATGGAGCCCTTCTCGACCACGTAGCGCATCACCTCGGGTGGGGCGGTGACGCGCATGATCACGCTCTCCCCCTCCGCGACGGCCTCGGAGACCGTCCCGGTGGCGTCGACGTGCCCCTGGACGATGTGGCCGCCCAGGCGTCCTCCGGCGGGCAACGCCCGCTCCAGGTTGACCCGGTCGCCGGGCGACCGGTCGCCCAGGCAGGTGCGGCGCAGCGTCTCGGCGACCGCCTCCACCGCGAAGCCATCCGGCAGCACCTCCACGGCGGTCAGGCAGGCACCGTCCACCGCCACCGAGTCGCCCAGGGCCAGCCCCTCGGCCACCAGCGGCGCGCGGAACGTCACGCGCGCCCCGGCCTCGCCCGGCGTGACCGCGGTGACCGTGCCCATCTCCTCGACCAGCCCCGTGAACATCCCCTACCGCTCCCCGTCCGTCCCGCCCGGGAGCGGCACGAGCCGCCCCGACACCAGGATGTCGTCGCCGATGCGCTCCACCGAGACGTCCCGCAGTCGCGGCGCGTCGGCGAGACGCCCGATGCCCGCGCCGCCGATCGCCCCGGGGGCGCCGTCGCCGCCGATCAGCATCGGCGCGCTGAACCATCGCACGACGTCGACCACTCCCGCCCCGAGCGCGGCACCGGCCAGCTGCGCCCCGCCCTCCAGGAACACCGACTGGATCCCCTCGGCGGCGAGCGCTGTGAGTCCTTCCGCCACGCCCCCGGGGACGCCCAGCACGCGCACGCCGATGGCCTCCAGCGCGGCCACACGGTCGGCGGGCGCCGCATCCGAGGCCACCACCAGCACGGGAACGTCCCCGGCGGTGCGCGCGAGCTGGGATGTCACGGGCAGGCGGGCCTGGCGGTCGAACACCACCCGGGCGGGCTGGCGGACCGGGCCCTCGAGGTCGCGAGCGGTGAGCCCCGGGTCGTCGGCCAGGGCCGTGCCGATCCCCACGGCCACCGCGTCCGCGTCGGCGCGCCAACGGTGCACCAGCGCCCGCGCCGGCGGCCCGGTGATCCACCGGCTCTCGCCCGACGCGGTCGCGATCTTGCCGTCCAGGCTGGTCGCGAGCTTGAGCAGCACGTGCGGGCGCCCCCGCACGGAGTGGGTGATGAACGCGGCGTTGAGCTCACGGCAGGCCGACTCCTCGTCCGGAGGGGCCATCACCACCTCCACGCCGGCGTCGGCGAGGATGCGCACACCCTGCCCGCGGGTGCGCTCCAGCGGGTCCAGGCAGCCCACCACGACACGGGCCACACCGGCCTCACGCAGCGCGTTCGTGCACGGCGGTGTTCTCCCGAAGTGAGAACAGGGCTCCAGTGTGCAGACCACCGTGGCGCCCCGCGCCGCCTCACCGGCGTCCCGCAGCGCCATGACCTCGGCGTGCGGCAGACCGGGCGCGGCATGCCAGCCCTCGCCCACCACCACGCCGTCGCGCAGCACCACCGCGCCGACCAGCGGGTTGGGGCTCACGTGGCCACGGGCGTTCATCGCCAGCGCGCGCGCACGGGCGAGCGCCGCCACCTCGGCGGCGTCGGGCGGCGAGCCGCTCACCCGGCGAGCGCCGCCAGTTCCCGGTAGGCCGCCACGGGGTCCGGCCGCCCGAAGATCGCGGACGCCGACACCAGCCATTCGGCCCCGGCCGCGCGGGCCAGCGGGAGCGTGGCCGGCCCGATGCCGCCGTCCACCTCGAGCAGCACCCGGTCCGGCAGGACGTCGCGCAGCCGGGCGAGCTTCACCGGCGTGGTCCCGATGAACGACTGACCGGCGAACCCGGGGTTCACGGACATGCAGTTGACGTAGTCCAGCTCGTCCGCCAGCTCGGCGACCGCGCCGAGGGGCGTGCCCGGGTTCACCGCGAGTCCCGCCCGGCACCCCAGCCGGCGGATCTCGCCCAGCAGCCGGTGGACGTGGGGGTCGGCCTCCACGTGGACGCTGATGGCGTCGGCGTGGGGCGCGAACAGCTCCAGCAGGTACCCGGGGCGCTCGACCATGAGGTGGACGTCCACCAGGCCGCCACGGGGACGGACGGCCCGGGCCACCGCCGCGGTGAAGTCGGGACCGATCGTCAGGTTCGGGACGAAGTGCCCGTCCATGACGTCGACGTGGAAGACACGGGCACCGGCGTCGCAGAGCGCGCCGAGCTGGGAGCCGAGGGCAAGCATGTCGGCCGACATCACCGAGGGCAGCACCGCGGGAACGGGATTCGAGGTCGCCATGACCCCAGGGTACCGGGCCGGGCGGGCTCCGCATGCCGCGCGATCCCGAACGCACCCGGGGGTGGATGCCGCCCACCCGGCGCCATGCACATGCGGTTGCGCCTATGGAAGGATCGCAGTCATGTCGGATCCCCGGTTCCCATCGGTCCTCCACGCTCCCCTGGTGGTCATCACGCTCCTGGCCGCCTGCGCACCGGCGCTCGGTGATGTGACGCTGTCCGGCCGCCTCGTGGACTCCGGCGGCGTCCGGTACTCGGGCGAGCGCGCCGACTTCGCGATCTCGGTGTCGCCACCGTCCACCCCACCGCCCGCGTTCGAATGCCGCATCGACGGCGGCAGCTGGGCGCCGTGCGCCACGACGCTCACGCTCCCCGGGCTCGCCCGGGGGCCGCACACGCTCGAGGCGCGGTCCGCCACCTCCGGTGTGCCCGACCCGTCCCCGCCCTCGATCGCATGGGTTGCCGACCTCGATCCGCCCCGGGGGCTGGCCGCGGTCGCGCCGTCCTCCGGGTCGGTGGTGGACACGGCCTTCCCGCAGTTCACGTGGGTCGGCGGGTCGGAGCCGGCCGGCGAGTCCGGGGCGGCGACCGCGTCGGTGGAGGTGGACGGCGCCCTCCACTGCACGCCAGAGGTCCCGGGCGGCACCTCGTGCGCCGTGCCGGCGCGGTTCCGGCCGTACCCGGATCTCGGCCTGCGGAATGGGATCCACACCTATCGGGTCGTCCAGGCCGACCTGGTGGGGAACCGCTCGGTGACGGCGGATCTCCCCTTCCGCGTGGAGGTGCCGCCGGCCGCTCGGCTGCACGTGCCGGCGCATCTCAGCGGTCGGTCCACCCTCCTCGACGCGCGGGCATCGGTCGTGAACAGCGCGGCCGAACCCACCTTCGCGTGGGATCTCGACGGGAACGGCACGTTCGAGACCCGGACGGGCACGAACGGCGTCGCCGCCCGCGCCTTCCGCGCGGGTCGGCACATCGCCCGCGTGCGTGTCACGGACGACGCCGGGCTCACGGCCACGGTGTCCGCGAGCTTCACCACGCTGCCGTCACCTCCCCGTGGCCGCGTCGGCGTCACGATCAACGGCGGGTCGTTCTTCGCCAGGTCGACGCACGTGGCGCTCACCCCCGTCTGGCCGGCGTTCGCGGCCGCGATGGCGGTGGCGAACGGCGACGGCGCACGCGTGACACGGCGGCTGCCGGTGCGACGGTCCGTCGCATGGAGGCTCGACCCGGCGGCTCCGGACGGGGTCCCGCAGACGGTCCTCGTGCGCTTCACGGGCGCGCCCGCCGAGCTTCAGCCCGCGCCGTTCGACCAGGCGCGTGTCCACCGCGCCTCGATCGTCCTCGATCGTGCCGCACCGCTCGTGATCGCGGCGACGCTCACCGGATCACGCCCGGTCGCACTGAAGACGACGGTGCTGGACACCGTGTCGGGCGCCGCCGCGGTCCGTATTGCGAGCGCGCGAGGCGGGCCGGGCCCATGGCGCCGGTACCGCCCCAGCATCGCGCTTCGGGGCACGCCGGGCGTCGTCAGGTTCCAGGTTCGTGACCGGGCCGGAAACCTCACGCGCTGGCTGACCGCCCGCGGCTGAACCGACGCCGGAGTGACGACGGGCCGCCGGCCCGGCACAATGCCCGGGTGACCTCGGCCGGAACCATCCTCGCGGACCGCTACGAGCTGCGCGCGCTGCTCGGGCAGGGTGGCATGGGCGCGGTGTGGCGCGCGTGGGACCGGGAGCTGGAGCGCGACGTCGCGATCAAGTCGCTCCTGCCGAGCCTGGCGAACGAACCGGACCTCGTGAGCCGGTTCCGCCGTGAGGCGCGGGCACTGGCCCGGTTGCGCCACACCGGGATCATCGCCCTCTACGACATCCTTCGCCTCGCCGACGACCAGCTCCACCTGGTGCTGGAGTTCGTCCCGGGCGAGCCCATGGACCGGCTCATGGCCCGCGGGCCCATCCCGTGGCCGCGCTGCGCCCAGATCGGCGCGCAGGTGTGCGACGCGTTGCAGGCCGCCCACGCCGAGGGCGTGGTCCACCGAGACGTGAAGCCCAGCAACATCCTCATCGAGCCCGGCGGGCACGTGCGCGTGGCCGACTTCGGCCTGGCGCGGCTGGCTGGGCTGGGCCCCGGAAGCGGGTCGGATGTCGCGACCAAGACCGGCATCGTGATGGGCACCCCCGGCTACTGGGCGCCGGAGCAGGCGCTGGGCAAGCGGATCCTTCCCCAGACCGACCTGTACGCCCTCGGGGCGGTGCTCTTCGAGGCGGTCACCGGGCGCCTGCCCTTCGTGGCCGAGGAACCGGGACCCGCCGCCGCCTTCATGCACATCGCCGCGCCGATCCCCGACCCCCGCGAGTTCCGCCCCGACGTCCCGGCGGCGGCGGCCGAGCTGCTGGTGCGGGCGCTCGCGAAGGACCCCGAGGAGCGCTTCGCCTCGGCCCAGGAGATGGCGGCGCTGCTGCGGGTCACCGCCGGCGGGCCGCCCCCGCCGCCGCCGCCGGCCGGGCGGACCGAGATCGCCCCCGGCAACGTCCCGACGCTGGGCCCGCCGGCCGCCACGGTTGCCGCGGCCGGCATCACCGTGCCTCCGCCGCCGCCCTCTCCGGTGCCGCTCACCACGGTCCCACCGCCCTCCCCGGCGGCCGGCACGCCCCCGCCGGCGACACTTCCGCCGCCGTCCCCTCCCTCCGGCACACCCGGTGTGGCGCCGCCGCCGTCCCCACCCGGCGGGGTGACGCCGCCGCCCGTTCCGGCCCCCGAGGCGACCACGGCGCGTCGTCGCCCCCCCGACCGCGGGCGCACGCGAACGACCCTCGTTGCGGGGGCAGCGGCGGCCGCGATCGCGATCGCCGTGGGGGGCGTGTTCGCCGGCCGGTCCGCCGGGGGTGGAACGACGCCCGCGCAGGCGCCGCGCACGATCAGCGGGGACGGGCTCGCGGCGCAGGTGCCCGCGGCCTGGACCGGTGACGCGCCCGCCGCGCCCGCGGATCTGGGCATCACCACGACGACCGGTGGCGCGTCGGATCCCGCCACCGGCACGGGCGTGCTGCTGGGGTTCGCCGAGGGCGCCGCCTCGGCCGACGGCGCGGAGATCGTGACCCTCGCCTCCGGCGCCGTGGCCCGCCGGCGCCGGGACGCCGGGTCGTCCGGCGGTGTCCCGGTGACCACCTATGCGGTGGTGACCGGGCGGGGCGACGCGACGCTCGCATGCCTCGGGATCGCTCCCACCGTCTGCGACGACGTGGCCGCCAGCCTCAGCGTCACCGGCACGCCGGTGTTCGGGACCGGGCCGGACGCCGCGTTCGCCGGCCTGCTGGGCACGACCTTCCAGCGCCTCAACACCGCGGTCCGCGAGCGCCGAACGGCGCTGCGCGCCGCGGACCTGCCGCGCGCACAGGCGGATGTCGCCACCCGCATCGCGGGGCTCTACGGCGATGCGGCCAAGGCGCTGGAGCCGGGTTCCGGCTCACTGCCGCCCGCGCCGGCCGCCGCCGCCCAGCGGGTGCGCGGGGGCCTCACGGACCTGGAGACGGCCTACCAGGCGCTCGCCGCCGCGGGCCGCGCCGAATCGGACGCCCGGTGGGCGGCGGCGCGCAACCGGGTGCGCCGTGGGGAGGCGACGCTGCGGACGGCCCTCGACGCCCTGGAGCCGTTCGGCTACCGGATCCGCTGACCCGCGCTCAGAAGGGCGAGACGGGACCCGGCGACGGCCGCGGAGCGGGAGCGGGGCCCGGCGACGGGGACGGGCCCGGACGCGGGGTGGGAACCGGGGCCGGCGGCGGCGGCGCGGGCCGCTCGGCGCGCTCCGGGAGCGGCGGCAACGTCCCAGGCCGGACCCCGGTGACGGTCACCGGCCGGTCCGCCGCGCGCGCGGTGGGCGCGGTGAGCGCCACCGCGACGACCTCGTCGTCCGCGGTGAGGTATCCCCCCGCGAAGCCGGCGGCGGCTGCGACGGCGAGGGCTACCGCGGCGCCGATGACCAGCCGGTTGCTCACGCGGGTCCGCAGGAGGACGGACGTGCGCCCGGGCGGATCTCGCAGATGCGGTCCACCAGGTCGTTGCGGGCGAACGTTGCGCGGTACGCGGCCCCCACCCACTGCGATCCGCCGGTGACGCGCACCTCGATCGTCGCCCCGGACGGCAGGCTCCGCCCGCCGACCAGGCGACCGATCTCCGCCCGCAGGGTGGTGCGACCGGTGAGCCGGAACCTCGTGTTCACCGAGCACCCCGACAGGCATCGGACGGATGCGGTGAGCCCCTTCGGCGTGAGCTTGAGGAGCCGGTTCGTGTCCCCGTCCCGTCCCCGGACGACCACGGAGAAGCCCGTGATCCGGCAGACGCCGCCCTGGCAGGCCCCGTCGGGGTCCGCGGCGATGACGAGCCGGTCGAGGTTGGACGTGCGCAGCGAGATGTCGGCGCCGGCGACCGCCGCGGCACCCGCCGGCTCGACCACCAGGCGGTAGTGGTAGCGGGTCCCGGCCTTGAGCCGCTTCAGCACCGATGTCAGCGGGCGCGCGCCCGTCTGGCCCGCCGGCACCGCCACCTTGGGCGTGCGGTTCCCGTACCGCGCGGTCCGGCCCCACTCGAAGTACCAGTTCAGCGCCTGGCCGCGCGAATCGAGCGTCCCCGTCAGCGTCGCCCGGTCCGAGCCGATGGACCGCGCCTGCGTGGTCGCCGCCGCCGGCGCCTGGATGATCACCGGAGGGGGCGGGGGCTGAAGCGCGGGGAGAGCGAACGAGAAGGCCGGCGCCACGTTCGGGGCGAAGTCGATGTCGTTGATCGTGCTGGTGCCCTCGTTGGTGGTGAGCACCTGGTACCCGAACGCCGCGCCGCGCTGCAGGCCCAGCGATTGCGGGCTCACCAGCACGCCGAACTCGTCGTTGAGCTTTACGACGTTCCCCGGGATCGTCGTGCCGATCCAGGTCCTGGTCGTCGGGTTCCATGCCTCGATGCGGGCGACGGTGGGCTGCCCGGTGGCGATGCCCTCCAGGACCACACGATGGTCGGCGCCGAGGGGAACCGTGCCAGGAGTCGATCCGGTCGCGAGGTTGTTGTCGCTGTTGAGCCAGAAGCCCAGGAAGTCGCCCTCGAAGAGCTCCGAGCTCACGCCGGCGGCGGGCTTGGAATCGACGGTCGCGTAGAAGCCCAGGAGGTCGTCGGTGACGCTCTGGAAGTCGTTGCCGTCGGTGAACACCACCCGGCCGCCCAGGATGTCGGGGGCGACGTAGTAGACGCCGGCGGCCTGGGTCGCCACGTCCCCGGCGGGGTCGGCGAAGTCCTGCCCCACGTTTTGGGCGGCGGCCGGCCCCGCGGCCAGGGCGGCGGCCGCGAGCGCGGCGGCCGTGATCGTGCGTGTGCTCATCGCATCAACTCGCGTCGGTTTGCCGGATGGGGGCCGGTTGCAGCCGGGTGATCCTGCCCGTGGCCGCGGTACGGGGTCAAGGTGACGGCCGCCGTCATCGACGCGCCGCCACGGAGAAGGTGCGGCGGAGCGTCCGCCGCTCCTCGGGGAAGCGGACCGTGACCCGGTACACGCCCTTGCCCAGCCGGCCCAGGGGCGCGCGGAACGACCCCGCGCGGTCGCGCGGGCCATTGGTGCGCACCACCAGCCAGCGGGCCCGGACGCCCCGGATCCCCGTGCCCGGACGCCGGCGCTCCAGCGTCACCTCGGCGAGCGCCGCCCGCGACAGCACCGCGTCGATGGTCCACAGCGCACCGCGACGGACCGCCGGCTTGAGCCGGAAGACGTCCGGCGTGCCGCTGACGCCGCCGCCGGGCGGGCCCGTGCCGGGGGATGTGCCCCCGGCGATGGCGTCGGCGGCGTCCAGCGCGCCGGGGAATGAGAGCCGGCCTCCGGTCACCACCTTCCCGCTCAGCGCCGGGAGCCGCACCACGCCCTGCAGGATGGCCTGCTTGACCTGGAGGGCGCTCAGCTGCGGGTGGCGGGACATGATCACGGCGGCCACGCCGCTGACGTGGGGCGCCGCGAACGACGTCCCCGAATCGGTGACGTAGTCCTCCGCGTCGAACGCGCCGCCCAGACACGCGACCCGGAGTTCGTCGATGGCCGCTCCGTCGGCGGGGACGCCGCTGGTGGCCAGGAAGCGCAGGCGCAGGCGCACGCTGAAGGCGCCCTCCTGGTCCCGCATCGACTCCGAGACCCGGCGCGCCCGCCCGTCGCTGGACCCCGTGTAGCTGCCCACCGCCGTCCAGGGTCCGCCGTTGGTCGAGGCCTCGGCGATGAGCCCATCGCCGCCGGTCGTCGACAGGCGCAGGTGCATGAACAGCCGGCAGCCGGTGCCGCCCGCCAGCGAGAACGGCGCGGCGGTGGTGATGGTCCCGGAGCCGGCCGGCCCGTAGAGCCCGCCGGGCGAGTCCGAGAGCACCGTCCCGTCGGCCGCCGGCTCCAGGCCCCACGCGGACCCCGGCGTGATCGCCCATGCCCCGAGGCCGCCCTCGAAGTCGTCCGCGAACGCGGGCGTCGCGTACGCCGGGGCCGGCCCCAGGACGGTGTCGCCCGGTGCGGCGAGGTCGACGCTCCGCGCCCCGAAGTTCGAGGAGCGCGACAGGCGGTCCGACGCGTCGCTGTTGGCCACGCACAGCACGTTCTCGAGTGCGAGGGCGCAGGGGTAGAGCCCCTGTCCCGGCTGGTCGACGTCCTTGCCCTCGTTGCCCGCGGCCACCACGAACAGCGTCCCGGGGTTGGCCGAGATCGCCTCGGAGATCACGGTGGAGTTGCTCGCGCCGCCGAGGCTCGCGTTCACCAGACGCACGCCTCGCTGGGCGGCGTAACGCATGCCCTCGGCGATCTTCGCCGAGCTGCCGCCGCCGTCGGCGCCCAGCACACGCACCGGCACCAGGCCCAGGCGCCAGGCCACCCCGGCCGTGCCCACCCCGTCGTCGCCGCGCGCGCCGATGATCCCGGCCACCAGCGTGCCGTGGCCCTCCTCGTCGGCCGGGCTCGCGTCCCCGTCCACAAGGTCCGTCCCGGCGACGGTCGCCGAGATGTTCGGGGCCAGGTCCGGATGCCCGGTGGCGACGCCGCTGTCGAGCACCGCGACGTTCACGGACGGATCACCGGTCCCGCGGTCCCACGCCACGGCGGCACCGATGTCCGCGCCCGCGATCCCGACCACGCCGTCCACGCCCTGCCCCAGGTTCCGCAGCGCCCACTGGCGGGGCAGCAACGGGTCAGCGCCCGGTAGACCAGGTTCGGCTCGGCCCAGCGCACCCCCGGCTGGGCCCGGAGCGCATCCAGGGCGGCGCGGCGGCCGGCGTCCCCGTCCACGGCGACGACGGCCGGCGCCGAGGACATGAGCGTGCCCGCCGGCGTCACGCCCGCGGCGTCCAGCGCGGCGGCGCGCTCGGCGATCCCCGCCCCGGGGTCGAAGCGCACGACCAGCTCATCCGCGGGCGACGCGACGGCGGCCGGGACCCCGGCCAGGGCGAGCAGCGCGGAGATGGCGATGTGGCGGCGCATCGAACCCATGTACCTCGTGAGGGGCCGGATCGTCACCGGCGGGGCAAGCCTACGACTCCAGCGCAAGGATGCCGCAGCCGCCCGGGTGCGCGACACGCCCGTCCGGGCGGGCTCCCGCCCCCCGACCGGACAGATGCCGGTTCACCCCGCCCGGAGCCGGGCGA
>LNFL01000020.1 GCA_001464275.1 Actinobacteria bacterium Ga0077560 | reverse complement strand
CCCACCGGCGCGACCTGCTGGCCTACGCCCTGCGACGCGCGACGCCGCAGGAGGCCCAGGACGCCGTCTCGGAGGCGTTCCTCGCCGCGTGGCGGGGCATCGATCGGGTCCCCGGTGACCCCCTGCCGTGGCTCATCGGCATCACGCGCCGCACGCTGGCCAACCAGCGCCGCGGCACGCGACGTCGCACCGCGCTCGTGGAGCGGATCGCCGGGGAGGGCACACCCGAGTCCCGGGACCCCGCCGACCGCGCCGAGCGCGGCGCGACCCTGCGCGCGCTCGCCGCACTTGGCGCGCGCGACCGGGAGGCCCTGTGCCTGATCGCCTGGGAGGGGCTCACGCCCGCCCAGGCCGCCGAGGCGCTGGGGATCCCGGCAACCGTCTTCCGCGTGCGCCTGCACCGCGCCCGGCAACGCCTGGCCGTGGTGATGGGTGAGCGCGAGCCCGGCGGCCATGCGCCGCCCGTTCCGGAGGGAGAGCCCACATGAGCCGGACCGACGACCTGCTGATCGAGCGTCTTCGTGAGGCGGACCCGCTGCCGCACGACCAGCTGGACCTCCTGCTCCGCGAGAGCTCGGTGGACGAGCTGCTGTCGCGCGTCCCACCGCGGCGACCGGAGCGCCGGAGCCGCCGGGTGCTGTGGGGTGCCGCGACCGCCGCCGGTGTCGCCGCCGTCGCGGGCGTGCTGGTGGTGTCGCTGCCTCGCGGTGAGGAGGCGGGCATCATCCCCGGGAACATCGGGATTCTCGACCGGCCCGCCACCGACGCGGATCGGCTGCCGGAGTGGGTCACGGACGACATGGCCGTCGTCGAGGCGGCCGTCGATCCGGCGAGCGCCCGGCTCGCGAGGACCGTCAACGGGCGCCGCTACTACGTCGCGAACGGCAGAGGCAGGGGTGCCGGTGCAGTGCCGCTGGTCTGCCTGATCGAGGCGCCCGAGGTCGAGCCGCCGCTGCCCTCCCCGATCGCTCCGAACGGGTCCTCGACGGTCCGCGCGCCCGGCGGCGGAGCTGTGCTCTGCGCCGGTGCATCCGCGCTGACACGCCGGTTCATCGCCGCCCCGGTTACCTCGCGCCCGTCGATCGCCGCCCCGGTCGCTTCGCCCCCGTCGATCGACATCGTGGGGATCGTGCCGGACGGGTACGAGCGGGTGCGTATCCAGGACCGCTCGGTCCCCGTCGAGGGAAACGTCTTCGTCGTCGATGGCGCGGAAGGGGCGGATCCCCTGATCGCGACGGGCCCGGCGGGAGAACGTCGTGCCTACGCGGGGGTGGCGACGTCACCGCCTTCGAGCCTCACGCCACCGCGCTTCGTTCCCCGCGTATCGGTTCTGCAGCGCCCCGCCCGCCGCGGCGACGCCGCGCCACCACCCGTCGCCCGGGCGGCGGCTCGTGCGGCGCGCCGCCCGACCGGCGTGGCCCCGGTCGTGACCAGCGCCCGGTATGCCGGAGAGCACGCCGGACGTCGCCACTGGGTGATGGCCGACGCGCGGCGCCCGGGGACGCTTACGGTCGCCACGCTCGCGCGATCCGGCTCGGTGTCCTTCAGGAATCTCGGACTGCCCAACCGCCGGGACCCGCTTGGTCAGAGTCTCGTCCAGTCCGGAACGACCGAGGCGTACGGGCCGCTGAGGGTCTCGCTCCAGGCCGTGGTTCCTGACGGCTTCACGGCGGCGACGCTCGGCGGCAGGACGTATCCCATCACGGGAAACCTGCTCGCGCTCCACGGCGTCAGCGCGGATGCGAGGGTCACCATCACGCTCACGGGGCCGGCCGGTGCGTTGCGTCGCAGCATGCCGTTCTCGGTGGGGAACTCAGAGGTGATTGCCATCCCCACCAACCGCGTGCCGGAAGGAGCGGCAGACCTCATTCGCTACGTCGGCCGTCAGCAGGGCCTGGGTACCCTGAGGTCCGCGAACGTGACCGTGGGGACCGCGGCGCAGGTCCGCGCCGCCACCGGGCTGGTCACCCCCCCGGCGTCGGACGGCTGGGTCTGGGTGATCACCGGGACCGACGGTACGCGCACCGCGATTGCCGCGGCGCTGACGCAGACCGGTCGCAGGCAGGGGTTGTTCCTCGTCAACTCCACCAGCGCCGCCCGCCCGCCGGACCTCTCGGGCCTCACCCGTGTGCGACCCGTCTCCCTGAGACGTTGATGGGAGGGGGTGCGCGGGCATCCCTCGAACGGCGATGCTGGGCGGATGGAGGTCCCGCCGCCGCCACGTCCACGTCGCGCAGGTCGAGTCGGCGTCGCCGTGGCGATCGCTGTCGCGATCGTCGCGGGCATCGCGGTGCAGCAGCGTGGAGGTGACGCCCCTCCGGTATCCGACCGCGTGGGGGTGCTGGAGCGGCCCATCGGGGACCGGGACCAGCTTCCGGAGTGGGTGGCCGACGACGAGGCCCTGTACCTGGAGGGCATCGAGTGGCCCACCGTGCGCCTGGCCCGCGTCGACCCGGGCCGGCGCTGGTTCATCGCGCGCGCCACCCGGCCCGGGCCACGGGGAGGGGCGCTGCGCCGGATCTGCCTCATCGCGGTGCCCGACCGCGAGCCGCCGCTGCCGGCGCCGAGGGCGTTCCTGGGGTCGTCGGCGGTCACCGGGCGGCTGGAGGCCGGATACGTGTGCGGCAGGACCGACGCCCTGCGCAGCCGTTTCGTGGCGTTCCGGACCTCGCGTGTGAGCCCGTCCGACGTGGTGGGCGTGGTGCCCGACGGGTACGACCGGGTCCGTGTGGGACGCGTCGAGAGCGACGTCCAGGGCAACGTGTTCGTGCTGCGCGAACCCACGGGGCCCGACCCGCTCATCGCGACGGGGCCCGCGGGAGAGCGGCGGGCGTTCGCGGGCCTCTCCAGCGCTCGCACGCCCCAGAGCTTCACCACACCGGGCCTCCCGGTGCGCATCTCGGCGCTGGATCGCGCGATCACGCCGGAGGACCGGCTTCCGGAGGAGGTGCGGCTCCAGCTTCGCGGGGTCGCGGGGGAGGTCCGATCGGAGGGCATCGTGCCCGGATCCGAACGGCTCATCTCCGCGCGGGACGGTCACCGGTACTGGCTGGTGCGCGACCGCGTCGACGACACCAGGGTGCTGGGGCTGGTCGACGAGGACACCGACGGGCGGGTGGGCTACCAGGTGCTCACCGCCCCCTCGGAGTTCGACGCGGTGAACGGCGTGGTCGTGTCCAGCCAGCCGGAGCCGTTCGGGCCCAGCGTCGTTCGCGGCTGGCTGCTGGTGCCCGACGGGCTCACCTCCGCCACCGTGGGCGGCCGGCCCGTGCCGCTGCTGGGCAATGCCCTGGTGTTCGCCGAGACCCTCGACTCGGGTGCGACCGTCGTGGAGTTCCGCGGACCGGCGGGCGTCATCCGGCGCGCCGTGGGGGACGCCACCGCCCCCACGCAGCCGATGTCCCCGCTGCCCACCAACCACATCCCACTGAAGGCGGTGGTCGCACTGCGCGAGGCGGCGGGCCCTCGGGCGGGGGCGCTGCGGTCGGCGGTGATCACCGCGGGATCGGCCGCGCAGGTGGAGCGCGTGACCGGCCGGCTGGTGCCCAGCGGTTCGCGGCTGGTGTGGCTACTGATGGCCGCCGACGGCGACCGGACCCTCGTGGTGGTGGCCGACAGCCTCGACCGCGACGGCTTCGAGGTGGTGCAGCGCTTCCGCGTCCGCGAACCACTGGACCTGACGCCACTCACCCGGGTGCGGCCGCTCGTCCTGAACCCGTGAAAATGCCAGAATTCGCGCGTGGCAACCATCGGCATCCTCTGGTTCCTGATCGTGGGCCTCGGGCTGGTGATGAGCCTGGGCGCTCCCCTGCTGTCCGGGGTGGAGGCCGGTTCGCGCCAGGCGTACGGCGCGGCCGTCACGGTGGAACTGCTGGCGGCGGCCGGCGGGTTCGGCGCCATCGCGCTCACCCGGGACTGGGGCGCAGACGCGGTGCCGTTCATCGTCGGCATCCTGCTGGTGACCCTGGCGTCCGCGGTGGCCCTGACGCTCGCCGTGCGGTCCGAGCGCCGCCGGGACGGTGTGGGCTGGGTGCCCACCGCGGCCATGGCGGCGTTCCCGGTGTTCCTGGTCTACTGCTTCGTGTTCGCGGCGATGCTCGGCGGCTGAGCCCCCGGGCTCAGTGCCCGGCCTGCACCAGCTCGGTCAGCGCGCCGAACCCCGACTTGGGGTGCACGAAGGCGATGAGGTGGCCGCCCAGGCCCACCCGGGGCGCCTGGTCGATGAGCTCCGCGCCCTCGGCGCGCAGCTGATCCAGGGCTGCTGGCAGGTCCTCCACCTCGAACGCGATGTGGTGCAGCCCCTCGCCGCGCTTCTCCAGGTACCGGGCGACGCCCGACTCCGGGTCGGTGGGGGCGATGAGCTCCACCGCGCCCTCTCCGGCGCCCAGCATCACGGCCTCCACGCCCTGCTCGGGCATGAGCTCGCGGATCGTGACCGCCAGGCCGTAGCGCTCGGTGAACACCGGCAGCGCCGCGTCCAGGTCGTTCACCACGTAGGCGACGTGGTGCAGGCGGGTCACGTTCACGAATCCTCCACGGGGTTCCAGTTCACGGGCTCAAGGCGCGGGTTGGCCCGCTCCTCCCGGCCCACCTTCGCGCACGGGCGGCCGTCCACGCGCACCACGTCGGCGGTGTAGTCGTTGGACCCCCGCAGCAGGCTGCTGCCCACCCCGTAGGCGTCCACCGGCACGCCGGCCTCCTCGAACGCGCGGATGCGCGGGGCGTCGAACCCGCCGGAGGCGACGATCTTCACGTGGCCGTGCCCGGAGTTGTCCAGCGCCCGGCGCACCTTCCACACCAGCTCGGGCACCACGCCCGTGGGGCTGAACCGCCCCAGCTCGTGCCACA
>LNFL01000019.1 GCA_001464275.1 Actinobacteria bacterium Ga0077560 | reverse complement strand
CCGGTGAATCTACCAACCACCTGTAGCATCGGCGCAGATGCCGGTCCCGCTCGCTCCCCTCGAGGTCCTCGAGCGCGCACGGCGCGGCGGGCACGTCGACCCCGACAGCGTCCGCGGCTTCGTGCGCACATGGCTCGGGAACAGCGCCACCGACGCGCAGATGGCCGCCCTGTGCATGGTCGTCGCCACCCGCGGGCTCGATCGCGACGGCGTCCGCGCGATGGCCTCCGCGCTGGTGGCCTCGGGCGACCGCCTGGACCTGTCGTCGCTGGACCCCACGGGCGACGTCCACACCACCGGCGCGGTGGGCGACCCCGTGGGCCTGGTGGTGCCGCCCCTGGCCGCCGCCATGGGCGTGCGGATGGCGGTGATGGGCGACCGGGGCCGCGGCCACGTGGGCGGGCTGGTGGACAAGCTGGAGGCCATCCCCGGCTACCGGGCGCAGTTGGGCCTGCGGGAGTTCGTGCTGCAGGTGCGCGACACCGGCTGCGCCGTCATCTCCCAGACCGACCGCCTCGCGCCGGGCGAGGAGCGCCTGGCGGCCCTGCGCGACCAGACCGCCACCATGGACGTGCGCGAGCTCATCGCCGCGTCGCTCATGAGCAGGGCCCTGGCCGGCGGCGCCACGAGCATCGCCGTGGACGTCACCTGCGGCGACGGCGCCCCGTTCGCCGACGCCGAGGCCGCCGCGGAGGCCGCCGGGCTCATGGCGTGGATCGCCGAGGCGTGGGGCCGCACCGTGCGCTGGGTGGTGACGCCCATGGACGCCCCGCGGGGACGCACCGTGGGCAATGCGCTGGAGGTGCGCGAGGCCGGTGAGCTGCTGCGCGGTGGCGGAACCCCGGCCACGCGGGAGGTGGCCGCGACGCTTGCGGGGGAGATCGCCGAGGCGGCGGGCGTCGCCGAGCCGGGCGCGGGCCGCACCGCCGCCGCGCGGGCGCTGGCCGACGGCACGGCCCTGGAGGCCGCCGAGCGCTGGGTGCTGGCCCAGGGCGGCGATCCGAACGTGTGGACCACCCCGTCGATGCTCCCCGAGGCGCCGCTGCGGCTGGAGGTGACCGCCCCCGGCGACGGCGTCCTCGCCGGCCTGCCGGCCCGCGTGGTGGGCGAGGCGGTGCGCCGCCTCGGCGCCGGGCGACTGCACCCCTCCCAGCAGGTGGACCACGCCGTGGGGCTGGAGCTGCTGGCCTCGGTGGGCGATCCGGTGGTGGGCGGCGATGCGATCGCGCTGGTCCACGCCCGGGACCGCGGCCTGGGCGAGGCCTGCGTGGCGACGCTGCGCGAGCACCTGCGCATCGCCTCCTCCGCCGATGCGGCCCCCGCGGTGCTGCTGCGCGACACCGAGACCCCGGGTGCCTGAGCTCCCCGAGGTCGAGACGATCCGCCGGCAGCTGGATCCGCGGCTGGTGGGACGCACCATCACCGAGGCGCGGGTCACCGACCCGCTGCTCACCGCACCCCTGCTGCCGGAGGCCTTCGAGGCCACGGTGACGGGTCGCACCGTCACCGCGCTCGGCCGGCGCGGCAAGTACCTCATGGCCACGCTCGACGGCGACGACATCCTGTGCCTGCACCTGCGGATGACCGGGCGGCTGCACTGGCGTGGGGGGCCGCTGGCGGAGGGCGAGGAGCGGTTCCTGCGGGCCCTGTTCACCCTCGACGACGGCGCCACCATCACCTTCGGCGACCAGCGGCGCTTCGGCCGGGCGTGGCTCATCCCCGCCGGGACCGACCACGACGCCTACTGGCACGGGCGCGTGGGCCCGGAGCCGCTGGACGCCGCCTTCACCGCGGAACGGCTGGGGACGCTGCTGCGCGGCCGCCGGGTGGGGATCAAGGCGGCGCTGCTCAACCAGGCGCTGCTGGCCGGCGTGGGCAACATGTACGCCGACGAGGCGCTGTTCCAAGCGCGTGTCCACCCGGAGCGGCCCGCGGGCGAACTGACCCGTGACGAGGTGCGGCGCCTGCACCGCGCGGTGCGCGACCGCCTGCGGGTGGCCATCGAGGCCGGCGGGGCCTCCATCGACAGCTACCGCGACGGCCTGGGC
>LNFL01000018.1 GCA_001464275.1 Actinobacteria bacterium Ga0077560 | reverse complement strand
CCACCCGGGGGCCGGCGTCGCACGCGGCGGCGATGCCCGCGCGGTAGAGCACCACGTGGCGGCGGCGGTCGAGCGTGGGGAAATCGACGGGGCGCCCGGCGTCGTCGACCTGCGGGGCCGCATCCCATGGCTCCCAGCCGTCGTCGTGGATGCGCGTCGCGCGCACCAGCGGCCCCCACGGCGCGATGCGCCGGAAGGTGTCGTTGCCCCAGGCCTCGGCCAGCTGCGCGCACTGCTCGGCGTGGTCGCGCTGGCGCACCAGGAGGATCCCGCCCGGCAGGTCGGTCACGATCACGCTGTCACCGCGCCCATCACGTCCCGCTCGCGTCCCCACGCCATTCGCCCAATCCTTCCAGGCCGGGGGCCCCGGCGCACCGATCATCCCCCGCCGACGCCGCGCGGGGCCTAGAGCCAGCCGCGCTCCTCGGCGACGCGGGCGGCCTCCACGCGGGTGGCCGCCCCGGTCTTGCCGATGGCGGAGGACAGGTAGTTGCGCACCGTGCCGGTGGAGAGGTGCACACGGGCCGCCACCACCGAGATGCGGGAGCCGTCGCGCGCGTGGCGCAGGACCTCGCGCTCGCGTTCGGTGAGGGGGTTGGGTCCGCCCAGCAGGGTCTCGGTGGCGAGTGCGGGGTCCACCACGCGCAGCCCGGCATGCACCCGCCGCACGGCGTCGGCGAGCTCGGCCGCCGGCACGTCCTTCACCACGAAGCCGCTCACCCCGGCGTCCAGGGCCCGCCGCAGGTACCCGGGGCGCCCGAAGGTGGTGACGATGAGCGTCCGGCACGCGGGCAGCTCCCGGGCCAGCTCCCCGGCCGCCGTGATGCCGTCCATCCCGGGCATCTCGATGTCGAGCACGCAGACCTCCGCCTCGGAGGCCCGCGCCGCGTCGACCACCTCGTCGCCCCTGCCGACCTGCGCGACCACACGGATGTCCGGCTCCATCTCCAGCAGCGCGGCGAGCGCGCCCCGCACGAGCGCCTGGTCGTCGGCGATCAGCACGCGGATGCGCCGCCGGGTGTCGTTCACAGCCGCACCTCCAGGCGCGTCCCGCCGCCGGGCGGGTGGTCGAGCGACAACGTCCCACCGGCCGCCTGCACGCGTTCGCGCAGGCCACGCAGGCCGTTGCCCTCGGCGGACGGTGGCAGCCCGCGCCCGTCATCGGTCACCACCAGCCGCTGCGGCTCCAGCGACACGGTGCACCGCCGGGCGCCGGAGTGGCGCACCACGTTGGTCACCGCCTCCCGCAGCGCCCAGGCGATCACCGGGCGGTGGCGCGGGTCCACGCGCTCGGGCTCGGCCGGCAGGTCGGCCGCGATGCCGGCGCCCGCGAGCACGGTGGCCGCTGCGGCGAGCTCCTCGTCGAGCCGGGCCATCCGCAGCCCCGCGACCGTGGCGCGGATCTCGGCCAGGGACTGCCGGGCCAGCGCCTGGATCTCCACGAGCTCGGCCCTGGCCCGCTCCGGGTCCTGGTCGATGAGCCGTTCCGCGAGCTGCGCCTTCACGCTGACCGCCGTGAGCGAGTGCCCGAGGACGTCGTGGACGTCGCGCGCGACCCGCTCGCGTTCGGACACCAGCGCCAGCTCCTCGCCGTGAAGCCGTGACTGTTTGGTGCGCTCGTCGAGGATCCGCACCGTGCCGGTGGCGACGCCCACCGCGAGGGTGATGAACCCGAAGGCCAGTGCCGCCACGGGCTCGCCGGCCGCCAGCGGGATGGCCACCGCCGCGACCAGGCAGGTGCCGCCCACCCAGAGCGCCCGGCGCAACGGCAGGACGAACATCGCCACCGAGACCAGAAAGGGGGTCATCCCCAGCGCCTCGATCTGGATCACCGTCCCGGCGGTGAGCGTGAGGCCCACCAGCAGCGCCAGTGCCCGTCCCCCGATCCGGCCGACCTCGCCGGGGGTCTCGGCCGCCCCCACGCGCACGAAGGTCCACACGTAGACGCCGGCGAACGCCCCGATCGCGGCGGTGGCGACGATCCGCGCCTCCACGGAGCGATCCCCCGTGAAGGTGCCCACCAGCGGGAAGATCAGGAACAGCAGCCAGACCGCCGCCATGATCCAGCCGTAGCGGTCCCAGGGGTCCCGCGCATCCGGTGGCGTCTCAGGGGTCATTGACGGCTGCGCCCCCTGCGGATCAGCCACGTCGCGACCAACGCGAAGACCACGGTCCACGCGGTCACATTAGCGACCGGGACCCACAGCGGTTCGGCGGCGAGCTGCCGGCCGGAGCCGTCGACGTTGACCCCGTCGGTCAGCGGATGGCGCGCCAGGCCCACATACCCGTAGAGCGGCGTGAACTTGGCGATCGTGAGCAGCGTGCCGCTGAGCGGGATGAAGATGTTGCCGAGGAACGCCAGCACCACCAGCACCCCGGAGCCGATGCTCACCGCGGCCTCCGATCGGAACGCCAGGCCGAAGCACAGGCCGTACAGCGACCAGACCACCGCCCCGGCCGCCAGCGCCAACCCCGACAGCAGCCACACGCCCGGGTCGGCCTCGGCGCCGGTGGCGGGCCCCAGGGCGAACACCACGCAGATCGGGAGCACGCCCAGGGCCAGCGCGACCACGGTCTTGGCGGCGACCAGCTGCCGGTCGCGCACCGGGGTGAGCCCCAGCTGCCGGCCCCAGCCCTGCAGCCGTTCGACCGCCGCGAACCCGCCGATGCCCGTGGTGGCGGTGGCGGCGCCGTAGCCGGCCATCGCGATGAGCACGTACATCGCCACGTTCCCGTTGCCGGCGGGCTGGTCGGAGTAGTCCTGGCCGGCGCCGAACACCAGGTAGAAGAAGGCGGGAAGCACCACGATGAAGAACATCGCGGGCACGTCCCGGATGACGCGGCGCAGCTCCAGGCCGATGAAGGTGGGGTTCACGGTGCAACCTCGATCGGGTCGGTGTGGTCGTCGGTGATCGCCACGAAGGCGGCCTCCAGGCTGGCCGTCGCGATCTCCAGGTCGGTTGCGGCAAGGTCGGTCAGCAGCGCCCGCGCCACCCGGTCGGAGTGGGCGGCCTCCACGGCGATCTCCACGCGCCGGCCGGTGACGGCGACCCGGGTGACCCCGGGCATCGCCCGCAGCCGGTCCCCGGCGCGGGGGTCCTCCAGATCTGCCGACACCGTCCTGGTGGTGGCGAGTCCGCGCACCTCGGCGACGGTGCCGTCGGCGACGATGCGGCCGCCCGCCATCACGACGATCCGTTCGGCGAAGGCCTCGGCCTCCTGGAGGTAGTGGGTGGCGAAGACCACGGTGCGGCCGGCGTCGGCGTCGGCGCGCATGGTCTCCCAGAACTGCTGCCGGGCGGTCACGTCCATCCCGGCGGTGGGTTCGTCGAGGATGAGCAGGTCGGGATCCGCCAGCAGCGCCAGCGCGAACCGGAGCCGCTGCTTCTCGCCACCCGAGCACTTGGCCACCCTGCGGCCGGCGATGGCGGCGATGCCCGCCCGGCCGATGACCTCGTCCACGGGCGCCGCGTCCGGGATGAGCGAGGCGATCATGCGGACGGTCTCGCGAACGGTGAGATCGCCCAGGAGCCCGCCGGTCTGCAGCACCGCCGAGACGCGGCCGGCGGCCACCGCGGCGCGGGGCGGCAGGCCCAGGGTCCGCACCTCGCCCGAGGACGGCGGGGTCAACCCCAGGATCATGTCGAGGGTCGTGGTCTTGCCGGCGCCGTTGGGCCCCAGCAGCGCGACGATCTCGCCCCGGGCGACGGTGAGGTCCAGTCCGGCCACCGCGACGACCTGACGGCTTCCCCGGCCGGGGAAGCGCTTGGTCAGGTTCCGGAGGTCGATCGCCGGTGTGGTGGTGGTGATGGTGTGCATGACGCCGATGGTCGCCCACCGGCGCCGGCCCGCCCCGTGCGAGCGATCATCGGTTGGTCATGACAGGCGTCACAACGGCGCCCCACCGGCTCAGCGCACCGACCACTCCTCCACCAGCGCGCCCAGGTCACGGTCCAGGAAGCCCATGCCCGCGTTCAGCACCACGCGCTTGGCGCCGGTGTCCCACGGGCGCTTGGCCTCGATGGGACGGCACAGGTACAGCTCGTCGCGGGCCCGGGTGACCGCCACGTGGAACAGCCGCTCCTCCTCGTCCAGGCGTCCCTCCGACAGGGCCCACGATGACGGGAACGAGCCGGCCTCCACCTGCAGCACGAACACCACCGGCCATTCCAGGCCCTTGGCCTGGTGGACGCTCGAGAGGGCCACCCGGCGCGCCGGGCCGCTCACGTCCTCGTCCACCTCCACCCGCTCGGCCAGGGCGAGATCGGCGAGGAACCGCTCCAGGTCGGCGTAGCGGGCGGCGATCTCGGCCAGGCGCGCCAGGTCGCCCTCCCGGTCGCGCCAGTTGGCGAAGCGGGCGCGCAGGCCGTCGCGGAACCAATCGGCCCGGGCCACCTCCAGCACGATCTCCTCGGGCCGCTCCAGGTGGCTCAGCGTGGCGACCACCTCGGCCGATCGCGCCACCGCCCCGCCCAGCCCCGCAAGGGCGGCCACGGCGTCGGGCAGCTCCCCGGCCGTGACGGCGGCCGCGGCCCCGCGGGCGGCGCCCCGCTCCCCCACGCGTTCGAACTGCCGCAGGGCCCGGTGCCAGGCGAGCTCGTCGCGCACGTTGTGCCGCAGCCGGCAGAAGGCCAGCACGTCCTTCACGTGGGCGCTCTCCACGAAGCGTGACCCGGAGTGCAGCTCGAACTCCACCCCGGCCTCGGTGAGCGCCAGCTGCAGTTCCACGGAGTGGTGGTGGGCGCGGTACAGCACCCCAATCTCACCGGGGTCGCGGCCCTCGGTGATGAGATCGGCGATGCGCTGGGTCACGAACGCCGCCTCGTCGGCCACGCTCATGCAGTGGGCCACCACGGGGGCCGCGCCGGC
>LNFL01000017.1 GCA_001464275.1 Actinobacteria bacterium Ga0077560 | reverse complement strand
CCCCGACAACCCGTACTACGACGCGGCCTCCCCGGCGTCGGTGCGGTCGCGCGTGATCGCCCGGGGCTTCCGGAACCCCTTCCGCTTCGGCATCGACTCCCTCACCGGCGGCGTCTACGTGGCCGACGTGGGGTGGAACGACTGGGAGGAGCTCAACCTGGTCTCCCCCGATGCCGCCCGGCCGAACCGGGACCGCAACTTCGGATGGCCCTGCTACGAGGGCGCCGCCGCCGGCCCCGCCAAGCAGGTCGGCTACGCCACCGACCCGGCCACCGCCCCCACGTGCCGCACGATCTACACCCCGGCCGAGGGCGGGACGGGCGAGGGCTCCACCGGCCCCATGGTGGCCATCACGCACGCCGGCGACGTCGGCGGCTCCATCACCGGCGGGCCGATGTACCGCGGCACCGCGTATCCGCAGCAGTACCGCGGCGCGGTCTTCCTGGCGGACTACGCCAAGGACAAGTTCATGCTCTACCGGCCCGGCGCCGGCCTGTCGGACTTCGGCACCACCGGCTCCTGGGGCAACCCGGTGGACATCCAGACCACGCCGGCCGAGACCATCGCGTACGCGAGCATCTCCACCGGCCAGATCCGCGAGATCACGCACATCAACGCGAACCGGGAGCCGACCGCCCTCGCGACGGCCACCCCGGCATCCGGCGCCGCGCCCCTGAGGGTGACGTTCTCGGCCGCGGGCTCGTCCGACCCCGACCCCGGGAGCACGCTCACCTACTCGTGGAACTTCGGCGACGGCGCGTCCGCGTCCGGCGCCTCGGCGACCCGCACCTACGCCCGGGGCTCCTACACCGCCACCCTCACGGTGCGCGACCAGCTCGGCGCGACCGGCACCACCACCGTCCCGGTGGACTCCGGCAACACGCGCCCTGCCATCAGCATCCAGCCCGCCCGGACCAACTACCGGATCGGGGACACCATCCCGTTCACCATCACCGCCACGGACGCCGAGGACGGCACCCTGGCGCCGTCACGGGTGACGTGGCAGATCGTGGTGCACCACCTGGACCACCTGCACTACGACGCCGAGCGCACCGGCACCTCCGGCGCGGTCGTCGCCGACCAGCACGGCGACGACGTGCACTACGAGATCCGCGCGACGGCCACCGACAGCCTGCGTGGCACCACCACCGCCTCGGTGGAGCTGCTGCCCGAGACGCGCCGGCTCACGCTCGCCAGCGTGCCCTCCGGGGTGCCGCTGGTGCTCGACGGGCAGTCGCGCGTCACCCCTCACGAGCGCCCGTCGGCGATCGGCGCCGACCACACGCTGTCGGCCCCGGAGAGCATCGTCATCGACGGGATCACCTACCGGCTGCGGGGTATCGACACCGGGCGCGGCCTGGTCACCGCCTCGCGGGTGGCCTTCACCACGCCGGATGCCGCCCAGACGGTGACCGCCCGGTACGGCAGCGCATCGACGCCCGAGCAGGTCGTGCCCGGGCCCGGCACGACCCCAACCTCGCCGAGCGTCCGTCTCTCCGGCCTGGTGGTGCGACGGGTGAAGGGCCGGCTGGTCCTCTCGGCACGTGTGGCCCGCGCACCGCGCGGCAGCCGGCTGGTGGTCGAGGCCCGCGCCGGCGCGGGCTGGCGACCCCTGACGGCCCGGTCGATCACGACCGGAGCGCTGCGGATGTCGGTGCGCGACCGGGGGTTCGGCGCGCTGCGGATCCGGGTGCGCGCGTCATCCACGCTTCCCTGGCGGGTCGCGAAGACCGTGGTGCTGCGGCGGCGGTGATCCGCCGCCGGGCCTCGCCCGTAGCCATGTGCGACACCCCGCAACGGAGGGCACGCACATGGCACGGGCACCCCGGCGACGCACCGTCGCCCTCGCAGCAGCGCTGATCGTCGCGGGCACGCCCGCGGCGGCGAGCGCCGACCTCGAGGTCGCGGTTCCCACGCGGTTCCTCGGCGGCCCCATCTGGCAGCCCGCGCTGTTCGCGCCCGGGCAGCTGGGCGCCTCCCCCGCGCTGGCCGGACGCCCCTCCGCGATGCCGGCGATCCCGGGATGCGCGGGGAACTGCCTGCTGAGCGGCGACGACGCCGAGGTGGAGGTGGGTCCGCCCACCCCCGTCCCCGACGGGACGGTCATCGACCGCGACGGCATCCCCGACGGCGTGGCGCCGGCCGACGGCCCGGAGGTCGAGGTGACGCCGGTCACCGACCCCACACTCGACGCGGGCGATCCGCCGCCGGCCGCCGGGCCGGTCCCCGACGACGGCCCGCCGCCCGCACTGCCGCCGTCCCCGGGAGATCTCGTCGCCGCGCACGGGGGGCTCGTCGCGCCGGCGGCGGCCGGCTGGCTGCGCTGGGAGACGCCGGTGCTGCGGTGGCGTGCCGCGAGCGGCGCGCGCTCGTACAACGTTCAGGTCTTCCGCGGTGCCCGGCGCGTGCTGAACGCCTGGACGCGGCGTTCCGGGCTACGCGTCCCGGACGGGGTGCTGGATCAGGGACGCAGCTACGTCTGGGTGGTCTGGCCGTCCCCCGACGTCCGCCCCCGGGGCCGGTTCGGGCCCCCGGTGGGCCGCTCGACCTTCGCGGTGACCCTGCGGCCGCGCATCGTTCCGCGGACGCTGGTGCGCGGCGTGCTGACCGGTGAGGTGCGGCCGCGCATCCCGGACGGGGTCCTGAAGATCGTGCGCCCCGGACGGCGCGCCGGGGTGGCGCGGATCGCGGCGGACGGCACCGTCCGCCTACGAGTCGGGCCGCGCGGGCTCACGGGCACGCGGGTCCTGCTGGTCGACCGGGGCAGCGCGCCGCCGATCGGCCTGCGGGCGCCGGTGGCCGGCTAACCGACCACGGCGAACAGCACCAGCAGCGGGAACACCAGCCATGCGCCGACGGTGAGGACGATCGCGAGCAGCGCGAAGGTCCCGCCGTCGTCGCGCGGCGGCTTGCCGGCGCTGCCGATGGACTGCCACAGGCGCTCCAGCGGCACGCGGGTGGCGATCTGGATGCGCCGGTGCGCCAGGGCGGCGCCGCGCAGGACGACCCAGCTCACGAACGCCGCCACCAGCAGGCCGATGATCGTCGCCGTGATGAACGGCCACCCGCGATCGTCGGTGACACCGGACGCCGCGTTGGACAGCGACGCGGCCACGGGCAGGACCGCGCCGCCCAGGATGAAGGTGGGCAGCCCGATCGTGCGTCCCTGGAAGACCTCGCGCATGTCCTCCGCGTCACGCCGGGCACGGCGCAGGCGCCGGTTCTCCAGCGTGCCGAGCGGCGCCTGTGCCTCCCGCAGCCGGTAGAGGTTCCGGAGATCGTTGGAGACCTGCTGCACGTACGAGACCACGATGTACCGCGCCACGAGCTCGATCGGGTAGCGCACCACCGTGGTGAGCGGCCCGAAGCTGCGCAGCACGGGCCGGCGAAAGCCGTGTCTGCGGACCGCCTCCAGGGCGCGCACCGCGCGGTGGTGGGCGGGGAGGAACTGCTCGGGCATCGCCAGCACCGGCTGGTGGGAGGCGAGCTCGGAGAGCATCTCCTGCTCGCGCGGGCCGCGCGGCTCCACCTTGGCGAGGTAGGCGTCGAGGTCCTCGTCGTCGGTGAGCGCCTTCAGCCGCTCCAGCTGGTCGCGGTACCAGCTTGGGCCGTCGGGCTCATCGTCCGGCGGCCGCACGTGGGTGGTGGGCTCCCCGCCCGTGCTCACCCGGGCTCCCCGCCCTCCGCGGGCGGCTTGCGTGCCGCCTCGAGCTCACGGTGCAGCTGCGTGTTCTGCCGCCGCGCCCGGGTGCGGGTGAAGAGCTGATACCGCCAGAAGGCGAACACGACGACGGCCAGCAGCGCGCCGACGGCCACGAAACCGCGGAACAGCGGGGCGTCGACGTCCATCGTGCGCTCCGCGCCGTGCGCGGCGTTGCCGGTCCCCACGACGATGGCCAGCGTCATGAGGTTCGGCAGCGCGACGATCATCGCGAGGATGAGCCCGCCGATCCAGATCTTCCACGGGCGGCGACGGTGGAACGTGTACCAGAGCACCACGAGCGGCAGCAGGGTGAACACCAGGCCGTACAGCAGTCCGAGGCCGAAGCCGGCGAACAGACTGCCGTTCACCTGGTCGGCGACGCGCTGGGCCCACCAGCGGGGGATGATCGCCGACGCGGCGAACGCGCTGAGCACGATCACCACGACCGCCACCGCGCCGATGAGGAGCCGCTTGCCCCAGTCCGGGCGCGCCGGAGCCGGTGGCGGAGGCGGCGGGGGTGTCGCCTGATCTGCCATCCGGGTGATCCTCGCAGATCCGCGAGTCGGCGGGGGCCCCGGCGTCAGGCCAGCGCGGCGGAGATGCGGTCCACGGCCTCCCGGAGCCGGTCCACCGGCTGCGTGTAGGCGATCCGCACATGCCGTTCGGGAGCGGCGATCCCGAAGTCCCGGCCCGGAGTGAGTGCCACGTGCCGGTCCCGCAGCAGGCGGGCGGCCAGCGCGAAGCTGTCGGGTGCCACCTCGGAGCTGTCGGCGTACACGTAGAAGGCCCCCTCGGGCACGGCGCGCACCCTCAGCCCGGTGCGGGGCAGCTCCGCGAGCAGCACGTCCCGGCGGCGGTGCAGCTCGGCCCGGCGCTCCTCCAGGATCACCAGCGTCTCGGGCTCCAGGGCCGCCAGCGCCGCGTGCTGGGCGGGTGCCGGCGCGCAGATGAACAGGTTCTGCGCCAGCTTCTCCACCTCACGCGTCCAGCCCGGCGGCACGACCAACCACCCCAGCCGCCAACCGGTCATCTGGAAGTACTTCGAGAAGCTGTTGACGACCACGGCCCGGTCGGTCACCGACAGCACGGTCTCGGGTTCCCGGCCGTAGGTGAGCCCCTGGTAGATCTCGTCGGCGATCAGCACCGCCCCCCGCGCCGCGCACAGCTCGGCCAGCCGCGCCCACTCGGCCGGCGGCACCAGGGTCCCGGTCGGGTTTGACGGGGATGCGGCGATCACCGCGCGGATCCCCGGCGTCCACGCCCGCTCCAGCAGGTCGCCCGTGAGCTGGTAGGCGGTGTCCGGTCCCGTTGGGATCAGCAGCGGATCGGCCTCCACGAAGGAGGCGAAGTGCCGGTTGCACGGGTAGCCGGGGTCGCCCATCGCGACGCGGTCGCCCGGCCCCACCGCCACACCCAGCGCAAGCAGCAGGGCGGCGCTGGAACCTGCGGTCACGATGATGCGGTCGGCCGGCACGTCGACGCGCAGCGCCGAGCGGTACCAGCCGGAGATCGCCTCGCGCAGCGCCGGCAGGCCCAGCGCCGGCGTGTACCCCATCGGCTGGGCGCGCATCGCGCGCACCGCGGCCTCGACCACCCGCTCCGGGGTCGGGAAGTCCGGCTCCCCGACCTCGAGGTGGATCACGTCGTGCCCCTCCGCCTCCAGGCGCTGGGCCAGGGCGAGCACCTCCATCACCTCGAACGGGGCGATGCGCTGCATGCGGTTCGCGGGACGCTCCACGGCCCGGATGCTGGCACGCCGCGCCGGCATCCGTCGGCCGTTCGCGCCGATGGCGGCTGTGGGAGGATGTCCGGCGGGCGGACCCCCGCTCGATGGGTCTCGACGACCTGGTGAACAAGGCGAAGGATCTCGCCGGAGACGTGGCCGACAAGGCCAAGGAAGTCGCCGCCGAGGCCAGCGAGAAGGCGAAGGACATCGCGGGCGACGTCACCGAGAAGGCGAAGGACGTGGCCGGCACGGTGGCCGAGGAGGCCTCCGAGCTGAAGGACATCGCCACCGGCGAGGGCAGCATCTCCGACAAGGCCAAGGCGGCCGTGGAGTCCCTCAAGGAGCCCGGCAAGGCCGACGCCTGAGCCGTTGCGCCCCGCCGGCCGCGGCCGGCGGGGCACCGCTCATCCCAGCGCCCCCGCGAGCTCCAGCAGCCGCGGCATGTCGGCCGCGGTGAGCAGCCCCCGGATCTGCCCCGTGTCGGTCCCCGTGGCCGTGATCACCACCGCCCGCGGCGGCCGTCCGTGCTCCAGCCCACGGCGGAACAACGTGAGCGCCTCGTACGCGGACGCGCCGGGCCCGAGGATCGCGTGCTCGTCGGGATGCTCGGCGTGGGCGAGCACCTCTCGCACCGGCGCCGTCTCCAACAGCCCCCGGCCCGATTCGAGCTCCGCGGCCATCCACCGCGTGATGGTGTCCGAGGTGAGCAGGCCCACCACCTCGCCGTGATCGACGACCGGCATCGTGGACACTCCCCTGGCCCGCATGCGCATCGCGACCTGGGCGACGTCGTCCTTCGGGTGGCACACGATCACGTCCCGGGCCGCGATCATCAGCGCCGGCGGCGGCTCGGCCATCCGCCGGGCGATCCCCTCGATGAGCGCCACGGTCTCATCGTGCGGCTCGGCGATCGGCCGTCCGTCGTGGGTGGCCTTGTGCACGATGGCGTTGCGCAGCTCCTGCAGCTCGCGCAGCTCACGCCGGAAATGGTGCACGGCCGGGCGCCCGGAGCCGTCCACGAGCTCGCCGAACGCGCGGCGGTGGTTGCCGCCGTTTCGCTCGGCATCCCGCGAGAGCAGATCCTCGATCGTCCGGAACGCCGCGAGGAACCGGTCGGCGTTCGAGCGTGCGGCGGCGGGCATCCGCGGGATCGTATCGCCGGCTCGCTGCGGCGCCGCGGCAGAAGGAGTCCGCCCCGCGGCGGCGAACCGCTTCGTCGTGAGCAAAGTCTTCGTCTACATCGGCTTCTTCCTGGTCCTCATCCTGCTGGTCACCAATGGACTCATCGGTGGCGGGCTCTGCGTGAAGGGCGTCGGGTGCTTCTACTCGACGGGTGACGGCCTGCGGCTCGACAACTCCGACCGGGCGACGATCGGGACACGGTGAGCTCGGCCGCCAAGATGCCGACCGGCCCCGACGAGAAATCGGAGTGGTGGCGGGCGGCGTCCTGGGTGCTCGGGCTCGTCATCATCCTCGAGGTCGTCGCCCTCTTCACGGGGCACATCTGGTCGCGGTACGGGCTGTTCGTCATGCTCGCGCTCGTCTTCGTCGTCGTGGCGTCGTTCGAGTACGGGATCGACTGGCTGCGCAAGGGCACGCAGATGCCCACCCTCAGCCAGGACGGCTTCAAGTGGCCGATCGACAAGCGGGAGCTCCCGGAGCCCAAGCCGGGGACCACGTATCTGATGGTCCAGGCCCACCCCCCGGTGAGCAAGAGCAAGCACCCCAAGGTCGGGACGCTCACACCGGCCTGGTACGTCTTGTACTGGACGTTCTGGCGCGCGCCGATCAACCTCGGCGACGCGGTGCTGAGCGTGGCCTACCAGTTCGCCGCGCGGGCGATGGGCATCAAGAAGGAGCCGCAGATCTCGGGCTCCACGGCGGACTGGGACGAGCAGGAGCCCCGCGGCCCCACGCCCTTCTGATCCGCTCCGGCGGCGGCGTCGTCCCCCGGAAGAACGACGCCCCCTGCGTGCTGCCGTGCCGGTGCAGCGGCCTAGATCGGGTTGACCTGGCTCGCCTGGGGCCCCTTGGGGCTGTCCGTTGACTCGTACGTGACCCGCTGGCCCTCTTCGAGGGAGCGGTACCCGGAGGCCTGGATCTCCGAGTAGTGCACGAAGAGGTCCTTGCCGCCGTCGTCGGGGGTGATGAAGCCATACCCCTTCTCGGCGTTGAACCACTTGACGACGCCCTGCGCCATGCTGCTTCCTTCCACTGTTAGGTGGCGAGATCCACGAGCGATGACGCGAGCGGCAGAGCCTTGGTGCGACGTCGAACACGGTCCCGCATGATGCTCGCCAGGCCGATTCGACCCGGCTGATCGGCGATGCTAGCGCACGCAACGGCGTTCGCCACGCGCGTTACAAGCGGACCGCACCCCCGCGGGCGCCCTGCAGCGCCGCCGCCAGCGAGCCGACGTACGCCGCCAGCTCCGGCGCGAACGCCAACGCGTCGGGGGCGTCCTCGATCATCCGGATGAGCTGGCTGGCCACCACCACGCCGTCGGCGAACGCGCCGACGGCCGCCGCCTGGGCGGGTGTGCGAATCCCGAATCCGACCGCCAGGGGCGTGTCGATCGCGGTTCGGGCGCGTGCGACGAACGCGCGCAGGGCATCGCCCACCTGCAGTTCCCCGCCGGTGACCCCGGCCACCGACACCAGGTAGGTGAACCCCGACGCCCGCCGCCCGATCATGGCCAGGCGGTCGTCGGTGGTGGTGGGCGCCGCCAGCGGAACCATCGCCACGCCGGCCCGCTCGGCCGCGGTGCGCAGCTCGTCGCCCTCGTCGATCGGCAGGTCCGGGACGATCATGCCCGCCACGCCGGCCTTCGCGGCGCGCTCGAAGAACGCGCGCGGCCCGGCGGCCAGCAGCAGGTTCACGTAGGTCATCAGCACGACGGGGGGCCCGCCGCGCAGCTCCTCGGCCATCTCCAGGATGTCCCCGGGGCGCGTGCCGGCATCGAGCGCGCGCTGCCCGGCGGCCTGGATGGTGGGCCCGTCGGCGAGCGGGTCCGAGTACGGGATCCCGATCTCCAGCACGTCCGAGTGCGGTGCGATGGCCTTGGCGTGGGCGAGGCTCGTCGCGACGTCGGGGAAACCGCCCATGACGTACGGGATGAGCGCCGGGCGCTCGGCCGGGAAGGCCGCGCGGATGCGTGCCGCGCCCTCAGACATCGATGTCCAGCGCGCCGGCGGCCTGGTCGACGTCCTTGTCACCGCGCCCGGACAGGCACACCATCACGGGGCCGGCCCCGTTCAGGCTCGCGCCCTCCCGGGCCAGGATCGCCAAGGCGTGGGCGCTCTCGAGCGCCGGGATGATCCCCTCGGTCCGGCAGAGCAGCGAGAACGCCTCGAGGGCCTCACGGTCGGTGACCGCCTCGTAGCGCACGCGGCCGATGTCCCGAAGGTGGCTGTGCTGGGGGCCGACCCCCGGGTAGTCGAGCCCGGCGGAGATCGAGTGGGCCTCGGCGACCTGGCCGTCGTCGTCCTGGAGCAGGTAGCTGTAGGAACCGTGCAACACCCCGGGGCGCCCCTTGGAGAGGGGAGCGCCGTGCCGGCCGGTCTCGAGCCCGTCACCGGCCGCCTCGACCCCCACGAGCGCCACGTCGGCGTCGTCGATGAACGCGCGGAACATCCCGATGGCGTTCGAGCCGCCGCCGACGCAGGCCACGACCGTGCCGGGCAGCGCGCCCTCCTCGGCCAGGATCTGCTCGCGCGCCTCGTCACCGATCACGCGCTGGAGGTCCGCGACGATCTCCGGGTACGGGGCGGGGCCCACCGCGGAGCCGATGACGTAGTGGGTCTCGCCCACATTGGTCACCCAGTCGCGGATGGCCTCGCTGGTGGCGTGCTTGAGGGTGCCGGTGCCGGCGTCGACCGGGCGCACCTCGGCGCCCAGCATCTTCATGCGGATGACG
>LNFL01000016.1 GCA_001464275.1 Actinobacteria bacterium Ga0077560 | reverse complement strand
CGCCTCCGGCGTGAGCGGGGTGCTGCAGGTGACCCTTCGGGCCGACGGCCGCTTCGTGTCGGGTCGCCTGCGTCCCACGGTGCTGGTGGGCGGCGGCGCGCCCACGCCCGGCGGGGACGGCGTCTCCCGCGTGGCCCGCCTGTCCAGGGATGACTTCGGGGCCACCGCGGCGCGGATCGGCGCCGATGGGAGCATCCGGCCGCCCCGAGGGACGGCCGGACGGTAAGAGAGGGCGACGACGCCCCCGTGTCATCGCCCTCCATGGTCCATCCGTGACGCTCAGGCGACGGCACCGGTGCCCCTCGGGGCCGTCTCCGTCCCGCATCGTGCGGGCTGCTGATGATGATGGGGCATCGGGCCCCGGGTTCCTATGGGTACCTCATCTAGCGGACCCGCCGGTACGCTCCCGGCCATGACGACCGAACGCGTGAAGGCCGGCGACATCCGCCTCTCGGTGACCATCGAGGGTGATGGCGACCCGGTGATCCTGCTGCACGGCTTCCCGGAGCTGGCGTACTCGTGGCGTCATCAGATCCCGGCGCTGGCGGGGGCCGGGTACCGGGCGATCGCCCCCGACCTGCGCGGCTACGGCGCCTCCGATCGTCCGGCGCGCGTCGAGGACTACGGCATCCAGGCCCTGGCGGGGGACGTCATCGCCCTCATGGACGCGCTGGGTCTCGAGCGTGCCCACGTGGTGGGGCACGACTGGGGCGGCAGCCTCGCGTGGGTCGCGGCGACGCTGCACCCCGACCGGGTCGCATCGCTGGTCATCCTCAACTCGCCCCACCCGGTGGCCTCGGCGGAGGCCCGCAACGAGGACCCCGAGCAGCGCGCCAAGAGCTGGTACATGCTGCTGTTCCAGTTCCCGGGCGTGGCGGAGGCGTGGCTGTCGTCGAACGACTTCCACAACCTGCGGGACATGGTGTTCCGCAACGCCGCGCCCGGCACGTTCACCGCCGCGGAGGAGGCGGTGTTCGTGGACGCCTTCACGAAGGAGGGCGCCCTCACCGCCGCCCTGAACTACTACCGGGCCAACATGCCGGCGGCCGCCTGGCTGCGCCCGCCGCCGCAGTTGCCCCCGGTCACGGTGCCCACGTTGGTGGTGTGGGGAGAGGCCGACGCGTACCTGGGCCTGGGCCTGCTGGAGCGCTCCATCACGAAGGTCGCCGGGCCGCTGCGCGTGGAGCGCCTTCCCGGCGTGAGCCACTGGGTGCAGCAGGAGGCCCCCGACCGCGTGAACGCGCTCCTGGTGGACTGGTTCGGGAACGTGCCCGCGGGCTGAGGTGAGCGGGGGCGTGGTGCCCGGTGGTCCCCACATCGACGCGGCGCGGGCGGGCGCCCTCATCGCGGAGCGGTTCCCGGACCTGGCCGCCCTCCCCGTGACGCCGCTGGGCGCGGGCACCGATCACGCGGCGTTCGACGCGGGCGGGCGCGCGGTGGTGCGCTTCGGGATGGGCGGCGAGTCCGCCGACGCGCTCATGCGCGAGGCCAGGCTCACCGGCATGCTCGCCCCGCTGCTGGACCTCGCGGTTCCAGAGTTCCGCTGGCTCGCGCCACCGGGGCACGCCGACACGCCCGCGATGGGCGGTTATCCGCGGCTGGCCGGCGCACCGGCCATCGTCTGGGACGGCGCCCTGTCCACCCGGGCATGCGGCCCGCCGATGGGGGCCGCGCTGCGTGTGCTGCACGAACTCGACCCCGCCCCGTTCGCCCGGATCGGCGTGCCGGAGGACCTGGAGCCGGACCTCTCGGACTGGCGGGACGACGCCCTGGAGGACCTCGACGCGGTGGGCGTCCTCGGCGCGCTGACCCCGCAGGAGGGCGCGGACCTCGAAGCGATCCTGGTGCGCCCGCTCACCGCCGCCGGCGTCCGTCCGCGCCTGCTCCATGGCGACCTGGCCGCCGAGCACGTGCTGCTCGACGAGGCCGGCACGCCGGTGGCCGTCATCGACTGGTCGGACGCGTGCCTGGGCGACCCGGCGCGGGATCTGGGGGGCCTCCTGCATTGGGGCGGCGCGCCCCTGCTGGCCGCGGCCGCCACCGCCTACGGCCCGCTGCCCACCGCGCTGGTCGAGCGGGCGCACTGGTACGCGGCGTGCCGGGCGGTGGCCGACATCCGGTTCGGCGCCGAGCGCGCCCTGCCGGTGTACGTCGCGGCGGGACGGGCGGCGCTGGGACACCTCGCCGCCATGTGAGCGGCGGCGCCCGCGGCCACTCCCCCGAGGTGGACCGACCCCGCTGGTGCCACCCTCCCGGGCATGGCTATCGTGCGGATGTGCGGCGAACACGCCTGACGATGGGCCGCGGCGCCGCGGCGGCCGCCGCCGCGCTCCTGCTCGCCGGGTGCGGTGGGGGCGACGCACCTCCACCCCCACCGGACGCGGGTGCCGCCGACGTCGGGGACCCGCTGCGTCCGGGGATGGGCAACGGCGGCTACGACGTCGCGTCCTACGACCTCTCGGTGGCATGGAGCCCGGGCGAGCCGGAGATCGGCGCCTCGGCCACGATCCGCCTGGTGGCGCTGCAGCGGCTGTCGCGCTTCAACCTGGATCTGGTGGGGCTCGATGTGACGGAGGTGACGGTCGACGGTGATCCCGCCGCGGTCGACCGGGACGGCGACGAGCTGGTGGTGACCCCGGCCCGCCCGCTGGCCGACGGGGCACGGGCGGTGGTGCGGGTGCGCTACACCGGCCGCCCCGCCCCGCCGATCCAGGACGGGGGCTGGAGGGACCGCGGCGATTCGGTGGTGGTATTCGGCCAGCCGGAGTCCGCGGCCAGCTGGTTCCCGGTCAACGACCACCCGAGCGACAAGGCCGGCTACACCATCCGGCTCACGGTGCCCGAGGGCGTCCAGGCCGTCGCCAACGGGGCGCTGGCCACCCGGACCGCCCGCCCGGACGGCCGGGTGACCTGGGTGTACCGGCAGCCCGAGCCGCAGGCCAGCTACCTGACGACGGTGGTGATGGGCCGGCTCGAGACCGTGCCCGGCGGCCGCACCGCCGCC
>LNFL01000015.1 GCA_001464275.1 Actinobacteria bacterium Ga0077560 | reverse complement strand
GGGCATGGTGGGCACGGCGCTCGGCGCTGTCGAGCTGCCGACCCTCGGGTCGCTGCTGCGGCAGGAGGGTCCGCGCGGCGCGGCCGAGGCCATGGCCCGACTGCTGCGCCCGGGATCGGACTTCGGCCGGATGCGGCGCTCGGTGGAGACCACGACCCGCCATCTGGACCGCCTGGCGGCGATCGTCGTGATCGCCGAGCGGCCGCTGGTGGGACCGCTGCGCCGCCGGGGCTGATCCCCGGGTGAGCCTCTGGCCGGGCTACCGCGTCGGTCCCTACCGCATCGAGGCGGAGATCGGCGCGGGGGCCCAGGCCACGGTGTACCGCGCGCACGACACCGAGCGGGGGCGGGACGTGGCCCTCAAGGTCCTCTCGTTCGATCTGGCCCACGACGAGACGCTCCGCGCCCGGTTCGCCCGGGAGGCCCGGGTGGTGAGCGGCCTGGGACACCCCGCCGTGGTGGCGGTGCACGACACCGGCGAGGTGGCGGGCCAGCCGTACATCTGCATGGCGCTCATCGATGGAGGGACGCTGCAGGGGCGGCTCGAGGCGGAGGGGGCCCTGGCGCCCGCCGAGGTGCTGCCGGTGCTGCGCCGGGTCGCGGCCGCCCTGGACCACGCCCACGACGCGGGTCTGGTGCACCGCGACGTGAAGCCGGGCAACATCCTCATCGACCGGGACGGCGACGCGTGGCTGTCGGACTTCGGGCTCGCGCGCCTCGCCACCGAGGCCACACGGTTGACGCGCACCGGGATGTGGGTGGGGACCCTGGAGTACATGGCGCCCGAGCAGATCCGGGCGCAGCGCGTGGGACCCCCGGCGGACCTCTACGCGCTGGCGGCGGTGGCCTACGAGGCGCTGACCGGGCGGCCGCCGTTCGTGCGGGGCAATCCGGCGGACCTCATGCAGGCCCACCTCGCCGACATGCCCCGCCCGGCGTCGGCGATGCGACCGGAGGTGGCCGCCGCCGACGCCGTGCTGGCGCGGGGCCTCGCGAAGGAGCCGGGTGATCGGTTCGGCACCGCCGCGGCGCTCGTGCACGCCCTCGCGGGGGCGCTCGGGGCGTGACGGCGCGCGGGGGGCGTCACGCCGCCCAGCCGGCCGCGGCCAGCGCCTCGCCCACCCGTCGGCGGGCCCGGTGCGCCCGCACGCGCGTCGCGCCGGGGGTGAGGCCCACGACCTCGGCGATCTCCGCGGGACCCTGCCCGGCGATGTCCCTGGCGGCGACCTCGCGGTACTCCGGGCTCAGCTCCCGGACCGCGGCGGCCACGGCCGCTCCCAGCGCATGTCCGTGCGCGACCGTGAACGGGTCCGACGACCCGTCGGCGACCTGCGGGAGCTCGTCCATGGGCACGGGGCGCATCGCGCGGCGCCGCGCGATGCGGTAGGCCTCGTTGCGGGCGATCGCCGACAGCCAGGCGCCGAGGTCGTCGCCGCTGAAGCGCGGCAGGGCGCGCATGGCCCGCGTCCAGGCCTCCTGGACGGCGTCGTCGGCGTCGTGGTCGTTGCGCAGGATGGACCGGCACATGCGCCGCAGCCGGGCGTCGTGGGCGCCCACCAGCTCGCGCTGGGCGGCCGGGTCGCCGGCGGCGGCGCGGGCGGCGAGCCGGCGGTCGCCGGAGGTGCGGGTGGCGGGACGGATGGGGGAGGCGACGGTCTGCATGCGGGTGGCTCCTGCCGGTGGTTTGGCGTTCGCCTGACACGACGCCGGGAGCGGCGGCGGACTTCCATCGCGGGGCCTGGAATAATCCGGCCGGCCCCGTCGTCGTGTGTGGGATGACCCCGGAGCGGAGGCGCACATGACCAGTGGAGCCGGTCCCCAGGAGTGCCGCAGGTTCGCGGCGCTCATCGACCGCGACCTCGACGGCGAACTCACCCCGGCGCAGCGGGCGTTCGCGGACGCCCACCTGGCCGAGTGCCCCGCGTGCCGGGCCCGGCGCACGTTCCAGGCCGATCTGCGACGGCGCCTCGACGTGGCGCTCGAGGTCGACGCCATGCCCCCCGTGGAGCTGCTGGACCGCATGGCCCGCCTGCTGGAGGAGGAGGAGCTGCGCGCCGGGGGTGACGCCGCGTGAGGGCCAGCACCGTCCGCCGCCGCCGCTTCGAGGTGGTCTTCGGGGCCGAGCTTCCGCGGCTCTACCGCTCCGCGCGCCGTCACGTGCACAGCGACGCGGATGCCGAGGACCTGGTGCAGGAGACCATGCTGCGGGCCTTCCGGACCTTCGATCCGGCCGCGCCGCCGGAGAACCCCGCCGCCTGGTGCCAGCGGATCCTGCTGAACCTGGCCGCCGACCGCGCGCGGGCGCGGGAGCGGCGTCCCGACCCCCTGTCCGTGGACGACGAGGGTGGCGGCCTGTTCGAGCGGCTGGAGGCGGGGCGGGACACCGGGATCTTCAGCGACCCCCAGCGCCTGGTGACCCGCTGGAGCGATCGCGACGAGGTGCGGTCGGTCATCGACGGGCTGCCGGAGTGGGCGCGGCAGGTGCTGGTGCTGTCCCACGTCGCGGGGCTCCGCTACCAGGAGATCGCCGACGTGCTGGAGGTCCCGGTGGGCACGGTGATGAGCCGTCTCAGCCGGGCCCGGCGCGCGCTGGAGCGCGGGCTGGCCGACCGCGCCGGGCTCCCGGATCGCAGCCGGCCCCGGGTGGACGCCCCTGATCCGGCCGCAGAACCGCGGTTGCGGAGCCTGGAGCGCAGCTGGGGGGAGGTGCCGCCCGCCTTCGCCGCGATGTCGGCGAACCCGGCGCTCCTGGATGCGGCGGCCCAGATGATGCGGGCGGTCATCGACGACGGCGCCCTGCCGGCCACCGTGAAGCGGCGCCTGCTCGCGGCCGTCGACGCCGAGGGCGCCGACGATCCCGATCCGGCCCTCGCGTTGCTCCAGGACTTCACGCGCAGGGCGGCGCGCGCGCCCTCCGAGCTCACGCGGGCAGACTACGACCTGCTCGCCGCGGAGGGCTGGACCGAGCCGCAGGTCCTGGAAGCCCTGCATCTGGCCTCCTTCGCGCCGTACCTGTCCCGCATGAACTCGGCGCTCGGGGGATGAGCGGCGGGGCCCCGAGGATCCGGAAACGCGTCCGCCGGATGCGGGTCCTGATGGACGACACCGACTGAGAAAGGGCCGAATGGCCGACGGCAACTACCTGGTCTGCATCGTGGGGGGCGGCTTCGGCGCCCTCCTCACGCACACGACCCTGCGCTACCTGGGGCTGGAGAACGACGAGATCGTGATCTTCGGTGACCAGGAGGATCCGGTCGCGACCTACCGGGCCTTCGCGTGGGGCCTGGGGCAGACCGTGCTGCGCTCCGAGAGCGAGAGCCACTTCCTGCCGGCCGACTGGCCCACGTTCGCCGTGCTCGACATGTTCGCCAGACGCCGGCTGCGCTCGGTCATCCGGTCGGTCAACCGCACCTTCAACCCCGGTGTCCCGGACATCCTGGCCGAGGCCCGGGCCGTCGCCGAGACGTTCGGCTACCGGGAGAGCTTCCAGCACGGCCTGGTTGGCGACATCGTGCGGGCGGGCGGTGACGGCGACGCGCACTTCGGGATCTACGACACGGCGGGGACCCTGCGGGCGCGCGCCCGGCACGTGCTGGTCGCGGTGGGGCACAGCCCCCTGTTCTTCCCGCCGGTGCTGGAGGAGGCCCGGCGGGACCCGGCCGTGCGGGAGCGGATCGTCCAGGCGTACGAGCCCAAGCACTACGCGCCAGGCGGGCGCTACGTGGTGGTGGGCAGCGGCATCGCCGGGGTGAACGAGTGGGTGAACGTCCTCGAGGCCGGCGGTGAGTGCATCGCCCTGCGCCGCACGCCCGCGCCGGACGACCAGGACCTGAACGTGCCGCGCTGCCTGTTCGAGGCGTACGGGATCGACGCCTTTCAGCAGCTCGACCACGCCCAGCGACTGCGCCTGCTGGGCCAGGTCCTGCGGGGCACCACGCCGCAGCGCCGGAACTGGCAGTCGCTGATCGCCGACGGGTACGCCAACGGCACGTTCCGCGAGGTGATCGGCGAGATCACCGGCGTTGGGCCGGGGCCGGAGGGGCTGGTCGTGGACATCGCACTCCAGGCCGGCGGGAGCACCGGTCCCCTGCACGTCACGGGGGTGTCGGCGGCGACCGGCTTCCGCAAGGACGCGGCCTCCCAGCCATTGCTGAAGCGCCTCATCGAGCGGTACCACCCGCCGATGGAGGGGCCGCGGATCGCGCTGGACGGCAATTGCGGCATCCCGCCGGTGGACCGCCCGGATTCGCGGCTCTGCATGATCGGCATCCACGCCAACATCGTGGTGCCCAACGGCGACACGATCGCCGGCCTCAAGTACATCGCCCGCCGGTTCTCGATGGACGTGATGCGGGCGGAGCGCCGGGCCCACCGCGGCTTCCTCGAGCGCAACACCCTGCACCTGCGCGCGATGCGGCGGACGATCGCCGACATGGCCGCGCTCCCCGACACCCGACAGCTGAGCTAGGAGGCCACGCGATGTGCCCGACCCTGCTGGGACGCCTCCAGACCCGCATCGTCATCCTCGTCGTGCCGGCGCTGCTCGCGGCCGTCCTGTCGCTGGTCACCGGAAACGGCGAATGGCTGGCGCTCATCGGGCTCTACCTGGTGATGGGCGCGATCCTCGACGCGGCCGTGTACGCGCCCATCGTGTCGTGGCAGCCCGGCTGGCTCACCGGCATCCTCGGCCTCGCCGAGTACGTGCTGCTGCTGGTGATCGCCCTGGCCCTGGGTTTCGGCATCCCGGTGTGGCAGGCGACGCTGTTCTACGCGTTCGTCTGGGTGCTCGCCCAGACCGTTCGCATCGCGGTCCTGCCGCTGTTCTTCCTCACCCGCCTGGAGGACGGCGGCGAGCTGCGACCGGTGCGGTGGTCGGTTCCACCCCAGCACGAGCAGCTGCCGGTGCTCGCCTCGGCGGACGAGCCCCTGCCGGAGCGGCTCACGGGCGTCTGGAACCGGCCCAGCCAGATCGGGCGGGCACTGCCCGCGCCCAGCCAGATCGGGCCCATCCCCCCGGAGTTTCTGCGCGTTCTGGAGCGGGACAGGATCAACCCTTTCTAATCCCTTACCCGCCGGCCTTGCCGGTGCGTCCCACCGGTGGGACCCTCGGGGCGTGCCCAGGACGCGCCGGAACGGCGGCGCGGCCGCCCGATCCGGAGGGACCGTGCCCCCTCACGTCACGCAGCCGACCGCGCTGATCCCCGATGCGTGGGATCACCGCGCCGACCTCGTCGCCTACGCCCGCCGCGTGCTCGGCGACGTCTCGCCGTCCGCCGAGGACGTGGTGCAGGAGGCCTATCTGCGCCTCACCGAGCGGGCCGCCGCAGGCGACGCGCCCCGCGAGAGCCGCCCGTGGCTGTTCCGCGTGGTGCGCAACCTGGCCCTGGACGAGCGCCGTCGCGCCGCGCTGGCCCCGGTGGCCGAACGCCCGGCGGAGCAGGCGGCGGAGGGCACCGGCCCCGCCGAGGTGCTGGAGCGGCGCGATGCGGCGCGACGGACGCTGCGCGAGGTCGCGGCGCTACCGCCCCGCGAGCGGCGGGCGGTGGTCCTCGAGCAGGCGGGCTTGGGCGCCTCGGAGATCGCGCACGAGCTGCACACGACCCCCAACGCCGTCCACCAGGCGCTCTTCCGGGCGCGGCGGCGGCTGCGGACGGCACGGGCGGCCGCCTGGGGTGTCATGCCGCTGCCGCTCGTCCGGCTCGCGCTGCGGATGGGTGAGGCGCGCGTCCCCGAGGTGGTGGTCGCCGCCGGAGGTCCCGACGGGGGCCGGCTGCTGCCCGTGGCGGGCGTCCTGGGCGCGACGGTGGCGGGCCTCATCGGCGGCGGGGCGGCCATCCAGCAGCTCTCGCACGAACCGGTGACGATCTCCGCCGAGCGCACCGGCATGCTGCCCGAGCCGTCGCGGCAGGCCGCCGCGGCCGTCCCGGTGACGCGGACGGCCGCCGCCCCGGTGCGGACCGTGGCCGCGCGGGCGACCGTGGGGAGCGGCGCTGGCGCCGCGACCACGGATTCCGCTGGGCCGGGCCGCGGGACGGCCCCGGTGATGCCGGACGATGGCGATGACGAGCGCGCTCGCGCGGATGCGCCGGATCGTGACGACGCCGGCGCGCGGGACGACGACGCGCGCGAGCCGGACGGCGAGGACCGCGCGGAGCGCGACGCGGCCCCCGAGGACCGCTCGGACGGCGACTCGCGGGACGGCGGGTCCGAGCGCGAGCGCTCGGGCGAGCGTGACGACCGGGAGCGCGGCGGCGGTGACGACGGCGAAGAGGTGCGTGAACTGCGCGAGGAGGCGCCCCGTCCCGTGAGCGCCGCGCCGCCCGCGGTACCCACCGAGCCCGTCGAGGCGCCGGATCCCGAGACCGAGACATCGGACCGGTCCGGGCCGGGTGACGGCGCGACGGCGCCCCAGGAGCCGGCCCCGCAGCCCTGAACCTCGGGGGAGTTGTGACCCCGGACCTCCGGTGTCACCCTCCGCGCGTCCGGGAGGGCCGGTTCGCCGGCGCCGCCCGTCCGACCCGGAGGGACCGTGCCCCCACGTCCGCGTACACGCCTGACCACGCAGCCCGATCCGTGGACGCACCACCCCGACCTGCTGGCGTACGCCCGCCGGATGCTGGGCGACGAGGGACGGAACGCCGAGGACGTGGTGCAGGACGCCTACCTGCGGCTCACCGAGCAGGGCGCGGCGGGACGGGTGCCGGACGACGACCGGCGCTGGCTGTTCCGGGTCGTCCGGAATCTGGCGCTCGACGAGCGCCGCCGGGCCCGGTACGCCACACCGGTGTCCGATCCCGCGCAGGGCCCCGAGCGGGGCTCGGCCCCCGCTGATGTGCTGGAGCGCCGCCAGGACGTGCGCCGCACGCTCGAGGACGTGGCGGACCTGCCGCCGCGCGAGCGCCGCGCGCTGGTGCTCGACCAGGCGGGGCTGCCCACCGTCGAGATCGCCCGCCGGATGTCGACCAGCCAGAACGCGGTGCACCAGGCGCTGTTCCGCGCGCGCCGCCGGCTCCGCAGCGCCCGCGCCGCGGCCTGGGGCGTCATGCCGCTGCCGCTGGTCCGCCTCAGCCTGCGGGCCGGTGAGACACGGATCCCGGAGATGCTGGTGGCCGTGGGGACACCCGGTGGTGGGCGCCTGCTGCCGGTCGCGGGGGTGGCCGGAGCGGCGGTGGTCGCCATCCTCGGAGGTGGGGCCGCGGTCCACGAGCTCGCACGGACACCCGAGGTGATCCGGGCGGAGCGCACGGGGATGCTGAGCGCCTCGCCGGTGACATCGGCGGCCCGGCCGGCGCCGGCACCGTCCGCGGTGACTCCGCGCGCGGCGACGACCCCCGGCGTACGCCCGGCCGGACGGCCGCGCGCCGCCGTCCCGGCGCGGGTGCGGCGGATCCCGGCTGCCGCGCGGAGGGAGCCGTCGGTCAACGTGCGCCGTGCGGTGGTGGCGGCACCCAGCGTCCGTGTGGTCACCCCCCCGCCGGCCGCTCCGCCGCCCGCGGCCGGATCCGGCGGCGACGGACGGCCCGACGCGCACCCCGGTGGCGGGCGGCACGACCGCTCCGGTGACCACCGGGACCACGCGGATCGCCGGCCGCACCCCGGCCGGGGCGAGGACCACCGCTCCCGCCGGGACGACGAGGGATCCCGCAACGGGGGGCACCCGCGGAACCGGGGCGAGGACCACCGATCCGACCGGGACGATGAGGGATCCCGCAACGGGGGGCACCCGCGGGACCGGGGCGAGGACCACCGATCCGACCGGGACGATGAGGGATCGCACAACGGGGGGCACCGGCGGAACCGGGGCGGTGACGACGGTGCCGGCCGCCGCGCGGAGCGGGACGGCGATGGGGACAACGAGCGCGGCGCCGGGCGTCATGAGGGCGACCGGGGGAACGACCGCTCGGGGAAGGACGGGAACCGCGGCGGTGACCGCGGGGACGGCAACCGCGGGGATCACTCCGAGGACTGACCTCCCGCGCCGGGCGAGACGACCACCACCGGTCCCAGCGCCGCGGTCATCGCGGCCGCCCAGTCGCCCTCCATCGGGATGACGATCGCGGCCGCGCCATCCGGTGCGTCCGCATCCACGCGCGTCCCGAGCCCAGCGGCGATGCGCGCGGCCATCGCGTCGGCGCCGCCCGAGACGACGGGCCGTCCGTCGGCCACCAGGCCCTCGCCCGAGGGGTCGTGGATCGCGGCGACCGGGACCGGTGAGCCCGCGACGACCCGCGCCAGCGACCGCAGGTCCTCGGCCTGCCCGCGTCGACCGATGCCCATCGCGACGAACGCCGGCTGGATGCGGTCGATGAGGCGCAGGAAGTCCTCCGCGGGGTCCGCCGTGGGGAACGACAGCGGGGTCACACGCACGCCGGGGGCGCCCACCACCGCCGCCAGCGGCACCAGCCCCGAGAGCGTGCGCGCGGCGTCACCCGGGATCTCGGCGAGGCCGGTCTTCACCTCGGTGTCCGGCAGCGCGGTGGGCTGGGCGACGATGAGCTCCACGGGGCGGTCCGAACCCGCCAGGGCCCGGCCGAGGCCGGCCACGCGGGCCGCTGAGCCGCCGGGCGTCACCGCCACCAGGATCCGGGTCTCCTCCGGCACCGCTGCGGGGACCTCGGGGCCGGCCGCCTCACGCGGCAGGAAGCGGTTGGCGAGTGGGTTCGTGAGCATCGTGGTCACGATCGCGTAGACCACCAGGATCGCGTAGACGGGGCCGCCCGCCTCGATCACGCCCGCGGCGGCCCCCACCTGGGCGACGATGAGCGGGAGCAGCCCCCGGCAGCTCATGAGCACGCCCAGCAGGTTGCCCTCCCGCCAGGTGAGCCCCACCGCCCGGGCGGCGACCGCGACGGGCACCCACTTGGTGACCATGCCCACCGCGATGAACGCCGCGGCTCCGGCGAGCAGCGACGGCTCCAGCGTGCGGAGATCGGTCGACAGGCCGGAGAAGCCGAAGAACACGGGAAGCAGGAAGAGCACGGCGAAGCTCTCGACCCGGTCGGTGAGCTCCCTGGTGATGCCCTCGCGACGCGGCATGCACAGGCCAAGCACGAACGGCCCGATCACGGCGTTGATGCCGATGCGGTCCGTGGCCCAGCCGGTGAGGGTGACCAGCACGAACACGGTGGCGATCACGTTCGGGGTGAGCCTTCCGACCCGGTCGTGGTACGCGCCCAGCCGCGCCAGCAGGGGACGCACCACCACGAACATCAGGGCCAGGAACCCGGCGGCGTACGCCAGCTTGAGCAGCGTGGAGGACGGGCCCTCGCCCGTTGCCGAGCCCGCCGCCACGCCCACGAGCGTGAACAGCGCGATGGTCACCGCGGCGGCGGCCGAGACGCCCACGGCGCCCATCGGGGTTCGCAGCAGCCGCCGCTCGATCAGGATGCGCGCCATCACCGGGAACGCGGTCACCGTGAGGGCGGCGCCGATGAACAGCGCGAACGGGCCGTACTCCGGCAGGCCGGTGAGGAAGTAGTCCTCCTGGTGAAGCAGTGGCGCCACCCCGAAGCCCGCGGCGAACGGCACGGCGACGGCGGCCGCGGCGACGACCGCGGTGGCGACCACGCGACCGCGAAGCAGCGACATGTCCAGGTCGAGCCCCACCAGGAACATGAAGAAGCACAGGGCGATCGTCGCGATCCCGGACAGCACGGGCCGGGCCTCCACCGGGAACAGCTCGGCGCTCAGATCCGTGCCGAGCAGGGTGGGACCCAGGGCGACGCCGGCGAGGATCTCACCGACCACGACCGGCTGGCCGATGAAGCGCATCGCCGTGCCCAGCAGGCGGGCCAGGGCGACGATCACGACCACGTCGATGAGGACGTAGGCGACGGTGTCCGCGGTGGTCACGGGGCCTCCGTTCGGGGTGGCACGCCGCCCGGTGGGAACCCGGGCGGTGCGGGCGTCAGGTCAGCGGGTCACCAGGTAGAGCAGCACCGCGAGGGCCACGAGCGCGAGCACGATGAAGGTGACCAGGTAGGCGCGGAAGCGCACCTGCCGGTCGCCCTGCAGCGCGCGGATGCCCGACGCCGGGTTCCGCTCGCCCGGGATCGGCGCACGCGCCGGGGGTTCCGGGTAGCCGTGGCCCGCGGCCGGAGGGGCCGCGAGCGGTGGCGGTGGCGGCGGCGCGGGCGCCGGCGGCGGGGGAGGCGGTGGCGGTGCGGGTGCCGCGGGTGGTGGTGGCGGCGGGGCGGGGGCCGGCGGCGGAGGCGGGGCGGGTGCGGGTGGTGGGGGCGGGGACGCCGCGCCCCCGAGGGCCTCCGGCGATCCGATCTCCGTGTGGGCCGCCGTGGACCGCAGCGTCAGCGTGCTCCGGCCGATGCGGATCTCGTCGCCGGGGCGCAGCGGCTGGGGGGCGGTGATCCGCACGCCGTTGAGGAGGGTGCCGTTGGTGGAGCCGAGATCCTCGATCTGACGCCCCTGGTCGCCGGCACTCACCCGCGCGTGCCGGCGCGAGGACTGGGTGTCGTCCAGGGGGAGCTCGCAGTCTGGGTCCCGTCCGACGGTCACGCTCGCGTCGGAGAGGTCGATCCGGGCCCCCAGCGACGGCCCGTCGGTCACCAGCAGGTACTCCTCCGGCATGTGGCGCGCTCCCTCCGGTCCGTGTGCCATCGACCGTGTGATGCTATCTGCGGTCCGGGCGTTACCGATGCGGTGGCCAGCTGGGGTAGCGTCAGCGCGTGCACGTGCCCGTGTCGCCACCGATGGCCGCCGCCGGCGGGGTTCCCGCCTCGGCGTTCGAGATCGCGTCGATCCTCATCGCGATCGCGGTGATCGTGGCCGCCGCCCGCCTGGTGGGACTGCTGTTCGCGCGGATCGGTCAGCCGCGGGTGATCGGTGAGATCGCCGCCGGGATCGTCCTGGGGCCGTCGGTGCTGGGAGCGGTGTTCCCCGCGGCCACCGAGGAGCTGTTCGGCGACATCCGGCCCACGCTGGAGGTGATCGCCAAGCTCGGGCTGGTGCTGTTCATGTTCCTGGTTGGCCTGGAGTTCGATGCCGGCCTCGTTCGCGGCCAGGGACGCATGATGGCCAGCATCTTCACGGGCTCCCTGTTCACGCCCCTGGCGCTGGGGATCGGCGTGGGCGTCATCACGCACGCCACCGTGGACCCCGAGACCGACCGGCTGGGGTACAGCCTGTTCCTGGGCGCCGCGCTGTGCATCACCGCGTTCCCGGTCCTCGCGCGAATCCTTTCCGAGCGCGGGCTGGCCCAGACGCCCCTGGGCGCCCTGGCCCTCGGCTGCGCTGCCATCGAGGACGTCTGCGCCTGGCTCATCCTCGCGGTCGTCGTGGCGATCGTGAAGGCCGACGGGGCGGCGTCCTTCCTGGTGACGGTGGGACTCACCGTGGGCTTCGGCGCCCTCATGCTGCTGGTCGTCCGTCCGGCCATGGCCTGGGTGCTGCGACGGGCGCCGCGGGGCGAGTCGGGCGTCACCGCGGGGGTGCTGAGCCTCATCCTGGTGGGCGTGCTGGTGAGCGCCTGGGCCACCGAGGAGATCGGCATCCACGCGATCTTCGGCGCCTTCGCGTTCGGGGCCATCCTCCCGCGCGACGCGCACCTGGTCGAGGAGGTCTCACTGCGGCTCGAGGACGTCGTGGTGCTGCTGTTCCTGCCGGTCTTCTTCGCCTCGGCGGGGCTGAAGACCGAGATCGGGGCGGTGGACACCTGGCCGCTGGTCCTTGCCGGGCTGCTCATCCTCGCCGTGGCGATCGCCGGAAAGTTCGTCCCGGTGTTCCTGGCCGCGCGCTGGAACGGCCTGCCGGCACGGGATGCCGCGACGCTCGGGTTCCTGATGAACACCCGCGGCCTGACGGAGCTCGTGATCATCTCGGTGGGCCGGGAGATCGGCGTCGTGAACGACCCGATGTTCGCGATCCTGGTGCTCATGGCCCTCATCACGACGGTCATGACCACGCCGGCGATCGACCTGGTGCGCCGCCGCACGGCACCGGTGTTCCGCCCGAGTCAGGCCGGCCTCGCTCCCGGATCCGGGCCCCGGCGCATCCTCGTGGGCCTCGACGGGGGCCCCGGCGACGCGCACCTGACCGAGCTCGCGGCCCGTCTGGCGGAGCCCACCGGTGCCGCGCTGGTGCTGGCCCGCATCCTGCCGACCCCCGAGCGCCTGTCGCGACGGACGACCGCGTACGACGCCGCCGCGTCGCGCGAGGGGGCGCTCCGCTCCGCGGAGGCGCACGCGGCGACCTACCGCGATCAGGGATATCGCGTGGAGGTGGTGGCGGAGACCGTGCCGGACGTCGGCGTCGGCGTCTGCCGCGCGGTGGAGCGGACCGGCGCGGACCTGGTGCTGATGGGGTACCACCGGTCCCTGCTGGGAACCGACGTGCTGGGCGGCGCGGTCGGCACCGTGCTGGCGCGGTGCCCCGCGGACCTCGCCGTGCTCATCGACCGCGATGGCGGGGCGGCGGCGATCCCGCGGGGCAGCACCATCCTCGTCCCGTACGGCGGCGGGCCGCACGAGCGGGCCGCGGTTCGCCTGGCCGAGGCGCTTGCGGCCACGGGCGGGGCCCCGCTCGCCGTCCTGGCGGCCGACGCGGCGGCCGCGGTGGACCTCACCGACGCCGGGGTCCCCGGCGCGGCGGTCCACGTGGCCGGGGAGTCGCCGCGGGAGGACCTGGGGCGCGAGCTCGAGCGCGCCGGGATGCTGGTGATCGGCGCCGGCCAGGACTGGGCGCTCGGCGGCGGTGGCATCGGGCACAGCCGCGCGCGGCTCATCTCGGGCGCGGTGCTCCCGGTGATGATCGTGCGGGAGGGCGCGGCCGCGGCCGACGAGGGCATCGAGCAGTGGCTGCGCAGGACCCGCCAGGAACGCCGGACGGACTGGCTCGCGACGCGCACGGGCGTCGCTCCGCCGGGATCATGACGGCCTCCGACGAGGTGCGGCTGCGTCCGGGCACGCCCCATGACGCCGAGGCCATCGCGCTGCTCATCGAGCGTGAGAACCGCCCGCGGGTGGGCGACCGGGAGCGGATCGCCCGGCGGCTGGAGGCGCTGCCCTCGGTGGTCGCCGTCGAGGGCGAGGAGCTGGCGGCGTTCATCCACTGCCGGCGGATGGCGCCGGACATCGTGGAGCTGTCGAACATGGTGGTGGCGGCGCACCTGCGGCGCCGGGGCGTGGGGCGGGCCATGGTGGCGATGCTCGAGGCGGCGCTCGCCGAGCACGGTTTCCGCGCGGCGGTGTTCGTGAACAGCCGCCTGCACCTGGGGACCACCGACGAGCGCGCGACCACCGCCCGCGCGTTCTGGCTCGCCCGGGGCTACACCATCGTGTTCGCGACGGCCGGCTCGGCCATGTTCGCGAAGGTGCTCACCGAGGGCTGAACGCGAGCGGCCATCAGTCCCGCGGCGCGCGCGAGGATGGTGCGAACCAGCATCCGGGCCAGGCCCGCGAGCACGCGGTCCATGACCGGGCGACCGCTGCCCAGGGCGCCGTGGGCGGTGACGGCCCCGTCGCTCACGTGGATCTCCAGGTGCGCCGAGACGCCGCCCAGGACGCCCGCCAGGGTCACCCGCCGGGCGTGGGCCTCCACGACCCGCAGCGGGCCCAGGCGGTCCCCGGGCGCCGCGCCGTAGGCGCCCCAGCGCCGGGCGGGACGGCCGAGCAGCACGTCGATGAACAGCAGCAGCCTCAGCCACCCCGGGGCCGCGACGAGCGCGGCGCGCAGCGCGGTGGGCGCGTCCGGGTAGACGCCGGCCGGCAGCGGGGCCCGCAGCGCGAAGCCGCGCGGGCGGGCGACGCCGTGCGCGGGCGCGAGCACCACGGGAACCTGTCGGACGTCGGCCGGGGTCATGGGGGCAGAACCTCCCACATCCGCGCGTGGACGGGCAACACCCGAACGGGCGGGGTCGCGGCGGCCGGCGGCCCGTCGCGACGGCTAGAGTCCGGGCGATGCCCCGGCCCGCACTCGCAGCCATCGTCGTCGCCGCGCTGCTCGCGCTCGGGGTGGCCGCGGTGGTCGTGCTCGGCGGTGACGACGGGGCGCCCCCGCTGCGGGCCGCCACCTACCCCGAGCTGCGCGCGGCGCCCGCGACGCTGGGCCGGGACCAGGAGGGGGAGCCCGTGCAGGTGCCGCGCGCGGGGCGCCCGGCGATCGTGACCTTCCTGTTCGCCAACTGCCCGGACGTCTGCCCGCTGGTGGGCCAGGAGATCTCCCAGGCGCTGGAGCTGGCCGGTCCCGCCGCGGACGGCATCGACGTCGTGGCGATCAGCGTGGACCCGGATGGGGATACGCGCGCCTCGGTGCGCAACTACCTGAAGGTCCACCGCCTCGAGGGGCGCATGCGCTACATCGTGGGCACCCGGGCCGATCTGGCGCCCATGTGGGCTGCGTGGTCGGTGACGGCCCAGCCGGGCGGCGACGTGACCAAGTCGGTCCACACCGCGCGCGTCGTGCTCATCGACGCGCAGGGGCGGCAGGTGGCCAGCTATCCGGGCGGCATCCCCTTCTCGCCGGAGGACCTGGCGGCCGACATCCGGACGCTCACGGGCGGTTGACGCCGGCCGCCGGAGGGCGGTTCGCAACAGTGGTCACTAGCGGTGCGTCGGGGGTCGCCGGTAGTCTCGCGGCCGAAACCGGGGACCCCCGCAGTGCGGCCCTCGGCGGAAGCAACCAATCAAGGGGCGCGTGAGATGATTCGACGTCGGCGAATGGTGGCGGCAATGGCCGCGCTTGCGCTGAGCACGGGCATGATCGCCGCAGGCTGCGGCGACGACAACGAGGGCGGCAGCACCAATGGCGGGAGCGCCGGCGCTGATGTCGGTGAGCTGAAGGTCGGGGTGCTGGTCCCGCTGACCGGCGACCTGTCGCCGTTCGGCGGTCCCGCGTCCGACGCGGCGAACCTCGGGGCCGAGACGGTGAACCAGGCGGCGAAGGACGCCGGCGTGGACATCACCCTGGCCCTCACCACCGAGGACAGCAAGACCGACCCGCAGGGCGCCCAGGAGGCGGCCACGAAGCTCGTGGAGTCCGACGGCGTGTCGGTCATCGCGGGCCCCATGGCGAGCTCGGAGACCATCCCGGTGGCCGAGAACGTCACGGTCGACGCGGGCGTGCCGCTCATCAGCCCGTCGGCGACCTCCCCCGAGGTGACCGGCCTCGAGGACAACGGCCTGGTGGCCCGGACGCCTCCGTCCGACGCCCTCCAGGGCAAGGTGCTCGCCCAGGTGCTGGGTGAGGCCATCGGCGCGACCTCCACGGTGAACACCGGCGGCCGCAACGACGCCTACGGCACCGCGCTGGTCGAGGAGTTCACGAAGGCGTGGGAGGCCGGCGGCGGCAAGGTCGGCGTCAACGTGCCCTACAACCCGGAGGCCACCTCGCTGGACTCCGAGGCCGCCAAGCTCGCCGCGGGCAACCCGGCGGCGTGGGTGATCATCGACTTCCCGGACTCCTGGCAGAAGATGGGCCCGGCGCTGCTGCGCACGGGCAAGTGGGACCCGGCCAAGACCTGGACGGCGGACGGCCTGCGCTCCAACGACCTGCCCACCAAGGCCGGTGAGAAGGTCACCGAGGGCATGCAGGGCACCGTGCCCACCAGCCTGGACGCCCCGGCGGGCAAGGCGTTCGACGCCCTCTGGAAGGCCCAGGTCAAGAAGGACCGGCAGACCTACGACGCGCAGATGTTCGACGCCGTCGTGCTGTACGGCCTCGCAGCCGTGCGTGCCGGCTCCACCGACGGCACCGAGATCGCCGGCAAGCTGGCCGAGGTCTCCGGCGCGCCGGGCACCAAGTACACGTTCGAGCAGCTGGGCGACGCCCTCAAGGCCGTGAAGGCCGGCGAGGACATCGACTACGAGGGCGCCTCGGGCCCGATCGACCTCGACGCCAACGGCGACCCCGCGTCCGCCAGCTACGGCAAGTGGGTCTACCAGGGCGGCAAGCTCGTCGACAGCGACGAGGTGTTCCCCGTCACCGGGGGCTGACGCCGTTTCGCCGAGGGAGGGCCCGGACGGCCCTCCCTCAGGCGTCTCCGGCCGACCTGCCGCCCAGGTAGAGCTCGGCCACCTGCGGATCGTCCAGCAGCTCGGCGCCCCGGCCGGTGAAGCGGTTCTGGCCGCTCTCCAGCACGTAGCCGCGGTCGGCCAGCGCCAGCGCGGCGCGGGCGTTCTGCTCGATCATCACGATCGTCACGCCGGCCTCGTTGACCTGCTTGACGGTCTCGAAGACCTCGCCCACCGCCTTGGGGGC
>LNFL01000014.1 GCA_001464275.1 Actinobacteria bacterium Ga0077560 | reverse complement strand
CACCCCGCACGTCCCGGAGCGCTGGCGGGCGTCGATCAGCACGGTCATCCGGCAGCGGATGGAGCGGCACGAGCACCCCGAGGGCGTCGCGGCGGCGCTGGCGGCCATCCCGCGCACGGCCGCGTTCGACGGCATGGACGCGCTGCGCGCCCTCGCGGTGCCCGTGCTGGTGGTCGGCAGCCGCGACGAGCTCGACCCGGACCATCCGCTGGCGATCGCCGAGGAGTACGCGGCGCTCATCCCCGGCGCCGAGCTGGTGGTCGAGGGCGAGGGCGAGAGCCCGCTGGCCTGGCGCGGCGGGTCGCTGGCGAACGTGGTGCTGGAGTTCCTGGAGCGGCGCGGGGCCTGACGGCTCAGGCCGGGCTGCTGCGGGTGGTGTAGCCGCGCTCGGCGATGAGGCGCACCGCCTCCCGCGCGGAGTCCGCGTCGTCCACGCGGATCACCAGCTCCCCCACCCCGCCCGGCGGGCCCGGCCGCAGCACCAGGTCCCCGATGTTGATGTGGGCGTGCCCCAGGGCCGTCGCGATCTCCGACAGCGCGCCCGGGCGGTCCGGGATGTCGGCGACGATGTGCCAGGGCTCGCGGTCGGACGGGGCGGCGGCGCCGGCGCGCAGCCGCTCACGGCCCTCGGCCGCGCCCGCCACGAACGTGAGCAGCGCCTCACGGTCACCGCGGGCGACCGCCTCGCCCACCGCGCCCAGCCGGCCGCGGAAGTCCTCGAGCGCCTCCACCACGGCGTCGCGGTTCGCGAGGAGGATGTCGGCCCACAGGGGCGGGTTCGACCCGGCCACCCGGGTGAGGTCGTTGAACGACGGCCCGGCGGAGCGCAGCGCCTCCCGGCCCTCGGGCGCGGTGTCGGCCGCCTGGTGGATGAGCGCCGCCGCGAGCACGTGGGGCACGTGGCTCACCAGCGCCATCAGCCGGTCGTGCACGGCGGCGTCGATGGCCACCGGGGACGCGCCGCAGGCCGCGACCAGCGTGTGCAGCCGCTCGTAGAGCCCCGGACGGGCCTCGACGGTGGGCGTGAGGAACCACGTGGCACCGCGGAACAGGTCCTCACGCGCCGCCGCGACACCGGATCGCTCGCCACCGCAGATGGGATGCCCGCCGATGAACCGCTCGCGGTCCACCGGGCCCAGGGCCTCGACGACCGAGCGTTTCGCCGACCCCAGGTCGGTCACCAGGCAGTCCTCCGGAGCGCACGCCAGCACGGCGCGGGCGATCGACGGGATCGCGGGGACCGGGGCGCCGATCACCACGCAGGCCGCGCCGTCGCATGCCGCCTCGAGCGTCTGGGCGGCGGACGTGACCGCGCCGAGCGCCACGGCCTGGGCCGCCACGCCGGGCTGCGGGTCGAACCCGCGCACGTCCGCGACGCCGGCGCGCCGCAGCGCACGGCCGAGGGAGCCCCCCATGAGCCCGACGCCGACGACGGCGACGGGTCCCTGGGGGACCCTCCCCGGCACCGGATCAGGCGCCGACGGG
>LNFL01000013.1 GCA_001464275.1 Actinobacteria bacterium Ga0077560 | reverse complement strand
GGGGGCTGCTCGCGGACCACCCGCCGAGTGCCGTGGCGTCCGTTCGGGACGCATCCTCGGTCCGCATAGGCTACGGAAGCGGTGCGCGGGGTGCGCGGATGGGGCTCCGCACCGGAGGGATCTCTACTCGTTCTCCGGGGCCCTGGCCGTCCGCGGTCAGCGTCGGCGGGGGATGCCTCCGGTGACGATACCCCGCGCGCGGTCCAGACCGCGAGTTCCCAGTTCGGTGACTCGCCTGCGGCGCCGGTGCCGGGCCACGACCCGGTCGAGCTCGCGGCGGCTGGCGGCGGAGGCCACGGCCTCACGAGTGCGCTCGTAGCGCCGGATCGCGCGGTTCGACCGGCGGCCCTCGCGTCCCTTCGCCAGCGCGGCGCAGGTGTCGTTTGCCAGGTCGTCCAGCACCCACTCCGCGCGCTCGCGGGCCCGGCGCAGCTCGGTGCGCCGCACCACCTTGGTGCGCACCACCGCCCCGGCGGCCACAGTGAGGATGAGGACGGCCTCGATCATGGAGGGTGAATGTAGCTCCAACCGCGGGCGCCGCACAGCGGCGACGTCAGCGGACCAGGCGAATCGGGATGCGTGCGACGCCGGGGCGCCCGGCGACCCGCCACCGCACCTCCAGCGTCGCCCGCCTCGCCCCTGGCGCGCCGGCGTCGAAGCGCAGGTAGCTCTCCCCCGCGGGCACCGCGACCGGGCTCCGGGGCAGGATGACCCCTCCGGGTCCTCCGCCGGGCAGCACGAGCCGCAGGCGCAGTGTGCTGCTCCGTGGCATCCGGACGCGCAGCACCGCCCCGGACGCGGGCTCCAGCACGCAGCCGCGCGCAGTGCCGCAGGGCCGGATCACCCGGCGGGAGAGGTCCACGGCCGGTTCGGTGACCCGTGGCGCCTGCCGGCGCGGGGCGACGCGCAGCAGCAGGCCGTCCTCACCGCGGCCGGTCGACACCATGACCGTGCCATCGCCGAGCTCGTGTGCGCCCGCGACCGGTTGCGCCGCCGGAAGGGTCCAGGCCACACGGCCGGCCACCGTGACGGCGCGCAGCGTCCGGCCCACCGCCAGGTACCGCATGCCGCGAGGCCCCGTCGACAACAGCCGGGCCGCCCGCCCGCCGCCGGTGATCCACCGGACCTCCCCGGTCGCCAGCCCCACGCCGGCCACCCGCGGGACGCCCGTGCCCAGCTGCACGACCACCTCCCCGCGCGCCGCGTCGGTGATCGCGAAGGTGGCGGGACCCAGGCTCGGAGGCAGGGTCCAGCGCACGATGGCCCCCTCACCCAGCGCGGCCACGCCGTCGGGCGTGTTCGCGAGCACTCCCCGATCGAGGGCGGTCACCACACGGTCCACCCCGGAGGTGCGCCAGCGCAGCGCCCCGGTGGCAGCGTCCAGGGCGACGCCCCGGCCCGAGCGCCGGTCGCCCGGGGCCGGCCCGGGCGGAAAGGCGGTGTAAGCGACGCCCTCGCCGTCGATCACCACCGGCGCCCAGACCTCGTTCTCCGCCGTCCACACCGCGTCGCCGTCGGCGAGCGCCCACCGAGCCACGCCTGCGCGGGCACGCGAGAACAGGGGGGTCGTGGCAGGCGTGCCGCCGGCGGCGATGCAGTCACCGCCCGGCATCGCCACCCCCGGGCACCCGGCCACGATCCGCCCGGTGGCGTCCACGTTCCAGAAGTCGTCGGCGGTGAATCCGACCGGCCCGTAGCCGCCATCGGGCTGGAGGCGCGTGGGCTGCTCCCCATCACAGTTGCCGCAGCCCGGCCGGCGGGCGGCCACCCACCGGCGCGACCCGTCAGCGGTGAACGCTGCCACAACCTTCCACGATGGCGTGTCCAGCCCAGCGGTCCCCGATACGGCCACGCCGCCGGGCTGCCCCGCCAGCACGGGCCCCGCCGGGGCCGGCACGGGCCAGCCGGGCAACACCACGGGCGTTGCCGCGGCAGGCGCAGCGGCACAGAGCGCGAGGAGGATGAGGACACCGGTGTACGAGAGCCGCCGCACAGGTGGATCATCCCCGGGCGGGCGGAGCCGCACCACGCGACGAACGGTCAGCCCGGCCCCAGATCCAGGGTCATGCAGGTGCTGAACGGGTTGTCGGTGTACTCGGCGAAGGGCGGGCACGTCACGAAACCCTCCCGGGCGTAGAGCCGGCGGGCGGGG
>LNFL01000012.1 GCA_001464275.1 Actinobacteria bacterium Ga0077560 | reverse complement strand
CAGCGCGGCGCGGGCGTTCTGCTCGATCATCACGATCGTCACGCCGGCCTCGTTGACCTGCTTGACGGTCTCGAAGACCTCGCCCACCGCCTTGGGGGCGAGACCCGCCGACGGCTCGTCGAGCAACAGCACCGAGGGCTCCGGCATGAGCGCACGTGCGACGGCGAGCATCTGGCGCTCGCCGCCCGAGAGTCCCTCGGCCCGGTTGCGGCGCCGCTCCCGCAGGCGTGGGAACAGCTCGTACATCGCCTCGGTGCGCTCGCGCATCGTCGCGCGGCTGTTGGCGGCGCCCATCTCCAGGTTCTCCTGGATGGTGAGGGAGGGGAACACGTTGTTGACCTGCGGCACGTAGCTCATGCCCATGGCGTTGATGCGGTTGGGCCGCAGCCCGCTCACGAGCTCGCCGCGCAGGGTCACGCGGCCCTCGCGCAGGGGCACCAGCCCGAAGATCGCCTTCACCAAGGTGGACTTGCCGGCGCCGTTGGGGCCGATCACCACGACGATCTCCCCGTCGCTGGCGGTGAGCGAGCAGCCCCGCAGGATGTCCACCTCGGGGACGTACCCGCCCACGAGGTTCTCGGCCACCAGGACCGGCTGACCGGCGTCCGCGCTCACGCGTCCGCCCCCGCCGCTCCGAGGTAGGCGTCGATGACCCGCTGGTCCTTGCGCACCTCGTCGGGGGGCGCCTGGGTGATCACGCGGCCCTCGCCCATCACCACGACCTCGTCGCTCACGTCCATGACGACCTCCATGTCGTGCTCGATGAAGAGCACGGTGAGGCCGCGCTCCTGCCGGAGCGTGGCGAGGTAGTCCAGCAGCTGGCGGCCGAGGGTGGGGTTCACGCCGGCCATCGGCTCGTCGAGCATCACCAGGCTCGGGTTGGCCATGAGGGCGCGGGCGAGCTCCAGGAGCTTGCGCTGGCCGCCGGAGAGCGTCGCCGCGTAGTCCTCGGCCTTGGCCGCGAGCCCCACCTGGTCGAGCATCGCCATCGCCTGCTCGCGCACCTGGGCCTCGCGGCTGCGCCAGCGGCCCGGCACCAGGGCGTTCACGAAGCGCTCACCCGGGTGGTCCTGCGCGGCGAGCATCGCGTTCTCGATGACGCGCATCTTCCCAAGGACGCGGGTGAGCTGGAACGTCCGGACCATGCCCAGGCGCGCGAGCTGGTCCGGGCCGCGCCGGGTGACGTCGTCGCCCTGGAAGCGCACGCTGCCGGCGTCGGCGCGCGTGAAGCCGGTCACCAGGTTGAAGGCGGTGGTCTTGCCCGCGCCGTTCGGCCCGATGAGGGAGGTGATGCTGCCGCGCCGCACGGTGAACGTGGCGCCGTCGACGGCCTTCACGCCCCCGAAGTGCCGGCGCAGGTCCGTGACCTCGAGGATGGGGGCCTCAGTCGAGATGGAGCTCCTCCTTCTTCCCGAACAGGCCCTGCGGCCGGAAGGCCATCATCGCCATGATGATCAGCCCGATCACCACGAAGCGCAGCGCGGCGACCTTGTCCTCCGCCAGCGGGAAGTCCAGGAACCGGACGCCCGAGATGATGAAGGCGATCACGATGGAGCCGACGACGGTGCCGAAGTAGCTGCCGATCCCACCGAGGATGAGGATCGCGAAGCCGATGAAGGTCACGATGGGCTCGAAGTTCTCGGGGTAGAGCGAGGTCTGCAGGAACGTGAAGTAGACGCCGGCGAGCCCCGCGATCGCCGCGCCCAGGGCCAGCGCCTGGAGCTTGAGCCGGAACACCGGCTTGCCGACCGCGGCCGCCGCGTCCTCGTTCTCGCGCACGGCGCGCAGGGTGCGCCGCCACGGCGACCTGCCGACGTGCAGCAGCAGCAGGGCCACCAACAGGGCGGTGAGCCAGGTGAGCAGCAGCAGCGGCACCCGCCGGTCGATGCCCGAGAGCCCGATGCCGTCGAGCCAGTCGAGGACGCCGTCGTTGAAGTCCCGCCAGGACCCCGACGCGCGGCGCAGGCCCAGCGTGCCCCCGGTCTCCTCCTGCCGGTTCTGGATCAGGATCCTCAGGATCTCCCCGGCGGCGATCGTCACGATCGCGAAGTAGTCGCCCCGCAGCCGGAGGGTGGGGATGCCCAGCAGCACGCCGGCGAGCGCGGCCAGGATGATGGCCAGCGGGATGGCGATGAGGATCGGGACGCCGTTGGTGACCATGAGGCCCATGCCGTAGGCGCCGATGGCCATGAACGCGACGTGCCCGAAGTTGAGCAGGCCGGTGTCGCCCACCTGCACCTGCAGGCCCAGCACGAAGATGGCGTAGATGCCGGCCACCGTCAGGACGTAGGCCCAGAAGCCGAATGCGAGGAGCGGGTCCACGGGTTCCTCCTCAGCCGGTCCGGGTCGCGTGTCCGAGGACGCCGTTGGGCCGGAACAGCAGCACCAGGATCAGCACCAGGAAGCCGATGGCCTCCTTGTAGGTCGGGGTGATCCAGTTGGTGGACCACTCCTGCACGAGCCCCAGCGCGATGCCGCCGATGAGGGCACCGAACGGGTTTCCGATGCCACCGAGGATGACGGCGGCGAAGATGCCCAGCAGCAGCAGGAAGCCGGTGTCCGGGCGCAGGGTGGCGAAGATCCCGGCCAGCACGCCGGCGAGGCCCGCGAGCCCCCCGCCCAGCACCCAGGTGTAGGTCACCACACGGCGGGTGTCGACGCCGCTCACCTCGGCCAGGTCGAAGCTGTCGGAGAGCGCCCGCATCGACTTGCCGATGTAGGTCGACCTGAGCATGAGGCCCACCGCCACCAGCACGACCGCGGCGATGCCGATCACCAGGATCTGGATGAGGCTCACGCGCACGATGCCGAGGTCGAACGTGCGGGTGTTGTCGATGCCCAGGCGTTTCTCCTGGCCGCCCCATCCGAAGAGGATGAGGTTGCGCATCACGAAGGCCAGGCCGATGGAGAGCAGCAGCAGCTGCATGACCCCGGCGCCGCGGTTGCGCATGGGCCGCCAGATCACGGCCTCGGTGGCCAGCCCCACCACCGCGATGGCGACGACCGCCGCCGCCGCGGCGACGATGAGGGGCATCCCCCAGGTGACGTTCACCGCGAAGGCCACGTAGCCGCCGAGCGTCATGAAGTCGCCGTGGGCGAAGTTGACGAGCTTGAGGATCGCGTAGACCAGGGAGAGGCCGATCGCGCCGAGGGCGTAGATGGAGCCGCTGGCGAGGCCGTTGATCGTGGTCTGGAGGAAGGTT
>LNFL01000011.1 GCA_001464275.1 Actinobacteria bacterium Ga0077560 | reverse complement strand
CCGCAGCCGACCACCACCGCGCCCTCCACGACGCCCAGCACGCCGGCCGCGCCCACCGCGCCCGCCGGTCCGCCGCGGCTCACCAACCTGAAGGTGCCCTCCACGGCCGAGTCCCGCCAGGGCCACGCCCGCTTCCTGGTGGGCGTCCGCACCGCGACCCCGGCGAAGCTCACGCTCCAGCTCACGGCGGTCAAGGGCAACCTGCTGGTGAAGACCATCCAATCCACCCGCACCGAGAAGGCGGGCCGGGTCTACTTCCTGGTGGAGGCCACCAACCAGCAGCGGTTCCAGCTGCCGGAGGGCCGGTACCGCGTGCGACTCCAGGCGACCGACGCCCAGAACCGCGTGTCGCCGCCGTTGGAGAAGGTCATCACCCTCAAGCTCACCACCCCCCGGGGCCGGCTCGACGCCTTCGTGATGCCCCTGTGGGGCGGGATCGCGCGCAGCCTCAAGGTCCCCGCGCGCGGCGGGCAGTTCGTGGTGGCCGTGGCCCCGCGCGGTGATGTCGCCAAGGCCGGCATCCGGCGCGGCGACGTCATCACCTCGATCAACGAGATCCCCACCCTCACCCCGGGCGGCTACGCCACGGCGCTGCGGGCCCTGCCGGCCGACACGGCCGTGCCGGTGGAGCTGCGCCGCGGCACCGAGGAGCTCACCGTGCAGCTCAAGGTCCCGCCGGACTGGAACGCCGTGCCGGACCTGAGCCGCAGCCTGCAGGTCATCGTGAAGCGCAACCCCACGGTGATGGCGTACGGCGTCGCCCAGGCGCGGTACCTGGTGGAGCAGGGCAAGCCGGACGACGCGCAGGCGCTCATCGACGCCTGGCCCGCCCCGTGGCGTGCCGGCGCGCCCGGCCAGGCCGTCCAGGCCCAGCTGTTCGAGCGCTCCGGCCAGGCCAAGAAGGCCCTGGGGTCGTGGAACCGCGCGCTGGTGAAGGATCCGAAGATGGCGGCGGCGGCGTTCGGCCGGGCAATCGCCCTGAACTCGCTCGGCAAGGATGCCGAGGCCGCCCGGGCCTTCGGAGACGCCCGCAAGCTCGACCCCAAGGACGCCTCCGCGGCGGCCTTCGCGTCGTTCTCGCTGATCCGCGCCGAGAAGGTGACCGAGGCCCGGGAGCCGGCGCTGGCCGCCGAGACCCTGGACCCCGGCTACGCCGACGCGAAGGTCGCGGCCGGCATCGCCCTCATCCAGACGGGCAACCCGGCGCGCGGCGTGGTGAAGCTCCGCGAGGGGCTCATCCTCACCGACGACCCCGCCCGCGGGCAGTCGATCATCGACCAGTACCTGGAGCCCGCCGACAAGTAGTCGGCGGGCCCTCCGGGGCCCACCACGCGGACGGTCCGCTCCCGGTCACCCGGCGTCCGGGCACGCGGACCCAGGTGTGAGCGCCGCCCGAACCGGGAACCCCCCGGGGCCGGGCGAACCGACCCCGTCCGGCCACGCAACCGATCCGGGAGGGCTCCACCCATGGCCACGAAGACCCAGACGAAGGGCGCCGGCACGTTCACGCTGGCCGGACTCGGCGAGGGTGCCAACCGCCGCGTCGTGGAGATCCTGCAGGAGCGGCTGGCGGCGCTGGTCGACCTCTCACTGGTGCTCAAGCACATCCACTGGAACGTCGTGGGTCCGGCGTTCATCGCCGTGCACGAGATGCTGGACCCGCAGGTTGACGCGGCCCGGCTGATGGCCGACGAGACCGCGGAACGGATCGCCGCCATGGGGGCCTCGCCCAACGGCAACGCCGGGGCCCTGGTGGCGCTGCGGTCGTGGGACGACTACGACCTCATGCGCGCCGAGACGCTGGAGCACCTGGCCGCGCTGGACATCGTCTACCGCGGGCTGCTCACCTCCCATCGCGCCGCGATGGACGAGGTGGGCGACCTGGACCCGGTGACCGAGGACATGCTCATCGGCCAGCTGCGGCAGCTGGAGCAGTTCCACTGGTTCGTGCGGGCCCACGTGGAGACCCGTGAGGGCGCGCTGCGCACCGAGGGCGAGACCACCGAGCGCGGCGCGGCCCGGCGGGTGCGCGGCAACGGCACCGCCACGCGGCGGACCGCCGCGGCGAAGGCCTAGGCCAGGACGGCGGCGGCGCGGCGGAGGGTCTCCCGCAGGTTCTCCTCCTCCGCCAGCGCCACCGCGTCCGCGATGGTGAGCCACCGCAGGTCGGCGCCGTCGTGCTCGGCCCGCACCGCGTCCGGGGTGCCGGTGGCGAGCACGTACCGCAGGTCGCCGTGCCGATGGGCCGGCTCGCCCTTGCCCGCCGGCACGTTCACCACCACCACGTGCACCGGCAGCGGATCGTCGTGGTCCGGCCAGAACCGCAGGTCGTCCAGCCCGGTCTCCTCACGCGCCTCGCGGAGCGTGATCGCCGCGGGGTCGGTCTCGCCCGGATCCCCGTGGCCGCCCACCTGATACCAGCCGTGCAGGCGCGTGTGCCAGCGCAGCAGCACCCGTCCGGTGGCCGGGTGCACCACCAGCGCCGAGCCGGTGGCGTGCAGGGCGGTGTGCCGAGACCACGGGTCGGGCGCCGCGGCCGCGCGGCGCACCAGCCACAGGTCCTCGCGTTCCGCGGCCCCGGCCGGCGTGAGCCGGTCCAGGACCTCGCGCAGGTCCCCCACCCGTCAGATCTCGCCGGTGGGTGCCCCGTCGTCGTAGCCGCGGAACGGGCTGCGCGGCCCGCGGGCCGAACGCCCGCCGCGCCCGCCCCCGGCGGCGGAGAGGCCCACCACGCTCACGAGGCCGGCGATGAGGCCCACCCAGAACTCCCAGGAGAACAGGGGATTCTGGACGAAGATGCCGAACAGCATCACCACCGCGACGGCGCCGACCAGGGCCAGCGGCCGCTGGCGGGCCGGGGCGAGGTGCACGATCCATGGCAGGATCGCCGCGATGAGCAGGAGCAGAAGCGCGATCACGAGCGTTTTCCGGTGCGGGGGAGCGGTTCCATCGATTCACCATAGTGGGCGCGGGAAGCGGTCGTCCAGATGACCCCTTCCGGCGGGACCCCCAGATACCTGGGCCTGCACCTTCTGCAATCTCTGGCGCTCGTCGGCACCCGGCGGCCGTCGGTGGTGGCGGAATTGGATGGCTCGGGACATCTGACGGCGCTCACCGAGTGCGGTCCGGACGAGCTGGTGGGGGCCGCCGTGGGAGCCGAACCGGGCATCCTGGCGGTCGATGCGCCGCTGGCCGTCCCGAACGCCGCCGGCCGCCGGGACGCGGAGTCGGTGCTGGCATGGCTGGACGTCCCGGTGTTCCCCACCTCGCGCCGGCGGCTGGAGCAGGTGGCCGGCGGGATCCGCGGTGAGGCGCTGGCGCCGGCGCTCGCCGCCCCCGGGCGGCTGGTGGTGGAGGCGGTGCCCGATCTGGTGCTGCGCCAGCTGATGTGGGAGGAGCGGCACCCCCCGGGGGCGCCCGCCCTGGAGCTGGGCGCCTACCGCGAGGCGTGGCTCGGCATCCGCCCGCCGCGGTACCGGCCCAAGGGTGCGGGACGGGCCCAGCCGGAGGGGCTCGCCGAGGCGCACGCGATCCTGGCGCGGGTGGTGGACATGGACGGCTGGACCCCGCGGCGGCGGGACGGCGATTGGGGGCCCATCGCCGACGCCGCCGTCCTCGACGCGATCGCCTGCGCGTACGCGGCCCTGCGGCTGGGAGCCGGTGCGGAGCCGTCGCTGGTGCTGGGCAGCGCCGAGCGCGGCCTCATCGTGACCCCCGCCGACGCGAACCTGCTGGGCCGCGCCGCCGTGAACCTGGAGCGCCTGCGGGCCGAGGGCTCGGTGGCCATCTGAGGCCGATTTCGGCGTGAGCCCGATGCCAGCCGACCGTGCGCCGTGGTAGACCCAGGGCATCCGTTCCGCGTCAGGAGGGCACCATGGGCAGCGTCTACAAGGTCATCGAGATCGTGGGCACCGACGACAGCAGCTGGGAGGCGGCTGCGACCACCGCGATCGTGACCGCCAGCAAGACCCTCCGCGACCTGCGGGTCGCCGAGGTGATGCAGCAGGACGTCACGATCGGTGACGACGGCAAGCCCGACCAGTTCCGGGTGAAGCTCTCGGTGTCGTTTAAGTACGAGGGCTGAGTCGCGCCCGTCCGGGGCGCGTCATGCGCCCCGGACGGAGCCGGCGTCCTCAGCGGGGCCGCAGCGTGGCCGACACCTGCTCCGGCACCGCCGTCTCGATCGCGGCCCGCAGGGCGTCGTCGTCCCGGTACGGCCCCGACGGGATGCGCACGCCGGCGACCGAGGTGACGATCCGGTCCCGGTCGAACGGCCACGGGTCCACCACGCACGTGTCGTCCCCGTCGGCCTCCAGCCGGATCGTCACGCCCTCGTCCCCCGGGCCCCGGGGCACGCTGTTCAGCAGCCAGCGCTGGCCGCGGTGCAGGCCGCCCCAGCACAGGTAGAGCGACAGCACGTCCCATGCCTGCAGCAGCAGGTACGCGGTGCGCTCCCACTCCGGCAGCCCGGCCGCCGGCAGCTCCGCGCGCAGGCGCGCCTGCAGGCGTTCCTGGTCCTCGATGAACCGCACCTCGTGCAGCGGGCGGCCGCTGCGCTCGGGCACCGGACCGTCGAGGCCCATGCGCTTCTCGTAGAGCCCCTGCCCGTGCAGGCTCACCACCAGGCCCACCCGGGGGCCGGCGTCGCACGCGGCGGCGATGCCCGCGCGGTAGAGCACCACGTGGCGGCGGCGGTCGAGCGTGGGGAAATCGACGGGGCGCCCGG
>LNFL01000010.1 GCA_001464275.1 Actinobacteria bacterium Ga0077560 | reverse complement strand
GAAGCGGAAGGGGTTCCGGAAGCCCCGGGCGATCACGCGCGACCGCACCGACGCCGGGGAGGCCGCGTCGTAGTACGGGTTGTCGGGGACGCCGGCGCCGGTGGCGGGATTGATGCGCAGGAGCTTGCCGGCCAGGCTGTCCAGGTCCTGGCTGCGGAGCGCCAGGGGGTCGGTGTCGCGGAACGTCGCGCCGTCCCCGATGGAGATGAGCAGGCGCCCGGCGCCGTCGAGGCGCAGGCCGCCACCGACGTGGTTCACCGGGGTCACCGTGAGCCCGCTCACCAGGACCCGCCGGGTCGCGGCGTCGGCCCGGAGGGGGTTCGCCGCGGACTGCCGGTACGCGGCGATGACGATGTCGGCGCTGGTGGAGGTGTCCGGCGCGGAGGGCCGGGTCTCCCGCGTGTAGAACACGAAGACCTGGCCGGTGCCGTCCACGGCGAGGCCCAGCAGGCCGCCGTCCTGGGCGGAGTTCACCTCGGCGCGAAGGTCGAGGTACACCTCGTTGACGCCGCCGTTGACGATCATGACCCGGCCGCTCTTCTCGGCGACGAGCATCCGTCCGTCGGGCCGGTAGGCGAACGCGGTGGGCAGCGTGAAGCCGGAGGCCACGGTGCGCAGGCCGAACCCGGCGGGCGGGCCCGCGGTGGCGGGACGCACGCCGCTCAGGGCGAGCGCCAGGCTCAGACCCGCGGCGGCGACGAGGGCGGACAGGGGCAGCACCGCCCGGGGGCGGCGATGAAAACGTACGGGCACGTGACACCTCGGGCACGGGGTGGACGTCCCCCCGATCGGCCCCGGTCGCGCCGCCTTGAGCGTCGCGGCACCCCCGGCGTGGAGCGCCCCCGTTACGGGGACGTTCCACGCCGGAAACGTGCGTCTAGTCCTTCTCCCGGTAGCGTCGCGCCAGGTGCTGCTCGACGGTGCGCGGGCGTCCGCGCTTGTCGGGAGCGCCCGGGTTCCACACGGTGTACCCGGACACCATCCCCACCAGGACCTCTGCGGTCGATGAGAGCCCCAGGGCGGTGTGCTCCACGCGCTCGGTTCCGGAGGCCGTCTCGCTGGAGGACGCCGCCACCTGCTCGGCGGCCGCGGCGTTCTGCTGGCTCACCGCCGCGACCTCCGCGATGCCCTCACGGACGGTGCGCGTGCCGGTCTCCAGCTCGCTCGCCGCGGCGGCAACCTCGCCGACCTCGGCCGACAGGGCGCCGACGTCGGCCGTGATGGCCGCGAAGGCCTCTCCGGCCTCGGCCGCGCGCCGCACACCCTCGGCGACCTCGCGCTTGCCCTCATCCATCGCCTGCACGGCCCGGACGGTCTCGCCCTGGATGTCGCTGACGATCGCCGCGATGGAGCCGGCCTGCTCCTGCGTGGACTCCGCGAGCTGGCGCACCTCGTCGGCGACCACGGCGAAGCCACGCCCGTGCTCGCCGGCCCGCGCCGCCTCGATGGCCGCGTTGAGCGCCAGGAGGTTGGTCTGCGCGGCGATGTCGGTGATCGTGGCGACGATCGCGCCGATGTCGTCGCTCTTGGCGCCGAGGCCCTCCACGACCTCGGCCGTGTGCCCGACGGCGTGCTCGATGCGGTCCATCACCTCGGCGGTGCGGGCCATCGTCTCGGCACCCTCGGTCGCGGCGCGGTCCGCGCGGCCGGCGGCCTCCGCGAGGCGCTCCGCGCCCCCGGCGACGGTGGCGACCCGGTCGGACATCTCCTCGGCCTCCGCCGTGACGCGCATCGCCGATGCGGCCTGGTTGCTGGAGGCGTCGGCCACCACGTCGATCGTGGAGGCGACCTCCGCCACCGCGCGGCCGGTGCCGCCCGCGGTCTCCGACAGCTCACCGGCCGTGCCCAGCAGGCTCCGGCCCGTCTCACCGACGGAGCGGACGATGTCGTGGAACGTCGCCATGAGCGCGTTGAACGCATGGGCGAGGTCACCCACCTCGTCGGTGCGGGAGGCGTCGACGCGGGCGGTCAGGTCACCGCCATGGGCGATCGACATCATGTGCGCCTGGAGCCGGCGGAGACGCTGCACCAGGGAGCGCGTGACGACGACACCGAGGCCCGCGGCGGTGAGCAGCGCGAGCGCGGCGAGGATGAGCATGAGCAGCCGCACGCCGGAGACGGCGTCGTCGGTGCTCGCCGCCCCGGCGCTCGCCTGCTGGTCGCCCAGCCCGGTGAGCGCGCCCGCCAGCTCGTCACCGGCGGCGTTGAGGTCGGTGTTGGCGAACGCGATGGCCCGGTCGACGCGGCCCGCGGCCAGAAGCTCCTCCAGCCGCCCGTCCATCGCGGTCCACTCTGCGTACAGGGCCTTCGCCTTCGCGTACCGCGCCCGCCCGGCGTCGTCGCGGACGGCCGTGCCCACGGCGGCGAACGCGGTGTCGAACACCCCGACATCGCCGCGGTGCATGTCGCTGCCGTCCTCGTTCAGCATGCGTGAGCGTCCGCCGAGGGCCACGTTCTGCGCCTGGGAGACGCGCATGTTGTAGGCCGCGGCGGCGGCGGCGTTGGCCTGCGACGAGGCGCGGGCGTAGGCCCGCTGCTCGGCGGCGATGCTGCCCACCTGGATCCATCCGGTGGCCAGGGCGGCCAGGAAGACGGCCGCGGTGAGCGCGAAGGCGATGGCCAGCCGCTGGCCCACCTTGAGCCGGTGCACGACGTGCATATCGGGTCGACCTCCGTGTCGACGAACTGCGATGTCCTGCATCGGATGTCGTCCGGGAGGGGCCCTGCCTTGAATATTCAGCGCGCCCCCCGGGGAGGGCCGTGTCAGCTCGGCGGCTCGGAGTAGCGCCGCGCCAGGTGCTCGTCCAGGGTGCGCATGCCGCCGCGCTGGTCCTCCTGGCCGGGGCTCCACACGGTGTAGGTCGCCACGAGGTCGACCATGGTCCGTGCCGTCTGGCTCAGTTGGACCGCGCTGGTGCCCACCTGATCCGCGCTCGCGGCGGTCTGGGCGGAGGATGCGGCGACCTCCTGCGCGGCGGCCGCGTTCTGCTCGCTCACCGCGGCCACCTCGGCGATGCCCTCGCGCATGGCCTCGGTGCCGGACCGCAGCTCCACGGCGGCGGCCGCCACCCCGCCGATCTCCTCGGTGAGCCGTTCCACCTCGGCGCGGATGGCCGCGAACGCGTCGCCGGCCGCCGCGGTGCGGCGCACGCCGTCCGACACCCGGTCGCGGCCCTCCTCCATGGTCGACACCGCCTGGGCGGTCTGCGCCTGGATGTCGCCGACGATCTCCGCGATCGATCCGGCCTGCCGCCGGGTGGACTCGGCGAGCTGGCGCACCTCGTCGGCGACCACCGCGAACCCGCGTCCGGCCTCGCCGGCCCGCGCGGCCTCGATGGCGGCGTTGAGCGCGAGCAGGTTGGTCTGGGACGCGATCTCGGCGATGGTCGCCACGATCGCCCCGATGTCCTGGCCGCGGGCTCCGAGCGCCTCGACCACCGAGGCCGTGCGGCCCACGGCGTCCTGCACCCGCTCCATCGTGTCGGCGGCCTGGGTCACGGTTTGCGCGCCCTCCCCGGCGGTCTGGTCGGCGCGCTCGGCGGCCGCGGCAAGGCGCTCCGCGCCGTCGGCCACGTTCGCGACCCGCCGGGCCATGTCCTGCGCCTCCTCGGTCACGCGCATGGCGCTGGCGGCCTGCGCGCTCGATGCCTCCGCGACCGTCTCCACCGTGGACGCCACCTCGGCGACGGCGCGCTCGGACTCCCCGGAGGTGCGCGTCAGATCACCCGCCGTGGCCAGCAGGCTGCGTCCGGACTCGCCGACGCCGCGGACGATGTCGTGGAAGGTCGCCATGAGGGCGTTGAACGCGTGGGCGAGGTCGCCCAGCTCGTCGGTGCGGCTCGCGTCGACGCGAGCGGTGAGGTCGCCGCCCTCGGCGATGGACACCATGTGAGTCCGGATGCGGTTCATCGGCCGCACGATCGACCGGCTCGCGAGGACCGCCTGTGCGATCGCGACGGTCAGCGCCAGCAGCGCGAGCGCGAGCAGCAGGAACCGCACCTGCGCGACGCCGGCGTCGGTTGCGCGGGCGCCCGCGGCCGCCTGCCGGTCGCCCAGCGCGCTCAGCGCCTCGGCCAGGTCGTCACCCAGGACGTTGATCGCGCCGTTCTCCAGCGCCACGGCCTCCCGCACGCGCCGCCCCTCCAGCAGCGGGGTGAGGCGCTCGTCCGCCGCGGCCCAGGTGGCGTAGAGACCGTCGATGCGGCGCACCTCGGCGCGGCCGGCGTCGTCGGCGACGGCACCGCGCAGCGCGGTGAGGGCCGCCTCGAAGGCGGCGATGTCGCCCTCGTGCATGTCGGAGCCGTCGTCGTTGAGGACGCGGGCGCGGCCGGCGAGCGCGACGTTCTGAGACTGCGAGACGCGCATGTTGTAGACGGCGGCGGCGGCGGCGTGCGCGCGCGAGGACGCGTTGGCGAACCCGCCCTGGGCGTCCGCGACACCGCCGACCCTCACCCACCCGACGGCGATCGCGACGAGGAACACGGCCGCCGTGAGCGAGAACGCCAGCAGGAGCCGCTGTCCGACCTTCAGGTGCTGCGTGAACCGCATATGGCACGACCTTTCCGCCCGGGGCACCGGAGCAACGCTCTCCAGCACTCGCGAATATGGGACGGAACTTGAGGCCCGCGGCACACGTGTGCGCTCACCCTCGGGGGGCGCCGGGTCCGCGGTGGTGGTGCCGATGCCGGGTGGTCACCCCCGGGAAAGGGTGACCACCCGCGCGCTCATGGCTGCCAGCCGGCGCTCACCGACACCGTGGTGATCCCGCGCAGGATGATCCGCCCCTGCCGTCCGCCGATCCCGACGAGCCGCAGTCGCCCGTCGCCCGCGATGTGGTTCTCGCTCATCAGCAGCGTCCGGCCATCGGCGGAGACCGCCTCGGGGAAGGCGATGACCCTGGCGGGGCCCAGGCGCCGGACGGCGCCGGTGGAGGCGTTCACGGTGATCGGCACGGAGTAGTCGTCCCCGCCGATCGCCCCGACCAGCGCCGCGCCGTCCGGGGTCCACGCGCGGGCGAACGGCCCGGTCACCAGGAACGGCCCGGGCGGGACCGAGGTGAGCCGCCGTGCGCCGCCGCCGGTGGGGTTCACCGTCCAGATCTGCGAGTGGATGACCGTGCTCGGCTGACCGCCGATGCGGACCTTCCGCCGGGTGTACCGCGTGACGGCGATCCTGGCGGGCCCCCAGACCGGGCCGGTGGCATCGCGGACGGCCAGGACCTTCCCGGCCATGTTCGCCGGGTCGGCGATGAAGACATCGGTGCGAGTGCTCGCGAACCGGCCGGCGGCATAGGCGATCCGGGTGCCGTCGGGCGACCAGTCGACGCTGTCCACCTGGTTCCTCGGTGCCCGGACCAACGTCGTGCGGGTGCCGGTTGCGGCGTCGACCATGGCCAGGCCCTCACCGGTGATGAACCCGTCGGCCGTGGCGGTCTCGGTGGTGCACACCAGGCGCGTGCCGTCCGGGGACCACACGGGCGGGGTCCGGCAGACCTGTGCGGACGCGACGATCGTGCCGTCCGCGATCGTGAGGATGCGGACCGGGCCGGGACCCGCGCCGCCTCCGCGCAAGGGCTGGTACGCCAGGCGCGCGCCGTCGGGGGAGATGACGGCGTTCGCGCCGCGCACCGCCAGCATGCGCGCGGCGCCGCCGTCGTCGTTCGCCAGGTAGATGCGGTCGCCCGGGCCGGTCGGCTTCTGGAAGGCGATGGCGCCGTGGCCGGCGGCCGGGAGGGCCAGCGCGGCGGCACCGGCCGTCGCGAGGGCGACCCGGGCGCGGAAGGCTGCAGTGGTCATGCGCGTGTCTCCTCGGACGGTGCCTGGGAACGTGACCCTCGGCGATCCTCGCAGGCCGCATGCCCGATGCCGCGCCCTCCTCCGGCGGTTCAGGTGACGACCCGCCGGGTGAACGTCCGGATTCCGAGCCAGGTCAGCGCGACCAGCACGCCGGTGATCGCGGCCAGGACGACCGCAACGCCCATGTGCCCCACCTCCGGGGTGAGCGCCGCCCGCAGGCCCTCGCTCACGTACACGAGCGGGTTGGCGAGCACGCCGATCTGCAGCCATCGGATGGGGTGCAGGGCCGCCCACGGGTAGTAGACGCACCCCAGGAACGTCACCGGGATGACCACGATGCTGAAGATGAGCCCGATCTGGCGCGGTGGGACCACGGTCCCGAGCACCAGTCCCATGGATCCGGCCGTCAGGCTGGCGAGCACCACCACCAGCACCAGCAGCGGCCAGTGCACCGTGATCGCCGGCGGGGTCGCCGGGATCCAGTAGACCAGCGGGAACACGGCGGCCGCGGCGATGATGCTCTGCAGCGCGCTGAAGCAGATCTTCTCGGCGGCGACGACCCAGATCGCCACGGGCGCCATGAGCCGGTCCTCGATCTCCCGGGTCCCGCCCAGCTCGGTCGAGAGGGGGAGGGCGACCGCCGCGATCCCCTGGAAGAAGATCGACACGGCGATGAGCCCCGGCAGCAGCACCGTCGAGAACGCCTCCCCGCTCGGTGCGCCGCCCGTGACCCCGGCGAGCCCGATCTTGGGCATCACGTAGGTGAAGACGAAGACGAACAGCAGGGGGTTCATGAGCGTGCGCAGGCCGAAGGCGACGAGCTCCCGGCTGAGCACCCGCAGGTCGCGCAGGATGAGGCCCCAGAAGGCCCGCAGCCCGAGGGGAAGGGCGTCAGTCACGGAGCGCCCGTCCGGTGAGGCGGATGAAGACGGTCTCGAGCGTGGGCTCGGTGACGGAGACGTCGTGCAGCCGGTGGCCGGCGGCGGCCTGCACCACCCGGGCCAGCATCCCGTCCTCGTGCTGGGCCAGCACCCGGGCACCTCCCGGCGCGTCCTCGACCGAGTGCACCCCGGGCAGCGCCGCCAGGGCGCTCCGCAGCGGCTCGTCCAGGCCCTCCACCCGCAGGTCGACGATGGTGTCCACGCCCACCGTGCGCTTCAGCTCGTCCGGGGTCCCCTCCACGAGGATGCGTCCGTGATCCATGATCGCCAGGCGCTCGCACATCCGGTCGGCCTCCTCCATGTGGTGGGTGGTCAGCAGGATGGTGAGGCCCTCCCGGGCACGCAGTTCGGAGAGCACCTCCCAGAGGGCGATGCGGCTCTGCGGGTCGAGCCCCGCGGTCGGCTCGTCCAGGAACAGCACCTTCGGCCGATGGGCGATGGCCCGGGCCACCTGCAGCCGCTGGGCCATGCCGCCCGACAGCTCGCCGACGTCCGCGTCACCGCGATCGCCGAGCGAGAACGCGTTCAGCAGTTCGTCGGCCCTCGCCCGTGCCGGGCCGGCCGCGATGCCGAAGTACCGGCAGTGGTAGACGAGGTTCTCACGCACCGTGCAGGCGCGGTCGAGGGTGTTGAACTGGGTGACCACGCCGATCCTGCCGCGCACCGCCACCGGGCTTCGGCGCGCGTCGGCCCCGTCGACGAACACCGTCCCCTCGTCGGGGCGCACACGGGTGGTCACGATCCCGACGGTCGTCGTCTTGCCCGCGCCATTGGGTCCGAGCAACCCGAACAGCTCCCCGTCTCCGACCTCGAGGTCGATCCCGTCGACGGCGTTCGGCGCGTCCCGCGCGTACCGCTTGACCAATCCCCGAATGGCGATGGCGCTCATGCCGTGAACTCCCGTTCCCGTGCTCGGCCCGTTTCGGCTCGTGCCGGGGAGGGGCACGTGCCGGGCCCGCCGCCGGGGTCCGGGGGTGGCGAGTGCGGTCGGGAGACGGTCCGCGCCCCGAGGCTAGCCCACGCCCGTCGGCGTCCCGCGGCCGCACGGAGACACGGTTGGACGGCCGAGCCCCGGAGGGCCGGTCGCGATGGCGCAGAGGTGCCCGGAGGACCAACGAAAAAAAGCCCCGCGTTTGCGGGGCTTTCGACGGGTACTCCTCGGGTAGGACTCGAACCTACAACCCTCCGGTCAACAGTTGCTCCCGCCACGGACGGCGGGAGCAACCCCGGATCGCCCTGTCTACTGGGAGATGCCTATGACCAAGCTGTTCTCGACGCAGACGCGGTTCGTCGGTTCCGGTCGATTCGGGTGGATGAGGTTCACTCAGGTCCGCCGCGTGGGGACACCGCGGGGTCACCGGGCGGGCGCAGCGCCCGGACAGCCTCGACGCCCCGGACACCTTCGCCACGAGCGATCGCGTCTCGGGCCGCGTCGAGGTCGCGCAGCGCGTCGTCGTCGGCGAGCAGGGCCGCCGTCTCCTCCTCGATGCGGTCGTCCGACCGGTCCTCGTGGCGTTTGGTCATGTGGGTTGGTCCGCACCGTGGGGCCGAGTCATCGGTCTGGACCCGAGCGGGCGCGCATCCAGACCCGGGCCTGGGCCGCGGCACGCTCCTGCCCGGCGTCCAACCGGTCGAGTCGTTCCGCGATCACCGCCGCGTCGACCAGTTGGTGGTCGAGCAGCGCCTCGACGAAGTTCAGGTCCTTCTCGCGGTGGGCGCACAGCTTGGCGGCGCACAGGTCCTCCTTGTCCAGGCACCACCCCGTGAAGGACGGATGCCCGCCGACCGCTGCCGTGTTCGCGTTCTGGACCTTCACGAGCCGGTCTCGCCAGCCCTCGGGCAGGATCGCGGTCCCGAGGTCGACACCATCGATGTGGAAGCCGTGGGTCTCGTCGAACAGGGAGAACTCGCCGGCCGCGCCGTCGAGGAGGTCGGCGAGCCGATCAACCTCACGTTCGTCGTCGTCGATGGGCAGGACGTCGACCTCGGCGGACATCGTCGCCTCCGGCGGCAACTGGGCTTCGGTGTACGTGCCGAGGATCGCCTGCGAGCCGACGACGATCACCTCGTCGCGGCCGATGATCTGGCACGCGGCCCGGATCGCGTGTTCGAGCTGCTCCCGGCGCATCAGCCCGCCCGCTGCTGCAACACCTCGTCGCGCTCCCGCTGGGTGAGCACGCCGCGCATGGGCGAGACCTCCCGCATCTCGATCGCATCGGTGCCGAGGCCGGTGAGGATCCGGTGCAAGCCGGGAAGGTCGCCGTCGCCCACCAGTGTGTTCCATCGCTCGATGTTGGTGCGGTGCGGTTCTCCGCGAAGCTGGCCGCGAAGCAGCTCGATGTTGTCGAGGATGCGAGGGGTCCATTCTCGAAGGGTCCGCTGATCCAGGAGGGTCGCGATGCGGCGGTGCAGCAGCCACGACCGCCGGACCGACCTCGGCAGCTCGAGCCGGACCGGACGGCGGACAACCTCCAGGCCGAACCCCATGCACGACAGCAGCCGCCCGAGCATCTCGTCGCTGGGCTCGACCCGCCCGGAGAGCATCTGGCTGATGCTGGGCTGGCGGACACCGCTGAGTCGCGAAAGCTCCGACTGGGTCGTCCCGGTCTCGCTCATGACCCTGCCGAGGATGTCACGCCGCTCGCTCATGAAGAGGGTATAGCAAGAGATGCTATACGCGGGCAAGCCGGCGAGGCGCCGGATGGGGACACCGCGGGGACACCGGGCGCGAACAGGAGGGGCGAGGAGTAATGCCGAGCAACAAAAAAAGCCCCGCGTTTGCGGGGCTTTCGACGGGTACTCCTCGGGTAGGACTCGAACCTACAACCCTCCGGTTAACAGTTGCTCCCGCCACGGACGGCGGGAGCAACGCTGGATCTCGTTGCCACGGTCGGAAC
>LNFL01000009.1 GCA_001464275.1 Actinobacteria bacterium Ga0077560 | reverse complement strand
GGAGGGTGACTACGTGGTCATCAGCCTGCCGAGCCTCACCATCGACTGGAGCGAGGGGTGGGTGCAGGCCGTCAACGACCTGGCCCTGGTGCGCGGCGGGGAGTCCCGCATCGCCGATCTGAGCTTCACGATCGACGGCGAGAAGGTGGCCACGGTGCGCTGCGACGGCGTGGTGGTCTCAACGCCGGTGGGCAGCACCGCCTACAACCTGGCGGCCGGCGGCCCCACGGTGAGCTGGCGGGTGCGCTGCTACGTGCTGAGCTTCCTGGCCGGCCACCACCTGGACACCCGTCCGCTGGTGGTGGCGCCCGAGGAGCAGCTCACCATCACCAACTCGGCCATCCACGGCGGCTGCGACATCCTCGCCGACGGGGTGAAGGTGGGCACCCTCGCCCCGGGACGGCAGATCACCCTGGGCCTGGGAGGCCAGGACGTGCACCTGGCGGTCTTCTCCGAGAACTCGTTCTTCCGCCGCTACCGCGAGAAGTTCGGGAGGGGATAGGGCCGTGCTGACGCTGCTCGAGATCCGTGGCCTGGTCGTCATCGACCAGGCCGAGCTCGAGCTGGGCCCGGGTCTCACCGCCATCACCGGTGAGACCGGCGCCGGCAAGACGGTGCTCACCCAGGCGCTCGGGTTCCTGGCGGGCGCCCCGGCCGACGCCAAGATGGTGCGTCCTGGCCACAAGCACGCCCTCATCCAGGCCACCCTCGCCCTGCCCGAGGGCTTCTGGGACGAGCTGGACGAGGACGACCCCGCGCTGGCCCTGCGTGAGCTGGTGGACGACGAGCGCGAGGTGGTGGTGACCCGCCGCATCCCCGCCGAGGGCCGGGCGCGGAGCATGATCGACGGCCAGGCCGCCACGGCCGACGCCGTCGCATCCCTGGTGCGCCACCGCATTCGCTTCTCCGGTCAGGGCGAGCAACGCCGGCTCACCTCACCGGCCGCGCAGCTGCAGATCCTCGACCGGTTCATCGGCCCGAAGGCCGTGAGCGCCGCCAAGAAGCTCGATTCCCTGCGCCGGGACGTCCGCGCCAGGGAGCGTGCCTTCACCGAGGCGCGTGAGCGCCGCGAGCAGGCGGCCCGCCGCCGCGAGGACCTGCGGGCAATGGTCGACGACATCGACCGCGTCGCCCCGGACCCCACGGAGCACGCCCAGCTCATCACCGAGCGCGACCGTCTGCGGCACGGGGAGCGGCTGGGATCGGCCGCGATGGCGGCCGCCGAGGCGCTGTCGCCCGAGTCCGGCGACGGCGCCATCACCCTGGCCGGTATCGCGGAGCGGGCCGTGGCGGACGCCGCCGCGATCGACCCCAGCCTCAACGAGCGCCTGGCCGAGCTGGTGTCCGCGCAGGCCGCCCTCCAGGAAACCGCCCTGTCGCTGCGCGGCTACCTGGATTCGCTGGGCGCCGAGCCCGGGCGCCTCGACCAGATCGAGGAGCGCCTTGGCGAGTACGCCCGTATCGACCGCCGCTACGGCCCGGGCCTCGATCAGGTCATCACCTCCGCCGACCAGGCCCGCCAGGACCTGGCCTCACTGGAGGAGGGCGATGGCGCCGAGGCGCGGCTGCAGGCCGATCTGGATGCCGCCACCAGCGCGGCACGCACCGCCGCGGACGACCTGCACGCGATGCGCACGAAGGCGGCGCCCAAGCTCGCCAAGGGCGTGGCCGCCGAGCTGGCCGACCTGGCGATGCCGCACGCGGTGATGCGCGTGGAGCTCACCCGCAGCGAGGACCCGGTGCCCCGCGACCAGTGCCGGTTCCTGCTGCGGGTGAACCCGGGGCTGCCCGAGGCCCCCATCGCCGAGGCCGCCTCTGGCGGGGAGCTCTCCCGCGTGCTGCTGGCCCTGCAGGGGCTGGCCGCGGCATCCGACGACGCCACGTGGGTGTTCGACGAGGTGGACGCCGGAATCGGCGGGGTCACGGCCACCGCGGTGGCCGCACGCCTGGCGAAGCTGGGCGACCACCTGCAGACCATCGTGATCACCCACCTGCCGCAGGTGGCCGCCGCCGCCGGCAGCCACCACCGGCTGGTGAAGGGCCTCGCGTCCGGTGGAACCGCAATGACCAGCATCGAGCCGCTTGGTGACGACGAGCTGGTGCAGGAGCTCGTGCGGATGCTCGGCGCCGGAGACGAAGACGAAGGGGCCCGGCGCCACGCGCAGGAGCTACTCGCCAGACGCGGCTAGCCAGGCCACCGCGAACGGACGACCCCGACCAGCTTGGAAGCTCCCTGGCCCGTCGGAGGTTCCGACCGCGCCTGGACGACCGGTCGGTGGCGGCGCAGGGGCTCGCCCCGGTGAGGATGAGCAGCGGCGACAGCGACGTCGCGTCTGCCGTCCAGAGGGCACGAACTTCGGGCCGTCCCATGGGCGTATGCATGGACTGAACGGGACCGCACGGGTTGGCAAGCAGATCCAGCGTGCAGGAGACGAGCGTGAATCCCCCGGTGACCCCGAACATGGGGCCGCAGCGGTCGCCCCTCCCGGGTCTGACAACCGAGATGTCCCACATCCCGTCGAGGGCACACGCTACCTGCCGGAGGACACCCGCTCCGAGGCGGCGCGCACACCCCACCAGCACGCCACGCCCACCGCCGCTCCCAGGGCCGCCCCAACCAGCACGTCGCTGGGGTAGTGCACACCCAGGTAGACGCGTGACACCGCGATCAGGGCGGCGAGGCCCAGCACCCACCACCGCAGCCGCGGGTGGATGAATGCGATCACCACCGCGGCGGCGAACGCCGTGGCGGCGTGCGAGCTGGGCATGGCGCTGGAGCCGGGCACGTTGCCCGCCACCAGGATGGAGGGGTCGGCGATGCTGGGGCGGTCGCGGTCGGTGAGGTCCTTGCCCCACTGGGACAGCAGATGCGCCGCCGTGTACGCGACGGTCGCGCCGGCGGCGGCGATCGGGAGCCGGCGGGGCAGCCGCAGGTCGGCCACCAGGCCGATCCCGATGAGCAGGATGCTCTTGAACCACCACGCCGAGACGGCGTTCATGAGAGAGGTCAGCGGCTCCCAGCGGTGCTCGGCGACGAAGCGCACCAGGTCCAGCTCCGGCCCTGTCACAGGGGCTCCGGGGTGGCGGGCGGCTGGTGGGGGTGATCGCTCCTCAGGGCGCGCCAAAGCGCGGTGCCGAAGGCTCGGGTGCCACCCGCGTTGTGGCGTCGGCTCCCGGCAATGGACCTTCTACCGCAGGCCCAGAGAGTCGGCTCAGAAGGCGCCGCGGGTGCGTGCCCAGTGCACGGGTTGGCCTGTGACCACCGCGATTCGGTCGTAGTCCTCGTCGTGGCGGACCACCGGAATGCCGGCGGACTCGGCGGCCGCCGCGATCAGGAGATCGAAGTGCTTCACCTGGCGCTGGTGCGCGCCGCCCTGACGAGCGAGCAGCCCGTATACGACGAGGGCCCGATCCCATTCCGATGGGCCTACGGGGCACTGGCGGAGGGCGGAGAGGTCCTCTCGCAGATGATCGAACTCCGTGTGGTTGCGGGCCGAGTACAGAAGCTCAAGCGCGACGGGGGTGCAGATCGCCACCCGGTCACCTTCGATGGCCTCGTCGAGCTCGGCGCGCAGCTGCGGGTCGCGCTGTGCCCATGCCCAGACGCTCGTGTCGTACAGCGCGATCACGGGCGGCGTCGGCGCAGCTCGTCGAGGGTCTCGGGGTCCAGGTCGGGGAAGCGGCGCTTGGCCAGGCGGGACAGCCGGTGGCGCCGCACCACCTCGGCCAGGCTCCGGTTGATCGTCTCGGTGGCCGTCGGGGTCCCCAGCACCTGCTGTGCCTGGGCGAGGAGATCCTCGTCAGCGTTCAGTGTGAGCCGTCGAGTCGCCATGGTCGCCTCCCGGAGGGATGCCGTCACTCGGACTGTACCATGGGCCTATATCGATACATATGCAGAGGCGCGCGAAAGCTGCATCATTGGATCGCAACGATGCATCACTCTCCGGCAGCTCGTCGAACGCGGGGTGGAAGCGCAGCAACCCGGCCCGGTCCACCAGGGCGCCGGGGGTGAGCTCCAGGGCCATGAACGCCTCGTCAGGGGCGTCGTAAACGCACCGCAGACCGAGGCGCGACGCGGGGGCGAAGCCGAAGCGCGGGTAGTACCCGGGGTGTCCGAGCACCACCACCACCTCCGTTCCGAGGGCCCGGCACGCCTCGAGCCCCGCGCGCACCAGGGCGGACCCCACGCCGATGCCCTGGTGGTCCGGCAGCACGGCCATCGGTGCCAGGCCCATGGCGCGCAGCGCCGGGTGGCCGTCGAGCGTGACGGGGGAGAGCATGAGGTGGCCCACCACGCGCCCGGCCGCCTCGGCGACCAGCGACACGCATGGCGTCGCCCGCTCGCGCAGGGCGTCCACCAGGTCCGCCTCGCCCGGCCCGCCGAAGGCCAGCAGGTTGATCGCGCGCACCGCGGAGCGGTCGCCGGGAGTCTCGTCGCGGACGGTCACATCCATGGGCGGGATGCTACCGACCGAACATACGTCCGGTCCCCGCGCTACCGTCGGGCGTCGTGGGATATCCCAGGTCACAGAGCGCCCCGCCCATGTCCCCGCTGGTGGAGGCCCAGAAGGCCGCCCGCGAGGCCTACGCCCCGCGCGATCCGCTGCGGGCCGAGCCGGGTGAGCGCAAGGTCTACCGCCTCACGCCGCGCACCGCGCCGGAGGGGCTCAGCGCCCGCCTGGCCGCGATGCTCGACGAGCAGCAGCGTGCCGCGGTCGAGGCACTGGGCGACCGCACCCTGGTGCTCGCCGCCGCCGGTTCCGGCAAGACGCGGGTCATCGTGGCCGCCGTGGCGCACCTGGTGGAGACCGGGGTGGAGCCGCGGGAGATCATGCTGGTCACCTTCACCCGCCGGGCGGCCCGGGAGATGACCCTGCGTGCGCAGAACGTCGCCGGCCGGCCGCTGGACGAGATGACCTCCGGCACCTTCCACTCGGTGTGCCAGCGCATCCTTCGCCGCCACGGCGCCCTGGTGGGCCTGCCCGGGCGGTTCACCGTGCTCGACGGCGAGGACCAGGCCGAGCTGCTGCGCATGGCCCGCGACGAGGTGCTCGCCGACCGCGAGAAGCGTCCGTCCCTGCCGCGCCCGGAGTGGCTGGCCGGCGTGATCTCCCTGGCCGGCGAGACCGGCCGGCCGTTGGCTCAGGTGATCTGCGAGCAGAATCCGCGCCTCGCGGACCGCGTGGACGACCTGGTGGCCATCGCCGAGGGCTACGCCGAGCGCAAGCGGCGCAACGGGGCGGTCGACTACGCCGACCTGCTGCTGCTGACCGTGCGCCTCATCACCGAGCACCCCGACGTGCGCCGCCGCCTGGCCGCCGAACACCGCTGGGTGCTGGTGGACGAACTCCACGACGTGAACGCCCCGCAGGCCGCCCTGGTGGAGGCGCTCGCGGCCGAGGGGTCGAAGGTGATGGCGGTCGCCGACCCCGACCAGTCGATCTACGCCTGGCGCGGGGCCGATCCGGAGGTGGTGGAGCGGTTCGCCGCGGTCCCCGGCACGCGGATCGCGCCGCTGGGCATCAACTACCGCTCGGTGCCGGAGATCGTCGATCTGGCCCAGGCCACGCTGCCCGGCGGCAACCGGTGGGGCAAGCAGCTCATCGCCGACCGGCCCGGTGCCGGCGCGGCCCCCGTGGTGGCCCACTGCATGAGCGTGGCCGACGAGGCGGCGTTCGTGACCCAGCGCATCGCGGATCTCATCACCGAGGGGCGCGACCCCGGTGAGATCGGGGTGCTGTACCGGGCCCACCACCACTCCGTGGACCTGCAGCTGGCGCTCACCGAGGCGGGCGTCGAGTTCGAGCTGCACTCCGGGTCGCGCTTCGTGGAGAGCGCCCACGTGAAGGACGTGCTGGCCTTCTGCCGGCTGCGGCACAACGTGCGCGACGAGCTGGCCTGGCATCGCGGGCTGCGGCAGTTCGAGCGGGTGGGCGAGCGGGGGGCCGCGCGCGGGGCCGCCGCCGCCGTGACCGCCGGTGAGCTCCCGGATGCCGTGGCCGCCCTGGCGGGGCTGGGCGGGGCCGTGGCGCGATCGGCCGAGGTGGTCGCGACGCTGAGCCACCTGGAGCGGCCCGAGGAGATCGTGCTGGAGGTCGCCCGGGCCGACTGGTTCCGCGACGGGCTGCGCGCCCGCTTCGCCAACTGGCGCGACCGCGAGGGCGACCTGGCGCGCCTGGCCGAGATCGCCGCCCGCTACGCCGACCTGGAGCGGTTCCTGGCCGACCTGGCGCTGGCCGAGCGGGTGGAGGTGGACGAGGACGTCAGCGGCCCGGCACGCCGCGTGGCCCTCTCGAGCGTCCACCAGGCCAAGGGCCTGGAATGGCCGGTCGTGTTCGTGCTGCAGGTGGAGGCCGGCTCGTTCCCGTCGTCCTGGGCGCTCTCGGAGGGGCGCCTGGACGAGGAGGAGCGGCTGTTCCACGTGGCGGTCACCCGCGCCCGTGACGAGCTGTACCTGTGCCGCCCCATCGAGGCCAAGCGCCCGTGGGACACCGGCGCCAAGCGTGTGGTGCTGAACGCGGGGATGGGCTTCCTGGACCGCGACCTGGGCGCGCTGGTGGAGGAGTGGTCGGTCCGGTGAGCACCACGGGCGCGGGCCGCCGGGGCGACGAGGAGGGCCTCGTGCCCGAGTCCGGGGCCGTGCTGCTCACCATCGCCACACACGGCGGCACCGGGAACTCCTGGGTGGGCGGCGCGATGCCCGAATGCCTGCTGGGCCCCGAGTGGGAGGGCGCGTTCCGCCACCACGGCCACCTGCTCACGCTGGCGGAGCACCTGCCGGAGCTGCCCGGGGGCGGCGTGCTGAGCATCCTGCTGCGCGAGGGCTTCGCGGTGTACGAGCCCGACACCGAGTACCCGGACATCGGGGTCGCCTGCGTGGTGCATCCGCCGTCCCCGCCCGACCGGCGCGGGGTGGGGCGCCTGGCGTCCATCCGCACCGGCCACCTGGTGCAGATCCCGACGGGTGCCGAGGTGCCGTACTTCGTGAAGGTCGGGGGCGCGCCGGACCTCATCCAGGACGGGCCGCGGGCGGCCCGTCGCCTGGCGGACGACGGCTTCGCGTTCCTGCTGCAGGTGGACGACAACGGCTACCCGGCCGGCTTCGTGACCGGGGACTTCCCGTTCGGGTTCGGCGCCCTCTACGTCCACGCGCGGCCGGACGGCCGGGGCGGCGTGGCCGAGGTGGTGGCCGGCTTCACCCAGTTCTCGTGACACCGGTGCGCGGAGCCCGTCGTCCTGGGAACATGGCCCGGTGATGGGGGACGACGGGCGCGGCGCGATCGGGTCAGGTGGAGACGCCCATGGTGAGGCGTCCCACGTACCCGCGGTTGCGCGACAGCTTCTGCACGCGCAGCAGCGAGCGGGCGCCGCCGTCGCCGTAGATGCCGTCGGAGGTGTTGGTGGTGTCGCGGGCGCCGCGGCCCGCGTAGAGGCCCCGCCGGTACACGGCGTCGGTGACGCGCTCCGGGAAGTAGATCTGCCCGGTGTGCACCTCGTCGCCGCCCACGTGGACCTTCACGTGGATGTGCGGGGTGCGGCCCGGATACCAGCCGGGGTAGATGGTCAGGAACCGCACCAGGCCGGCGGCGTCGCTGCGCTGGTGGCCGCGCAGGAACCGGCTGGACGCGGCGGCCGAACCGACGCCGGAGTACACGCCGCCCGCGTCGGCGTGCCACAGCTCCACGTCGGCGTTGCGGATGGGCGTGCAGCCCGCGGCGCGCACGATGGTGAGCCGCAGGTACAGCGGCGTGCCGGGGCGGCCGCCGCGGATGTCCCGGCGGTACAGGGCGTTGTCGATGTGGAACGGCCCCTCGGTCTGCTCGGGCGTGAGCACGCAGGCCGCGGCCTCGGTGGCCGTGCCGTCGATCGCCGCCGCGGCGCGGAACAGCGCGCCCGCGCTGCCGGCCAGGGCGCCCACCCCCAGGCCGCCCAGCAACAGCGCCTCCCGGCGTCGCAGCAGGCGCGGGGCCTCGTGGGGCGTGGGGTCCGGAATGGTCATGGTGTGGGCCTCCATGTCGTGGTGGCGGGCACCCTGCCAGCGATTGCTGAGGGAATCCTGTGATCGTGACCGGCCTCCCCGGCGGGATCCTCCTGGTGCGCCAGCGCGACCACGCCGAGCAGTGCGCGCAGCTGGCCGAGGCGTGGGGCAACGAGACGTTCCGGCGCATCGCGCCGTGGGGACCGTTGGTGCGCGCCACCCGCATCCACGACGACGGATGGGAGCCGTGGGACGCCGCACCGCAGGTGGACGGCACCGGGCACCCCGTGGACTTCCCCAAGCTGGACCGCCGCCGCCACGTGGTGCTCTACCGGGCGGGCATCGCCGCCGCGTGCGACGCCGGGCCGCGGGTGGGCCTGGTGGTGAGCCTCCACGGGCAGGGGCTCTACGAGAAGCGCATGGGCCTCGACGGCCCGGTGCCCGAGCGCGTCGGCCGCCCGCTGCACGAGGTGCGGTTCATCGAGGACCAGGAGCGCCTGCAGTCGCGCCTGCGCGCGGAGCTGCCGGCGGCCGGCCTCCCGGAGTGGGAGCGAACCGCGTACCTGCTGCTTCAGGCGTGGGACGTGCTGTCGCTCTACCTGTGCTGGGGCGGCCTGCACCGCGGACAGCGCTGGCTGCTCAACAGCGTTCCCCGGGGCCTGGGGGACGAGGGCGTGACGGTGCGGCTGGAGGCCGACGGGGACGCCACCTGCGTGGTGGACCCATGGCCGTTCGACCGGGACAGGATCGTCACCTCCGTCACGGGGGTGCACGTCCCGTCCGGCCCGTACCGGGACGATGACGCCCTGCGGGCCGCCATCGAGGCGGCGGTGCCCGAGCAGGTGGCCGCGACGCTGCGGCCCCGCTGAGGATGCCGGTCCCGTCCGGGGCGCGCGATGCGCCCCGGACGGGCGCGACTCAGCCCTCGTACTTGAACGACACCGAGAGCTTCACCCGGAACTGGTCGGGCTTGCCGTCGTCACCGATGGTGACGTCCTGCTGCATCACCTCGGCGACCCGGAGGTCGCGGAGGGTCTTGCTCGCGGTCTCGATGGCGGTCGTCGCAGCCGCCTCCCAGCTGCTGTCGTCGGTGCCCACGATCTCGATGACCTTGTAGACGCTGCCCATGGTGCCCTCCTGACGCGGAACGGATGAGCTGGGTCTACCACGGCGAGCCTCCGATTGGCATCGGGCCGGCGCCGATATCGGTGTCAGATCGCCACCGAGCCGTCCGCCCGCAGGCGTTCCAGGTTCACCGCGGCGCGTCCCAGCAGGTTCGCGTCGGCGGGGGTGACGATGAGGCCCCGCTCGGCGCTGCCCAGCACCAGCGACGGCTCGGCGCCGGTCCCCAGCCGCAGCGCGGCGTACGCGCAGGCGATCGCGTCGATGACGGCGGCGTCGGCGATGGGCCCCCAGTCGCCGTCGCGGCGCCGCGGGGTCCAGCCGTCCATGTCGACCACCCGCGCCAGGATCGCGTGCGCCTCGGCCAGTCCCTCCTGCCGGGCCCGGCCGGAGCCCTTGGGCCGGTACCGGGGCGGGCGGATGCCCAGCCACGCCGCACGGTAGGTCCCCAGATCCAGCGCGGGCGCCCCGGGCGGATGCCGCTCCTCCCACATCAGCTGGCGCAGCACCAGGTCGGGGACCGCCTCCACCACCAGGCGTCCGGGCGCGGCGAGCGCCGGGGCCAGCGTCTCACCGCGGATCCCGCCGGCCACCTGCTCAAGCCGCCGGCGGGAGGTGGGGAACACGGGGACGTCGAGCCACGCCAGCACGGACTCCGCGTCGCGGCGCCCGGCGGGGTTCGGGACGGCCAGCGGCGCGTCGACCGCCACGATGCCCGGGTCGTCGCCCAGGGCGGCCACCACGACGTCGTCCGGGCCGCATTCGGCGAGGGCCGTGAGACGTCCCGAGCCGTCCAATTCCGCCACCACCGACGGCCGCCGGGTGCAGACGAGCGCCAGAGCTTGCAGAAGGTGCAGGCCGAGGTACCTGGAGGTCCCGCCGGAAGGGGTCATCTGGACGACCCCGCGGCGCGCCCACTATGGTGAATCGATGGAACCGCTCCCCCGCACCGGAAAACGCCCGTGATCGCGCTTCTGCTCCTGCTCATCGCGGCGATCCTGCCATGGATCGTGCACCTCGCCCCGGCCCGCCAGCGGCCGCTGGCCCTGGTGGGCGCCGTCGCGGTGGTGATGCTGTTCGGCATCTTCGTCCAGAATCCCCTGTTCTCCTGGGAGTTCTGGGTGGGCCTCGTCGCCGGCCTGGTGAGCGTGGTGGGCCTGTCGGCCGCCGGCGGATCCGGTGGCGGCCGTCGCGGAGGGCGTTCGGCCCGGGGCCCGCGCAGCCCGTTCCGCGGCTATGACGACGGAGCACCCACCGGCGAGATCTGACCGTGGGGGACCTTCGGGAGGTCCTGGACCGGCTCACGCCGGTCGGGGCCGCTGAGCGCGAGGATCTGTGGCTCGTGCGGCGGGCGGCCGGCGGTCCCGACCCGTGGTCCCGGCACACCCCGCTGCACGCCACCGCATCGGCCCTGGTGCTGCACCCGCCCACGGGCCGCGTCCTGCTGCGCTGGCACACCCGCCTGCACGGCTGGTACCAGGTGGGCGGGCACGGCGATCCGGGGGAGACCGACCCCGCCGCCATCACCCTCCGGGAGGCGCGGGAGGAGACCGGGCTTGAGGACCTGCGGTTCTGGCCCGATGACGCGGACCCCCTGCCGGTGCACGTCGTGGTGGTGAACGTGCCCGCGGGAACGGGCGAGCCCGCCCACCGGCACGGCGACCTGCGCTACGTGCTGGCCACCGGCGACCCCGGCGCCGTGCGTGCCGAGCACGACGGCGCCGACCTGCGGTGGCTCACGATCGCCGAGGCGACGGCGCTGGTGGAGGAGGAGAACCTGCGGGAGACCCTCCGCCGCGCCGCCGCCGTGATGACCTAGGACTTCGCGGCGGCGGTCCGCCGCGTCGCGGTGCCGTTGCCCCGCACCCGCCGGGCGGCGCCGCGCTCGGTGGTCTCGCCCGCGGTGCGCAGCACGCCCTCCCGGGTCTCCACGTGGGCCCGCACGAACCAGTGGAACTGCTCGAGCTGGCGCAGCTGGCCGATGAGCATGTCCTCGGTGACCGGGTCCAGGTCGCCCACCTCGTCCATCGCGGCGCGGTGGGAGGTGAGCAGCCCGCGGTAGACGACGTCGAGCGCGGCCAGGTGCTCGAGCGTCTCGGCGCGCATGAGGTCGTAGTCGTCCCAGGACCGCAGCGCCACCAATGCGCCGGCGTTGCCGTTCGGGGACGCGCCCATCGCGGCGATGCGCTCCGCCGTCTCGTCGGCCATCAGGCGGGTGGCGTCGACCTGAGGGTCCAGCATCTCGTGGACGCCGATGAACGTGGGCCCCACGACGTTCCAGTGGATGTGCTTGAGCACCAGCGAGAGGTCGACCAGCGCCGCCAGCCGCTCCTGCAGGATCTCCACGACCCGGCGGTTGGCACCCTCGTCGAGTCCGGCGAGGATGAACGTGCCGGGTTGCGTGGTCCGCGTCCTGGTGGCCATGTGTGTCCTCCGTCTGTTTCGGTTTTGGGGTCGGACGGCGGTGCCGTCAGATCTTTCGGTGGCGGGCGTCGACGATCGAGTAGCCCGCGAACATGGCGAGGCCGACGGCGATCGCGATGAGGGCGACCGTTCCGTGGGTCTGCTGGGTGAGGCGCGCCAGGGCGCCGTCGAGCCCCACCGCCTCCCGGGCGTCGAACACGATGGCGGCGTTGAGCACCCAGCCGCCGATGAGCCCGAACACCACGGCCCGTGCGCCCAGGCCGGCGACGCCGAGGACCGTGAAGGCCCGTCGCACGCCCTCCGACATCTCGCCGGTCTTGGTGTCGTCCAGGAAGCGGCGGCTCACGGACTGGTAGGCCTGGTAGGCGGCGATCGCCAGCAGCACGACCCCCGCCGCGCCCACCAAGAAGCGTCCGGCGGGCCAGTCGAAGACGTCCGCGGTGGTGCGCTGGGCCCCGCCGTCGCCGTTGCCGGAGTCCCCGGTGAGGATCCCGACGGCGAAGACCGCGAACAGGCCGTACGAGACGCCGCTGCCGAGGGCGCCCAGCCGGTCGGTGGCGCTGTGCCGTCCCGCCTCGGGGGTGCTGCCGAGGGTGGCCATGGTGAGCCGGAAGACCGAGTAGCCGGCGAGGCCGACCACCATCGCGATGAGCAGTACCGCGCCGAACCGGCGGTCGGCGATCTCCTGGAGGGCGCCCTGCTGGTTGGCGGCCTGCTCGCCGACGCCGCGCGCGAGCTGGAACGCGAGGATCGCGATGACCAGGTACAGCACGCCGCGCGCGACGTAGCCGGACCGGGCGAAGAGATCGAACGCCCGGGTGTGGGTCACCTCGTCGGCGCCGCCGGAGAGTGTGTGGGAGGCCATGACGGCAGGGGTTCCCATTGCGCGTGCGCCCCACACCTGGTTCGGCCGGCGGGCGTTCCGGGAACCGTTCGTCCAGCGGGGCCCGCAGGCGGCCGCGCACCCCGCCAGGAGGCCACCGCAATGCCCCAGTTGGTGCTCGGTCCGCTGCTGCGGTACGTCGGCAGCACGACGGCCACCGTGTGGGTGGAGACCGACGCGCCCTGCGAGGTGGAGGTGCTGGGACACCGCGACCGCACGTTCCACGTGGAGGGTCACCACTACGCGCTGGTGCTGTTGGAGGGCCTGGCGCCGGGATCCGAGCGCCGGTACGAGGTGCATCTGGACGGCGCGCCGGTGTGGCCGCTGGCGGATGGGCGCCCGCCCAGCGTGATCCGCACCCGCGCGCACGAGCGCCGCGCCCGGCTCGTGTTCGGTTCGTGCCGGGTGGCGGCCCCGCACGTGCCGCCCTACACCCTGCCCAAGGAGCGGCATCGGGAGGCGTACGGGGTGGACGCCCTGCGGGCCCTCTCGAAGCGCCTGCAGGCGCGCGCGGACCCGGTGCCGGACTGCCTGCTGCTGCTCGGGGATCAGGTCTACGCCGACGAGGTCTCGCCGCGGACGCGGGAGTTCATCCGGTCGCGTCGCGACCCCACCGTGCCGCCCGGCGAGCAGATCGCCGACTTCGAGGAGTACACGCGCCTCTACCGGGAGTCCTGGAGCGACCCCGACATCCGCTGGCTGCTGTCCACGGTGCCGAGCACCATGATCTTCGACGACCACGACCTGCACGACGACTGGAACATCTCCGAGGAGTGGGTCCGGGAGATGCGCGCGCTGCCGTGGTGGGGGGAGCGGGTGGTCGGCGCGTTCATGAGCTACTGGCTGTACCAGCACCTGGGAAACCTGGCGCCCCCCGAGCTGGCCGATGACGACCTGCTGCGGGCCCTGCGCGGCGACGACGACGGCGGACCCCGCCTGCGCGGTTTCGCCGAGCTGGCCGACCGGGAATCCGCCGCCGGCCGATGGGCCTTCCACCGCGACTTCGGACGCACGCGGCTGGTGGTCGTGGACTCCCGCGCGGCGCGCGTGCTGCGCGACGGGAGCCGCAACATGGTGGACGACGAGGAGTGGGAGTGGATCGCCGCCCACACCCGCGGGGAGTTCGACCACCTCATCATCGCCAGCACCCTCCCCGCCTTCATGCTGCACGGGGTCCACCACCTGGAGGCATGGAACGAGGCGGTGTGCTCCGGGGCCTGGGGGCGCGCGGCCGCACGGGTGGGGGAGCGCATCCGCCGGGGCCTGGACCTGGAGCACTGGCCGGCCTTCCAGCGCTCCTTCCGGCGGCTCACCGATCTGCTGGAGGAACTCGCCACCGGTGACGGCACCACGCGCCCCCCGGCCACCATCAGCCTGCTCGGCGGCGACGTGCACCATGCCTACGTGGCACGGGTGACGCTGCCCGGCTCACCGGAGAGCCGCATCCACCAGCTGGTCTGCTCACCGTTCCGGAACCCGCTGTCACCGAGGGAGCGGCGGGTGATCCGCCTGATGGCCTCGCCGTGGACCGCGCGCTGCACCCGCTGGCTGGCGCGGCGCGCCGGGGTGGCCAAGGCCCGGGCCGAGTGGGACGTCGTGGACGGCCCCACCTTCGACAACTCGGTGGCGGTGCTGGAGATCGACGAGCGGCGGGCGGCGGTCACCATCAGCCGCAGCGCGCTGCTGGGGGACGCGGAGGACACGCTGCATCCCCTGCTGCACCGGGTGCTGTGAGGGCCCCGGAGGGCCCGCCGACTACTTGTCGGCGGGCTCCAGGTACTGGTCGATGATCGACTGCGCGCGGGCGGGGTCGTCGGTCAGGATGAGCCCCTCGCGGAGCTTCACCACGCCGCGCGCCGGATTGCCGGTCTGGATGAGGGCGATGCCCGCCGCCACCTTCCCGTCGGCGTAGCCGGGGTCCAGGGTCTCAGCGGCCAGCGCGGGCTCACGGGCCTCGGTGACCTTCTCGGCGCGGATCAGCGAGAACGACGCGAAGGCCGCCGCGGACGCGTCCTTGGGGTCGAGCTTGCGGGCGTCCCCGAAGGCCCGGGCGGCTTCGGCGTCCTTGCCGAGCGAGTTCAGGGCGATGGCCCGGCCGAACGCCGCGGCCGCCATCTTCGGGTCCTTCACCAGCGCGCGGTTCCACGACCCCAGGGCCTTCTTGGCCTGGCCGGATCGCTCGAACAGCTGGGCCTGGACGGCCTGCCCGGGCGCGCCGGAACGCCATGGGGCGGGCCATGCGTCGATGAGCTCCTGCGCGTCGTCCGGCTTGCCCTGCTCGACCAGGTAGCGCGCCTGGGCGATGGCGTACGCCATCACCGTGGGGTTGCGCTTCACGATGACCTGCAGGCTGCGGCTGAGGTCGGGCACGGCGTTCCAGTCCGGCGGGACCTTGAGCTGCACGGTGAGCTCCTCGGTGCCGCGGCGCAGCTCCACCGGCACGGCGGTGTCGGCCGGCAGCGCCCGCAGGGCGGTGGCGTAGCCGCCGGGGGTGAGGGTGGGGAGCTCGTTGATCGCGGTGATGACGTCGCCGCGCCGGATGCCGGCCTTCGCGACGTCACCGCGCGGGGCCACCGCCACCACGAGCTGCCCGCCGCGCGCGGGGACCTTCAGGCTGCGCGCGATACCGCCCCAGAGGGGCATCACGTAGGCGTCGAGCCGGCCCCGCGGCGTGGTGAGCTTGAGGGTGATGACCTTCTCCAGCGGCGGCGACACCCGGTTCTGGGCGTCGGTCGCCTGGAGCCGCAGGCGGTACCGGCCCTCCGGGAGTTGGAACCGCTGCTGGTTGGTGGCCTCCACCAGGAAGTAGACCCGGCCCGCCTTCTCCGTGCGGGTGGACTGGATGGTCTTCACCAGCAGGTTGCCCTTGACCGCCGTGAGCTGCAGCGTGAGCTTCGCCGGGGTGGCGGTGCGGACGCCCACCAGGAAGCGGGCGTGGCCCTGGCGGGACTCGACCGTGGCGGGCACCTTCAGGTTGGTGAGCCGCGGCGGACCGGCGGGCGCGGTGGGCGCGGCCGGCGTGCTGGGCGTCGTGGAGGGCGCGGTGGTGGTCGGCTGCGG
>LNFL01000008.1 GCA_001464275.1 Actinobacteria bacterium Ga0077560 | reverse complement strand
CGCGACCTTCACGATGCAGTTCGAGAAGTACCAGGAGGTCCCGAACTCCATCGCCGCGGAGATCCAGCAGAAGGTGGGCGCGCGCAGCTAGCGCCACCCCGTCCGACCGTGTGACCACGGCCCCGTCGCCCACCCCGGGCGGCGGGGCCGTGGTCGTTCCGGCCCCGGTGGCGCGCGGTCCGAGGGCGGTCAGCGACCGGGCGGAGCCCCTCCTGGCCCATCCGGGTCGCGGGCGACATCGATGATGCGACTCTCATTGCGGTCGCCCAGCCCGGCGGCGAGCAGGCGGTCGAGGCCGTCGAGCGCCACCCGCCCCAGCCGTGCCGGCACGCCCAGCGCCTCGGCAAGCCGGACGCCGTAGTCGGTGTCCTTGTGTCGCAGCGCGGCCGGGAAGACCACGTCGTCGTGGTCGCCCTCCGCCATCCGCCGGCCGTTGCGCACCACCTGCGGGCTCGCCGCCTGGCCCGTGGCGATCGCGGGTCCAGCCCCGCCCGCTCGGCCATGGCGAGCCCCTCGGCGACACCGGCGATCTGCACGGCGCCCATGAGGTTGACGATGAGCTTGTAGGCCGTCCCCGAACCGGGCGGTCCGAAGTGCACGAGATCGGTCGCCAGCGGCGCGAGCACCCACGCGGCGGCCTCCAGGTCGGCGGGGTCCGCGCCCACCAGCAGCGTCAGGGATCCCGCGGCGGCGGCGTCCGGAAGCCCCGTGACCGGGGCGTCGATGTACCGCAGGCCCCGGTCACGCGTGGCTCGGGCGATGCGCAGGACGTGGCCGTGCGAGAGCGTGGAGCACTCGGCCACGATCGTGCCGGGCGCCGCCCCGGCGAGGATCCCGTCCGGGCCGTCCCAGACCGCGCGTGCGGCGGCGTCGTCGCTCACCATCACCACGACCGCGTCGGCACCCTCGACGGCCTCACGTGGCGTGGCGGCCGCACGCGCCCCGAGGGCGACCAGATCGCGCGCCCGCTCGGGGGTGCGGTTGTGGACGACCAGGTCGTGTCCGGCCGCGAGGAGGCGTCCGGCCATCCCCCGGCCCATCCGTCCCAGCCCGATGACGGTCACCCGGGGCATGGCGGCACGATACGCGCCGGCCGGTGAAGCCTTGGTTCAGGACGCCGGCGCGGGCTTCGGGCCGGGACGGCATGACGACATGATGCGGGGGTGACCGCGACCGGCCCCCGCCTCATCGAGCCCTCCCAGCCGCTCGATCCACGCGCCATCGGCCTGTGGGCCGGACAGTTCCGGCTCGCCGCCGCCCTGGGCCTCGTCATCCCCGGCACGGTCGCGGTGATCCTGCTGATGTCCGGTGCGCGGACCCCGGGCCTGGTGCTGGCCGGCATCGCGGTCGTGCTGGGAGCGGTTGGCGCGGTGCTGAGCGTGGTGTGGCCGCCCCGGTTCCACGCCCGCTACCGGTGGGAGGTGCTGCCGGAGGGCGTGGTGGTGGCCAGCGGCTGGCTGTGGCAGCAGCTGCAGGTGGTGCCCCACTCCCGGATCCAGGCCGTCGACTCCTCCAGCGGCCCCTGGGAGCGCCGGGCCGGCCTGGCCTCGGTTCACCTGCGCACCGCGTCCTCGGAGGGGAGCCCCAAGATCCCCGGGCTCGACGCGCAGGTGGCCCGGGACCTGGCGGCGATCATCGCCGAGCGGGCCGGGACCGACGACGCCACGTGAGCGGTGTGGCGATCGAGGGGCGGCTCCACCCGCTCGCGGCCGTGCTGTACGGGGCCCGCGTCGTTCGCAACGCCGGGCCCCTGCTGCTGGCCGGGTGGGTCACCGACATCCCCCACCTCGCGCTCCTGGGCCTCGCGGCCGCCGTGCTGGTGATCGGCATCCCACTGAGCGTGCTGGCCTGGTGGCGGTTCCGGTACCGGGTGGAGGACGGACGGCTCTTCGTCGACGCGGGAGTGCTGGTCCGCCGGAACCGCGTGGTGCCGCTCGAACGCGTGCGGGGCGTCTCGCTGGACGAGCCCCTGGCGCACCGGGTCTTCGGGCTGGTGCGGGCCCGGGTGGAGGCCGCCGCCGCGGGTGACCCGGGCGGGGAGCTCTCGCTGGCGGCCATCTCGCGGCCGCAGGCGGACGCGCTGCGCGACGCGGTCCTTCGGGTGGCGGCGCCCGCCGCGGACGCCCCGGTGGTGGCCGACCCGCCGCCGTTCGCGGTGATGACGCCCGGCAGGCTTGCACTGGCGGGCGCCACATCGGGGCGGTTCGTGTTCGTTCCGGCCGCCGCCGCCGCCGGCATGCTGAGCTTCGCGGACGACCTCGGCCTGGAGGGCCTGCTGCGCCGCAGCGCGGGGGCGGTCGCGGATCGCGCTCCGCACAGCGCGGGCGGCATCGTCGTGGGGGTGCTGGCGGCGGCGGTCGCGGCGGTGGGCCTGGCGGCGCTGGGGAGCGTGATCGCCGACTGGGCGTTCGAGCTGCGGGCCGACCCGCAACGCCTGGCGACGGTGCGCGGCCTGCTCTCGCGCCGGCGCACCACGGTGGACCGCCGGCGCCTGCAGGGGGTCGAGGTGTGCGACTCGCCGGTGCGGCGGGCGCTGGGCGTGGCATCGGTCATGGCGCCCGTGGGAGGGTTCTCGGTGAGTAGCGACGGCGACGCGGCGGGTCGGGTGCGACTGCTGCCGCTCGGCGACGCGGAGGAGGTGGCGCGGGTGGTCGCCGAGGTGGCGCCCGGCGAACCGCCCGGACTCGAACCGCACCCGCGCGCCGGGCTGGCGCGCCGGATCACGCGGGCCGTCGCGCTCCCCCTGCTGGTCGCGCCCTTCCCGTTCCTGGCGGGGCAGCCCTGGGTCGGGTGGGCGGCGATCGCCGTGGCGCTGGTGATGCTGCCCATCGCCCTGGACCGCCACCGCAGCCTGGGGCACGGGGTGGGGCACCGGCTGATCGTGCGCTCCGGGTCGCTCACCCGGCGCCGGTCGCTGCTCGACCCGGCCGCGCCGGTCGCCTACACGCTCAGCAGCTCGCCGTTCCAGCGCCGGAGGGGGCTGGCATCGGTGACCGTGCACCTCGGGCTGGGCGCCGGGAGCAGGACGGTCCTCGACCTGGGGGACGACCAGGCGCACGCGCTCATCACGGCGTTGCAGCCGTGGACGCGCGAGGCGGCCGTCAGACCAGCCGCCCCGCCCGGGTGATGACCGCGCGGGTGAGCTCGCCATGCGCGTCGCGATGCACCACGCGCAGCCGGATGTCGGCCGCCCGCGGGGGGAGGGAGCGCCGGGTCACGCAGGCCACCATGCCCAGGGTGCGGCCGGCCTCCCGGTTCACGATGACGGGGGAGGTGCGCCGGTCGCCGAGCCGGACGCCGTCCAGCGAGCTCCCGGCGAGCATGCGGATGCGCCGTCCCGTGGCCCGGTTGATGAGGGTGAGCGTGTAGCGGCCGGCCCGGTCGAGGCGCACGCGCGTGGTGACCCGGTACGGGCAGGCGTGCCGCACCCGGTGGTCGACCGGCCGCGTGAGCCACAGCTCGGACAGCGGCGTCACCAGGTCGTGGGCGGACTCCGGCGCGGGCGACCCGGGCGCGTGCGGGGTGGCGGGCGCGGGGACGGACGGCGCCGACGGGCCGGAGGCCGGGCCAAGGGGGGACGACGGCGACGGAGACGACGGCGCGCCGCCGGGCACGGAACCCGTGACCGCTCCGCTGGTCATGACCCGGGCGGTCCCCGAGTGGGCGACGGCCACGAACAGCCCGTCGCCGTGCACGACCGAGTGCCAGAAGCTGTCGGCGGCGCTGGGCCGCGCGGTCCAGGTGATCCCGTCCGGGCTGGTCATCACGCGGTTGCCCGCGCCGGTCGCGGCGACCGCGACGAAGACGCCGCCGCCATGGGTCACCGAGGTCCAGGTGTTGTCGGCCGGGGTGCTGCGCAGCGTCCACGTGACGCCGTCCGGGCTGGTCATCACGCGGTTCCCGGCGCCCACCGTCCCGACGGCCACGAACATGCCGTCGCCGTGGGTGACCGAGGTCCACCAGTTGTCGACCGGCGTGGCGCGCTCGGTCCAGATGATGCCGTCGGGGCTGGTCATGACCTGGTTGCCCGCGCGCGTGGTCCCCACGGCCACGAACATGCCGTCGCCGTGGGTGACCGAGGTCCACCAGCTGTCGGCCGGCGTGGCGCGGGCCGTCCAGGTGATCCCGTCCGGGCTGGTCATCACCCGGTTGCCGTTGCCGCTGCGGGCGACCGCCACGAATAGGCCGTTCCCGTAGGTGACCGAGGTCCACTCGTTGTCGGCGGCGCTCGCCCGCGTGGTCCAGGTGAGGCCGTCGTCGCTGGTCATGACCCGGTTGCCGTTGCCGCTGCGGGCGACCGCCACGAACAGGCCGTTCCCGTAGGTGACCGAGGTCCACTCGTTGTCGGCGGCGCTCGCCCGGGAGGTCCAGGTGAGCCCGTCGGGGCTGGTCATCACGCGGTTGCCGACCCCGGTGCGCGAGACGGCGACGAAGCGCCCCTCGCCGTGGGTCACCGAATGCCAGCCGATGTTGGCGGCCGGGGTCCGGACGCTCCAGGTGGACGCCGTCTGGCCCGAGCCGGCGGCCGGGAGCAGCAGGCAGCACATCAGGCAGGCCAGGCCGAGCAGCAGGACGCGCATCCCGCCGCCGGGGAGGACCGGGGCGCTGCGCAACGGGAGGCGAAGGGTCACCCTTCGGCTATCGGTTCGGGCGGGCCGGGCGTGAGCGCACGGGCCGCGCGGGCTCAGCTCAGCCGCACCACCGGGTGCGCCGCGGCGATGCGCCGCACGTCGTCGTCGGAGAACTCCGCCGGCACGTCGAAGAAGCGGCCGTTCCGGCGCCGGTTGGCGCGGATGTACGCCGCCAGCACCGCGACACGCTCCTCGCCCTCCAGTGGCTCGGCCAGCACCTCACGGATCCGCGTGCCCCGGCGCAGCCGACCGCCGCCGGCGGCGAGCAGGTTCGCCATCCAGTCGGTCATTCCGCGCGGGGCCACCAGGTGGTCGGACCCGGAGACCCGGAGCGGGATGACCGGCACCTCGTGGATCCGGCCCGATCGCCGGCCACGGGTGCCGAGCACCCACACCCC
>LNFL01000007.1 GCA_001464275.1 Actinobacteria bacterium Ga0077560 | reverse complement strand
GTCGATCGCGCTGATCGTGGTGAACTGCGTCGTCTTCCTCGGGGAGCTGATGCAGGGCGTCGCGGTGAGCGGCATCAGCGGATCCCGCATCGTCGCCGACGGCGCCGTCTGGGCCGCGCCCGTCGCCGACGGCGAGTTCTACCGGCTCATCAGCTCCGGGTTCATCCACGCGAGCCTGTTCCACATCCTGTTCAACATGTGGGCCCTGTGGGTGCTGGGCGGCGCGCTGGAGAGCTACATCGGCGCCCCGAGGATGCTGGTCATCTACTTCGCCTCGGTGCTGTGGGGATCCGCGGGCGCGATCCTGCTCAGTCCCGATTCGCCCACGGTGGGTGCCTCCGGCGGCGTCTTCGGCCTCATGGGCGCGCTGCTGATCATGTCCCGGCAGCGGGGGATGGAGTTCATGTCCTCCGGCATCGGCGTGGTCCTGCTGCTCAACCTCGGGATCACCTTCGCCATCCCGGGCATCTCCATCGGAGGACACCTGGGCGGGCTCGCGGGCGGGGCGGCCGCGGCGCTGCTGCTGTCCGGGTTCGGCAAGGGCCACCTGGCCTACGGGCGGATGACGCCGCCGATCCTGCTGGGCTCCGCCGGGCTCATCGCGGGCGCGGTCGCGGTGGCCATCGTCGCCGCGAACGCCGCCGTCGGCTAGGTCCGCCGCCCCGGGGGAGCCCCGCGCGGCGTGACAGACGTCTGGGTTCCGTGCGACACTCGTCGACGGCCGACCCGCCACCCCGCACCCGCAGCCCCCGGGCGACGATGGACATCGGCACCACCCTCCGCGACGCGCGACGACGTCAGGACCTCGGTCTCCCCGAGTGCGAGACCGCGACCCGGATCAGGGGCCGGTACCTGACGGCGCTCGAGGACGAGCGCCTGGAGCTGTTGCCCGAGCCGGCCTACGCGCGGGCGTTCCTGCGCACCTACGCGACGTTCCTGGGCCTCGATCCGCGGCCGCTGCTGGAGGAGCTGGACGAGCGCCTGGGGACCCTCGCTGCCGACGAGCCGGCCCGCCCGTCGCCGCCCCGGCGCGTGCGGCCCCCGCGGCGCCCCCGCCGTCGCCGCGGCCCTGCCCGCGCGGTGATGCTCGCGGCGGGCGGGGTGGCCGTCATCACGGCCGCGGTGTGGCTCGGCGGCCGGGAGGGGACGAATCCGGTGCTCAGCGTCGGCATCCAGCCCCGGACCGTCGCCGGACCACCGCGGACCCCCGTCACCACGGTGACCGACCCGCCCGCGCGGACCGCGCCCGCTCGCACGGCGGCGCAGCTGCGGCTGACCGGCAGGGCGCCGGCCGGGAGCTGGGTGCAGGTGCGCCGCACGGGACCGCGGGGACCGGTGGTGTTCGAGGGGACGATCGCGGCCGGTGCCGCGCGGACCTTCCCGCTGGGGCGGCTGTGGATGCGCGTGGGGTGGGGCCCGGCGCTGCAGGTGGCCGTGGGGGACCGGGTGCAGGAGCTGCCGGCCGGCACCACGGAGGTCACCGTCACCTCGGCCGGTATCGTCGGCTGATGGATCTGTCGTCGCTTCCGCCGCGGGGCACGCCGGGCACGCGGAGCGCTCCATCGGGCGCGGCCGAGCGGGCCGTCGTGATCGGCGCCGCCGCCGCCGGGATTCTGGGCTGGATCATCGGGGCGGTGTTCTGGAGCAGCCGATTCCCTCCCGACGGGTTCAGACAGCTCCAGGTGAACGGCGCGATCGCCCAAACCGTCGTCGTCGCCACGACGGCGGGCGCGATCGCGGGACTGTGCGTCGCGGTACTCCGCGGCCGGGGCACGCTGCTGCGCCGGCCGCGCGCGCTGGTGGCGGGCATCGTCTGGGGGCTCGTGATCAGCACCCCCCTGGTGTGGGTGGCGCTGCTGGCCGCCACGTTCTTCGGGCCGGCCGTGGGCGGGTTCCTGTGCATCGCCGCACCGCTGTTCGGGATACGCGCGGGGGTCCGCATCGCCCGCCGCTCGGCGGATCGTGAGATGGGCGCCGTGCCGCTGCGGGATCTGCCGCCGGTCTCCCGGGGCCGAGCCCGCTGATCAGCCGGGGCGGCCGACCTCGTGCACGCGCTCGATGAGCGCGGCGACGAGGTCGATGCAGGCGCGCACGTCGTCCGGGTGGCAGGCCTCCACGGATGAGTGCCCGTAGCGCTGCGGGATGGAGACGCAGCCGGCGATGCTGCCCTCACCGGCGAGCTGCAGCGACGCGGTGTCGGTGCCGCCCTTGTCGGAGACATGGAACTGATGGGGGATGTCCCGCTCCACCGCCAGCGACTCCAGGAAGTCCACCAGGATGCGGGACCCGATCGCGCTGGCATCCATGATGCGGATCGCCGCGCCCTTGCCGAGCTTGGTGCCGCCGCCCTTCTGGCCCGGGCCGTCACCGGACGGGCAGGTGTCGATGGCCAGGCCCACGTCGGGGAGGACACGCCCGGTGGCCGCGCGTGCGCCGCGCAGACCGACCTCCTCCTGCACCGTGGCGGCGGCCACGATCTCGGCCGGTGACGGCCCGGCGGCGCGCATGGCCTCCAGCATCACGAAGACGCCGACGCGGTCGTCGATGGCCTTACAGGTGATGAGCTCACCCAGGGTCCGCAGCGTCCGCACGCGGGTCACCACGTCACCCGGGCGCACCAGCTCCTTCACCCGGTCGGCGGGCAGCCCGGTGTCGATCACGAGGTCCTCGAGCTTGGGGGCCCGGTTGCGGGCCTCCTGGTCCAGGACGTGCACCGGAGGGGTGCCCACGACCCCGTCCACCGGTTCCCGGCCGTGGATGAGCACGAGCTGGCTCACCAGGGTCCGGGCGTCCCAGCCCCCGAGGGGGATGACCCGCACGAACCCGGACGAGTCGTCCACGGCCGTCACCATCAGGCCGATCTCGTCCATGTGGGCGGCGATCATCAGCCGCACCGGGGTCCCGACGGCCCCGGTGGCCTCACGGGTTCCCAGCAGCGACCCCAGCGGGTCGGTCTCGACGCGGTCGCACACGGCCTCCAGCTCGGGCCGCACGATCGCGGCGACGGCCTCCTCACGGCCGGATGGTCCGTGGGCCTCGGCGAGGCGGGCGAGCAGGTCCATGCGCACGCCGGGACCCTAGCGCGCCGGCGCGGCCGGACGGGGTCCCAACCGGCGGCGCGGCGGGCGACGAGGTGGACGAGTACGGCAGGGGAACCCGATGAGGATGGGCGTCCCGGATGTGCAATTGGACGTCCGGGTGTGCAATTGCACACCCCGTCTGAGCGGCCACGGGGCCTGCGTCAGATGGTGTCCGGACTCAGCCGGGGCGGGGTGATCTCCGGGCGAGCGGCGGCCCCGCGATCCCAGTCGGCGAATGCGCGGTGGAGGTCCGGGTGCCGGGCGCGCAGGTCGGACCAGTCGAGGCCCAGCTCCCCGGGGGTCACGTCGTGCAGCCGGCTCCACGCGCGTTCCAGCAGGACGCGCGCGCCATGCGCGTTGCCCCGTCGATGGTGCTCCAGCGCGACAGCCAGCTGGATGAGGCCCTGGAACAGGACCATCCCTCGGTCGGGTCCGCGCCGCCATTCCACCTCGAGCGCCTCGTGGGCGTCGAAATACTCACCCGCCGCGAACAGGGTCAGGAAGCGGGCGAGGGCTCCGGATCCGGCGGGCGGGTGGCCGCCAGCATCGGGAAGGGGTTCATCGACGCGCCGCTGCGTGTCCATGCGATCTGCAGGCTCCCGGTGGACTGCCCGAGCGGCTGGCCGAGGGTCACGGTGGCGCCGTGGCTCACGCCGGGCGCGTAGCTTGCCAGGGGCCCGTAGCCGATGCGGTTGCCGTCGTCGCCGACGATCCAGAACGCGACGCCCTCGCGGCGCTCGCTCGCGGTGCCGGCCACGAGCCGGCCGTCGACCGAGGCGACCACGTGGGTGAGCACGGCGGTCTCGATGCGAACCGTGCATGGAGCGGACGCGGCGCAGGTCTCGGCGTCGTAGCGCGCCTCGCCGCCGCCACGGACCGCCAGCGGGAAGGCGAACTCCGAGAGCGACGTGGCCCGCGCGCCCTGCATGGCGTTGCCGCCCCACACGGCCACCACCGGGGGGCCCTCACCCACCGACGGGGGCTCGGGGGCCACGGGCGGCAGCAGTCCGCCGTCCAGCCCGTCGCCGCCGCAGGCCGGGACGGCGTCCTGATCCGACAGGAGCGGGCGGCGGGTGGGGTCGCCGCCGAGCGCCGCGTAGTACCGCGAGACGCCGGCGGTCCAATGGTTGTTGAGCCCGGTGGGGTCGTTCTTGGCGCCGATGGGCGCCCACTTGGCGCCGATCTCGGCGATCGTGTCGCGCCCCTCCGGCAGGTAGTACTGGGCCAGGGTGGACACCGCGAAGCGCACCGCGTCGGCCTCGGTCGCGAAGACCATCCCCGGGCCGAGCCCGAACGGGTTGTGGATGACGGCCGCCGGGCCGTACGTGCCCAGCATCGTCTCGTGCGCGGCGATCGCGACGATGAGCCGGGGGTCGATCCCCGTCTGGGACGAGACGTCCACCAGCGTGGTGCCGAGACCCGCCATGGGGCTGCCCGCGGACAGCAGGATGCGGTCGAAGCCCGTGGCGTTGCCGGGTGCGAGGCACGCGAGGCTGGCGTTCGCGTCCCGCTGCTCGGCGGGCGGGTCCGGGACCTTGGGCTTGTTGCCCGCGGCGCCCACGGCGGCACCGCCGCCGATCAGCACGACGGCGACGGCCGGCCCGATGAGGGCGGCCAGGGCACGGGGAGGACGCGACATCGAGGCGATTCTATGCCCGATGGCGGACATTTCTGTAGGGCTCCCGGTTACGGTGTGACACCAGAATGGCGGATCCGTCGACACGACGTACCATCGGCATGGCGCTCGCGGGCCTGACCGGCGTGCTCTTCATCGTCCAGCTCGTGGCCCTCGCACTGGGGCGTTTCGAGATCGCAGCCGTGTGCGCCGCGCTGTTCGTGGTGGGCTGGTTCGCCCTGCGTTCCTGGCAGAAGTCGATGGCCCGGAAGGCCGCGGGCGGGGGCTAGCCGCCGCCCGGCGCGTCCCGCACGACGCTGAGGGTGATGCCGTCGCCGATCCCCAGCGCCACGGTTCGCAGGCGGGGATGGTCGATGGCGGTCCGGGTGAACTCGAGCAGGGCCGCCGCCTCCGGCCCGGGCCGTGCCGCGACCACCTCGCCGCCGTAGAGGATGTTGTCGGCCACCACGAAGCCGCCGGGCCGCACCAGGCGGACCGCGTGATCCAGGTAGCCGAGATATCCGGGCTTGTCGGCGTCGATGTAGCACAGGTCGTAGGCGCCGTCCGGCAGCCCCGGCAGCGTGTCCGCCGCGGGGCCGCGGAGCACCCGGACCCGGTCCGCCAGACCGGCCCGAGCGAACCATCGCTCGGCGCGGTCGGCGCGCCCGGCGTCGGCCTCCAACGTGTCCAGGCGCCCGTCGCCGGCCAGCGCCTGTGCGATCCACGTGGCCGAGATGCCGAGGTACGTGCCCACCTCCAGCACCCGCCGGCCGCCCGATGCGGCCACCAGCACCGCCAGGAGCCGGCCGAGCTCGGGGTGGGTCATCATCACCGCGCCGGGGTCGTCGCGGTTGTCCTCCATCACGCGCCGCACCTCGGCCGACGGTGCGGCCAGCGCGTCGAGGTAGCCGCCCAGCGCCCCCGTGAGCTCCGTGCGCCCGTCGGCCATCAGTCGCGCCCCAGGCGCCGCAGCCCGGTGAGGGCCCACGCGCCCAGCACCGCCAGCAGGAGCGCGATGGCGCCGAGGCCCGGCCACACGTCCGACCACGACGCGCCGCCCAGCTCCGTCGCGCGCGAGGCCTCAAGGATGCGGGTCACCGGGTTCCAGTCGGCGATGGTGCGCAACCAGCCGTGCTGCAGCTCCCGGGGGGCGTAGGCCACCGAGGTGAAGATGGAGACGAACACCACCAGCTGCATGAGCGGGGCGGACTGGACCGTGCGCGCGCGCAGGGCCACGCCCATCGACCACAGCGCGGTGGCCACGCCGAACCCGGCGGCCATCACGTAGACGACGATGGTCCCGAGGACCCCGGGCGGGGCGACACCGCCGATGGTGCCGGCGATGAGGACCACCGTGGTGGTGAACAGGCTGCGCATACCCGCGGCCGTGAAGGGCCCGGCGACCAGTGACACGCGCGGCGCGGGGCTGCTGATGAGCCGGTCCACGAAGCCGCCCTCGATGTCGCGGGCCAGGGTGGTGCCGGCGTTCACCCCCGCGAAACCCGCGCCCATGATGGTGGCGAACGGGATCGTGAAGGCCAGGTAGTCGGAGGTGCCGATGGGCAGCGCCCCGACCCCGTGGAAGGCGCCGGCGGTGGCGACCAGGATGAACAGCGGCATCACCAGCGAGGGGATGAACACCGAGGGCATCCGCCGCACCAGGATGATCGCCCGCCAGGCGAGCATGCCGCTGACCGCGGCGGTGCGGCCCATTGCGCCGCCCATCACATCGCCCCCAGCCGGCGACGGAGCGCCACGGCGCTGCCCCCGACCGTGAGCACCGAGAAGCCGGCGATGATGGCCAGGGAAAGGGCCGCGGCGCCGGGCCGGAAGCCCTCGATCACCTGTGCGCGCATCCCCTCCACCAGATGGGAGATGGGGTTGACGTCGGCGACGGCCTTGAACCAGCCGGTCATGGTCTCCCGCGGGAAGAAGGCCGAGGAGAAGAACATGAGGGCGAAGAACAGGGGGAAGGAGCCCTGCACGGCCTCGGCGGATCCCGTCCGCAGCGCGAGCAGGATCCCCAGGCCGCCGATCGGCACGGCCAGCAGGCCGGCCAGGGCGATCAGGGTGACGAAGCCGGCCACCCCGCCCTCCATGCGGGCGCCGAAGGCCAGGCCGATCGCGACGAAGAGGGTCGCCTGCGCGGCGGCCAGGACGATGCCCGCCACCAGCCGGTTGGTCAGCAGCACCACCCGTGAGACCGGGGAGGTGACCAGCCGGTCGAAGAAGCCGCGCTCGATGTCGCCGGCGAAGAAGGCGCCGGAGCTGACCCCGCCGATCAGGACGCCCTGCAGCACGGTGCCGGAGATCCCGAAGTCCAGGTAGCCGTTCACCTTCGGGAAGCCGGGGATCAACGCGATGCCGCGGTCGAACGAGGCCGTGAAGATGGCCATGAGCAGCAGCGGGAAGAAGAGCGACGGGAACCACGCCTGCGGGAACCGGAAGGTTCCGGCAACCGCCCGCCGGCCCAGCGCCCACGTCTGGCGCAGGGCGAGGGTCACCGGCGCCGCCCGCGCTTCCCGCGTCCCGCCGCCGGGGACTCGCCGCCGCCGTGGCCCTCCAGACGCCGGCCCGTCTTCGCCACGAAGACGTCGTCCAGGGTGGGCTGGTGCAGGTCGAGGGACGCGGTGGAGATGCCGGCCTCGTCCAGGGCGCGCACGGCCTCGGCGACGCGGGCCGCGCCGCCTGGCAGGCGGGCGGCGGCGGTGCCGGGGGGCCGCGCCTCCACCTCGGGCCCGAACCGCACGAGCACCTCCTGGGCGGCGTCGCGCCGCTCGGGATCGGCGGGCGTGATGACCAGCGCCGGGTCGCCGACCTCGGCCTTGAGCTGCTGGGGGGTGCCCTCGGCGACGATCCGCCCGCCGTCGATGATCCCCACGCGGCCGGCCAGCTGGTCGGCCTCCTCCAGGTACTGGGTGGTGAGGAACACCGTGGTCCCCGCCTCGGTGTTGAGCCGCCGCACCTCCTCCCACAACGCCAGCCGGGAGGTGGGGTCGAGCCCGGTCGTGGGCTCGTCGAGGAACAGCACCACGGGCTCGTGCACCAGCGCCAGGGCGAGGTCGAGGCGCCGCCGCATGCCGCCGGAGTAGGTCCCCACGCGGCGCTCGGCCGCCTCGGTGAGGCCGACGCGGTCCAGCAGCCGATCGGCGGTCGAGCGGCACTCCGCTCGGGACAGGCCGTGCAGCACCCCCTGCAGGTGCAGCAGCTCGCGCCCGGTCATGAACGGGTCGATCGCGGCGTCCTGGAGGGCGACCCCGATGGAGCGGCGCACGGACTTGGCCTCGCTGGCCACGTCGAACCCGGCCACCGTGGCGGACCCGCCCGTGGGGCGCAGCAGCGTCGCGAGCATGCGGACCGTGGTGCTCTTGCCCGCGCCGTTCGGTCCCAGGAACCCGTAGACCTCGCCGGGGCGGACCTGGAGGTCCACGCCGTCCACGGCCCTGATGCCGCCCTTGAACTCCCGGACCAGGCCCTCGGCCAGGATGGCCTCGTTCATCGCTCCTCCAGGGTGTGGGCACATCCGCCGGACGTGGGTAGCATTGGCGGATGGAATCGACCGAACGTGCGGAGGCCCTCGCCCGGATCGATCGCCTCGAGGAGGAGATCGCGCAGGCGCTCCGCGAGAAGGACCTCGCAGCCGACGGGGACGAGCGCTCCGACGGGCACCATCATCCCGCAGAGGCGGCCAGTGATGCCGAGGCCCGTGAGAAGCAGCTGCGGGAGGTGCTGCGGCTGAGGGACCAGCTGGAGCGGCTCGGACGTGCCCGGCTGGCCATCGATGCCGGTACCTACGGCATCTGCGCCGACTGCGGGGAGCCGATCCCCGAGGGGCGCCTGCGGGCGCTCCCGGACGCCGAGCGGTGCGTGGCCTGCCAGAGCAAGGTGCCGCGCCGACGCTAGCGTCGCGCTGCCGGCGGTCACACCGCCGACGCGGCCGCGGCGACCGGTTCGCGCTCCGAGGGTGGGGCGAGTCCGTCCGGAGCGCCGGCGGTGCGGGGCGGGCGCCCCACGCGCCAGGCCAGGGTGACCCCGGCCATCCACACCAGGCCCGCGACGGCCACGTGGGCGAGGACCACCTGCCACGGCAGGCCGTGGCGGTACTGCACCTCGCCGATCACGATCTGGATCCCGAGCAGCGTGAGGAAGACCGCAACGGCCCGCTTGGCCCGGGGGTCGGTGGGCGGCTCACGTCGCGTCCAGACGGCCAGCACGATCATGAGCACCACCAGCACCGCGACGGCGCGCACGTGCAGCCACGCCGCGGCCTCCAGGTCGCCGAACCGCTTGAGCACGTCGTCGTCGCCCGAATGGGGCCCGGCGGCGGTGACCAGCACCCCGGTGACGATGGCCGCGAGCAGCGCCAGCGCGGACAGCCCCGCGAACGGCCCGCGGCGGCGGTCGGTCGCCCGGGTGCGCCCGTTGCGGTGGTCGTCGTTGGTGATCACCAGGAGCACGGCCATCGTGAGGGCGCCGATGGAGAGCAGGAAGTGGCTGGCCACCATGAGGGGGTGGAGGTCGGTCAGGACCGTCAGCCCGCCCAGGGGGACCTGCAGGATCGACATGGTCATCGCCGAGAGCGCGTACCCCCGGAGCGCGGGCCGGGCGTTCGCGATGCGTCGTGCGGTGAGGAAGGTGAGCACGGTGACCAGCAGGATGAACGCCGAGGCCAGCCGGTTGGTGTACTCGATCACCTGGTGGTAGCCGGCGGCGGGCACCACCCCGCCGTCACACAGCGGCCAGTCGGGGCATCCCAGGCCGGAGCCGGTGAGGCGCACCAGGGCGCCGCTGAGCAGGATGAACCACAGCAGGCCCGCGTTGACCAGCACCAGCGTCGTGAAGCGCCGCGGCGTGGCGAGCCGGTCGAGCATCGCTCCGGGGAGGCCGAGCAGGGAGTGTGAGGTCCGGCTCACGGTGGTCATGCTAGCGTCGCCGACGGTGCGTCCGGACATGTCACAGGTCGCGCAGGTCGGGGATGATCGGCAGCCGATGCCCACCGTCCCGTCATCCGCGCCGCCCGAGCCCGACGACCCCGCCCGCCGCCGTCTGGGACGGCTGCTGGGGCTGCTGCTGACATGCGTCGCGGTGGCCGCCGCGGTGTGGTTCGGCCTGACCGCGGGTGTCCGCGAGGACCGGATCGTCTCGCGGGTGGCCGAGCTGCAGTCGCTGCCGCCCGACGCGCCGGCGTCCCCGGGGAGGTCGACGATCGCCGGGCTGCGCCTGGCGAGCCTCACCGCGCTCGGCTGGTCGCCGGAGGGGAGCCGCGTGGACGAGGTCGCGGGGCGGGCCGCCAGCACCGTCTACTTCCGGCGCGGGGGCCTCGGCGTGGCCCTCACGGTGGTCTCCGGGCAGCCCGTGCCGCCCGAGCGCGGGGCGGTCCGGATGGAGCGCGCCGGCGTGGAGATGTTCCGGCAGACGACCGACGGCCGGCTCGTGCTGAGCTGGCGCCGGGCGGGACGGACGGCGGTGCTGTCGGCCGTCGGCGTGTCGCAGCCGGAGCTCATGAACCTCGTCGTCGGGCTCACGCCCGGGCGGCGCTGAGCCGCGAAAGATCACCCGAAGTGGGTAACAAGTCCGCGCGAGTGGTGTCGATAGGGGTGGGGACAGTCCCCAACGGCCCCAGGAGGCCCACCGATGCTCGCGAACTTCGTCGCCCGCCGTCTCGCCCTCGGCTTCACGCTGACGTTCGCGCTCTTGGTGATCCTCAATCAGACGCTGAACTAGCGCTCGGGGCCAGGATCGCGGCGCTCCTCGCCGCGCTCCTGATCGCCGTCCTGGCGCTTCCCGCCGTCGCGTCCGCCCATGCGGAGCTGCGCGGCACCGAACAGGTCCCGGGCGGGCTCCGGCTGAGCTTCGACGCGCCGGTCGAGTCGGCGTTCCTGCGGGTGGAGGTCGCCCGCGGCGGTTCGCCGCGCACCGTGGCCGCCACCATCGATCCGGTGGACCCGCAGGCGCTGCTGGTGCCGCTGGCCGGTCCGGTGCGCCCCGGCACGTCGGTTCGATGGCGGCTGCTGTCGCAGGACGGCCATGTCACATCGGGCCGGTACGTCCACGGACCGGTGCGGCCCGGACCCGACGGGGTCGGGGCGGGCCCCAGCGCCGATGGCGGCCGCCTCGGTGACTGGGTCGCCGGCGCCGGACGGCTGCTGGTGCTGCTGGGCGCGGTCATGAGCCTCGGGCTGGTGGCGTTCCGGTGGGTCGTCGCCATCCCGGCCTGGGCGTCCGGGGGCCTCGCGCCGCCGGGCGCACCCTCCGCCGAGGCCTTCCGGGAGCGGGCGGGCGCGGCGCTCTCCGCCGCGGCCGGGGGCTGGCACCGTGCCTGGCGCGCGTCGGCCGCGGTGTGGGCGGTGGGCGTGCCGCTCATCGCCGTCGGCACCCTCATGGCCGTGGAGGGCGGCGCGGGTGACCTCGGAACCCTGCTGTCCGAGACGCGCGTCGGGACGGGCATCGTCGTGATCGCGGTCGCCGCGGCGACCGGGGTGGCCCTGGGCGCGGTCACCCGGCGACGGCTGGAGGGCGCCGCGCCGTCGGGGAGCTGGGCCGTCGTCCTGGGCGCTCCGTCCGTCGCCGCCCTCGCGGCGATGTCCTGGATGGGGCACGCGTCCAGCGGCAACGACGTGACCCTCAACGTGGGCGCCGATCTACTGCACAACGGGGCCACGGCCGCCTGGATCGGCGGCCTGCTGGGCCTGCTGGCGTATCTGCTGCCCGCCGGCGCCGCGCTGGCCGAGGGTGACCGGATGCGCCTGGTGGCCCAGGGCGTCGTGCGGTTCTCGACGCTGGCGACCGTGTGCGTGGCCGTCCTGGTCATCACCGGGGTCTACCGGGCGCTGGCGGAGGTCGGGGCCCTGTCCGACCTCGTGGACACCGGCTACGGCATCGCGTTGCTGGTGAAGCTCGCCCTGTTCGCGGTGATGCTCGCCGGCGGCGGCTACAACCGGTTCGTGCTGCACCCCCGCCTGGAGCGGGCCGCCCTGGGCCTGCCGGGGGGCGAGAGCGCCGCCGGCGAGCGCCTGGCGCGCAGTGTTCGCGCCGAGCTGGTCCTTGCCGGGCTGCTGCTGGTGGCGGTGGCGGTCCTGGTGTCGAGTGCCCCGACCGTCTGATCCGGCCTCGGTGTCCGGTACGATGCCGCCCGTGATCGACGCGGATGTCGTTCGCCACGTTGCCCGCCTGGCCAGGCTCGCCCTCTCCGACGAGGAGCGGGAGACCATGCGGCGGGAACTGTCGGTGATCCTCGAGCATGTTGACCAGGTCCAGGACCTGGACCTCGCGGCCG
>LNFL01000006.1 GCA_001464275.1 Actinobacteria bacterium Ga0077560 | reverse complement strand
CGACCGCCTGCGCACCCTCACCCAGGGCGGGGACCCCGACCACGTGGCGGCGGCGCTGGCCGAGCAGCTCGCGCAGCTGGGCGGGGACGGCCCCATCGGCGTGGGGTATCCGGGCGTGATCAAGCAGGGGGTGGCGTACACGGCCGCCCATCTGGAGGACCGCTGGATCGGCATGGACGTCGCCGCCGTCATGCGGGCGGCGGCCGGCCGCGACGTGGTCGTGCTCAACGACGCCGATGCCGCGGGGATCGCCGAGATGCGCATCGGCGCGGGGCAGGGCGTGGACGGCGTCGTGCTGGTCCTGACCCTGGGGACGGGCATCGGGTCGTCGCTGTTCGTGGACGGCGTCCTGGTCCCCAACACCGAGCTGGGGCACATCGAGGTGCGGGGCAAGGAGGGCGAGGCGCGCGCCGCCGCCAGCGTCCGGGAGCGCAAGGGCCTGTCCTGGGAGCAGTGGGCCGAGCGGCTCAACGAGTACCTCGACCGGGTCGACCGTCTCGTGTGGCCCGACCTGATCATCCTGGGCGGGGGCGTCACCAAGAACGCCATGCGCTTCATGCCGCTCCTCCGTGCCCGTCCACGCATCGCGGTCGCGCACCTGCAGAACCGGGCCGGCATCGTGGGGGCCGCGATGTGCGCGGCCGACCGCGCCGCCGCGGCCTAGGTGTGAGTTCTTAGAGCGTTAGTCAGGTCATCCGAGCCTGCCTGGAGGCTGGTGGTTGCCGCCAAGCAGCCATCGAGTCCCAGGAGGCTCGGATGAGAACTCACGCTAACGCCAAGCTGACCCGTCAGGGCCGGCAGCTCTTGTGTGACCGGGTGCTGATCGAGGGGTGGAAGGTCGCTGATGCCGCCGCAGCAGCCGGGATCAGTGAGCGCACCGCCTACCGGTGGCTTGCCCGCTACCGCACCGAAGGACCGGCAGGGTTGGGTGATCGCCCCTCGGTTGCCCACAGGATCCGGCACGCCATCACCCCGCAGCGGATCACCGCGATCATGGGGCTGCGGGACCTGTTGATGACCGGCCAGCAGATCGCCGATGCACTGCGGATGCCAGCCTCCACGGTGGCAGGAATCCTCACCCGGCACGGCCGCGGCCGGCTCCCTTTGAGCCCACCCCAAGGACCGGTACAGCGCTATGAGCGCCGCCACCCCGGTGAGCTGATCCACATCGATGTCAAAAAGCTCGGGGTGATCCACCGCCCCGGGCATCGCGCACACGGAGACCGACGGACCCGCAGCCGCGGGGCAGGCTGGGAGTACGTGCACGTCGCGATCGATGACGCCACCCGCCTGGCCTACGTGGAGGTCCTCACCGACGAGCGCGCCACCAGCACCACCGGCTTTCTGGGCCGCGCAGTCGACTGGTTCTCCCACCACGGCATCCAGGTGACCGGTGTGATGACCGACAACGCCCCCGGCTACTACAGCCACCTGCACGCAGCGACCTGCCGACACCTGGGGATCCGCCACATCCGCACCCGCCCCTACCGCCCGCAGACCAACGGCAAAGTCGAGCGCTTCATCCAGACCCTCACCCGCGGCTGGGCCTACGGGCAGATCTACCGGACCTCCACCGAGCGAACCCTCGCGCTGCCCCGCTGGATGTCCTGGTACAACCACCACCGACCACACGGCGGACTGGGACGCCAAACCCCAGCCCACCGCCTCCAACAGCTCCTACTGACCAACGCTCCCGGGAATCACACCTAGGGGAGCCGCACCACCTGGGCGCGCACCGTCGTCACGCGGCGCAGGCCCAGCGCGCCGGCCGCGGCGGGTGAGAGGTCGAGATCCCTGCCGGGGACGAAGGGCCCGCGGTCATTGACCCGCACCAGCACCTCCCGGTCGCCGTCGGTGAGCCGCAGGAGCGTGCCGAATGGCAGCGTCCGGTGGGCGGCCGACAGGGCCGACCGATCGAAGGCCTCGCCGGAGGCGGTGAACCGGGCGGTGGGGGAGTACCAGCCCACGCGCACCGGGAAGCGGGCGCCATCCGACGACGACCCGCCGTCCCCGCCGACGAGGCCGGAGGGGGTGGCCACCGGTTGCGCCGGACCCGCAGGGGCGGTGCCGAACGTGATGGGCACGCCGGTGCGGGCGTCGAGCGGCGTGGCGCCGGGCAGGCTCCGGTCGCGAAGGACGGCCGCGGGCAGCCCGCGGGTGACGCCCGCCGCGGTCGCCGCGCCACCCAGCGGCGCCGTGCCGGTGCGTGGACGGCCGGCCGCGCGCGCGGCGCGCAGCTGAGACGTGACCCGTGCGCGCCGGGCCGCGAGCAGGCGGGTGTCGGCGGCCAGGCGCTCCTTGCGGCGCTGCAGCAGCGCCTCGCTGGTGCGCAGTTCCTCCACGGCGGTGCGGTATTCCTGGAGTATCGCGGCGTCGGAGCGGGCGACGGCCGACGCCAACTCGGCCTGCGCCTGCGCCGCACCGGGATCCCCGGCGATCGCCGCGAGGATGGGGCTGAGGGCCGGCTGGGCGTAGATCTGACGCAGCCGCTCGTTGAGCAGCTCCAGGCGCGCCTCGTAGCGCGTGCGCGCCGCGTCCAGGCGGGCGCGCGTGGCGGCCAGGGCGGCGCGCTGCTGGTCGAGGGCCGCCTCGGCGCGGTCGTGCGCCCGGGCCACGGCCTGCTGCCGGTCGGCGAGCCGGTCCAGATCGGGTGACGCGGCGGCCGGCGCGGCCGCGGTTGCGGCGGCGATCACGGCCAGGGGCGCGAGGACTCGTCGGGGGACGCGCATCACCACTGGTATCGGCCGGTGACCGTGCGGCGTTGACCCGCGCGGCCGGCGGGTGGATCAGCCTGCCGCCACGCCCCGCAGATGTGCCACAAGGGCGTCCGCCGACAACGGCCCGCCGGTGGCCTCCACCATGACGTCCCGGGTGGGTCGCAGGTTCGCCCACACGTGGACACGCTCCCGCATGAACGCGAGGATCTCCGCGAAGCGGCCATCGGCGATCGCGCGGTCCAGGCCGTCCACGTGCGTGTCGGCGGCCTCAGCGAGCTGCGCGGCGTAGAGGTTCCCGAGCGTGTACGTCGGGAAGTACCCGAACAGCCCCTCGGGCCAGTGGATGTCCTGCATCACCCCGACGCCGTCGTGCGGCGGCACGATGCCCAGGAAGTCGCGCATCCTCGCGTTCCACTCGGTGGGGAGGTCCTCGACCTCCAGGTCACCGCGGATCAGGGCGAGCTCGAGCTCGAACCGCAGCGCGATGTGCAGGTTGTAGGTGACCTCGTCGGCCTCCACGCGGATCAGCGACGGTTCGACGGCGGTGGCCTCGCGCTGCAGGTCCGCGGCATCGAGTCCGCGCATGGCCTCGGGGAACCGGCCGTGCAACAGGGGGCCGATGCGCTCCCAGAACGGCCGCGTGCGCCCCACGTGGTTCTCCCAGAAGCGGGACTGGGACTCGTGCGCGCCCATTGACGGGGCGTCCAGCAGCGGCGTCCGCGCGTAGGCGGCGGGGAAGCCCTGCTCGTACAGCGCGTGCCCGGTCTCGTGCAGCACGGCCATGATGCTGCCCACCGGGTTCGCCTCGTCGACGCGGGTGGTGAAGCGCACGTCGCCGTACCCCGGCGAGCTGGTGAACGGGTGGGCCGACAGGGCGACCGCACCGGCGGACATGTCGTACCCCACCAGCTCCGCCAGGTCGCGCGCCAGCGCCACCTGCGACTCGGCCGGCCAGTGTCGCTGCGGCAGCCCCGGCCGGGGCCGGGCGGCGCCCAGCTCCACCAGGGGGGTCAGCCGCTCGCGCAGGTCGGCGAACACCGGCTCCAGCTCGGCCGCCCGCGCGCCCGGCTCGTAGTCGTCCAGCAGGGCGTCGTAGGGCTCGACGCCGTCGGCGACGGTGCGGGCATGGACGCGCTTGAGCTCGACGACCCGCCGGAAGGGCTCGGCGAAGGCGGCGTAGTCGCCGGCGCCCCGCATCTCGATCCACACGCCGACGCAGCGGGACGTCGCCTCGGACAGCTCGCGCACCAGCGACTCGGGCATGCGCTGCGCGCGACGGCGGGCCCGGACCATCACCTCCACCTGGCGCGCCCGCTCGGCCGTGAGCGAGGTGTCGGCCTCCAGCTCGGCCAGCGCACCGTCGATGTCGGGGCGCGTGAGCTCGCGGTGGTGGATCGCGGCCAGGGTCCCCAGCTGGCGTGCCCGGGTCTCGCTGCCGGCCGGTGGCATGCCGGTCTCCCGGTCCCAGCCCAGCAGCGCGCCGGCGCCGCCGATGTCGGAGAGGGTCCCGGTCCAGTCCTCGAAGTGCGTCCAGGCGTCGGTCACCGGGGAATCCTACGGGACCGGTCCGGGGCCGGTCGCCGGCCGCGGCCGGTAAGGTCAGGACCGTGAGCGAACCGGTGCAACGCCCGCGCATCGTCCGGATGTGGGAAGACCTGCCGATCGGCGTGCAGATCGCCGTCGTGCTGCCCACCGCGGTCCTCGGGCTCTGGGCGGCGCACGTGTGGCTCCTGGGCCAGCCCCTCGGGCGCGGCTTCACGTACGGCGGGTTCTGGGGGCTCCTGGCGACCTTCGCGATCGTCGGCTCGACGCGCGCGGAACGTGCGCGCCGGCGGGCCACCCGGCCACCGGGCGGATGATGCGGGTCCCGGGCGGCATGCCGCCCGGGACCCCGGCCATCAGGACGCGGCGGCCGTCTGGAGCCGCTGCAGGGCGGTGGTGAACTCCGAGGCGATCGAGGCGACGCGCGACGCGTCCCCGGCCTCCGCGGCGTCCAGCAGGTCCCTGCCGAGGCGCGAGATGTCGGGCGAGGCCTCCACGATCGCCGCGCGCTTGGTCTCCAGCGCGGGCACGTCGACCGTGTAGCCGGACATCTTGGTGGTGACCGTGTCGAAGTCGTCCAGCTGGCTGCGCAGGAGCGTGGCCCGATCCTTCAGCGCGTCCGGACCGTCGGCGGCGGCCTGCAGGGTGAGGCCGAACTGCGTGAGGGTCTGCGCGAAGGTCTGGATGTCGGCGACGAAGACCGAGGTGCTCACGACCTCGCCCGTGGCGGGCGGGGTGACGGCGGTGGTCGTGTCGGCGGGCGGGGTGGCGGTGGTCGACGTCGAGGTGGTCCCCGAGTCATTCCCACACTCCACCAGTCCGAGCTCGGAGGCCTTCTGCTTCGCCTGCTCCTCCAGCGGATCGATCTGCGGGGAGAGCTCCTCGATGACCGTGAGGGCGGCCTCGCCACCGCTGATGCGGGTCCTCGCCTGGGTGATGATGTCGGTCTGCTGCTGCAGCAGGGCCAGCGCCTCGTCGAAGCCGGTCTTGAGCTCCGCCGGCGGGGTGAGCGCCTTGAGGCGGGAGATCTGCTCGGCCTGCAGCGCGAGGCCCTTGTCGATGAACGGCAGCAGGTCGGCCTCGGAGCTCGGCTCGCCGAGCGCCTCGACCTTGACGTCGATGTCCTTGCAGATGGCGTCGGCCTGCTGGCGGAACGCGTCGGCGGACAGCGCCGCCGTGGTCTGGGTGGCGGGCGTGTCGCTGGAGCTGCTGCTCCCCCCGCAACCGGCGGCGACCAGCAGGCTGGCTGCTGCGAGCGCGGCGGCGATGGAACGGCGGCGGATGGGACTCATGTGTGGGGGCCTCCTTGCGGCATCGTGTTCGTCCGGTTTCCGCGGGGGGGTGCGACCGCGTCTCCGTCTGCGGAGCCGACCACCGGGGGTTCGGCAGGGTTACATCGGCGGGACGGCGCCAAGGATTACGCCAGAGGAACGGATGGTTGTCCGCCCCCCGATCGGGGGGTTGGATGGAAGATCCGCGGATACACTCGGGTCCGGGAACGAGCCGCGACGAAGGAGCCCCGATGCCGATGACCGCCGAGACCGCAGCAGCGCTCAACGCCCAGGTGGGCAACGAGCTGGGCGCCCATCTGCAGTACCTGGCCATCGCCGGGCACTTCAGCGCCGAGGGGCTTCCCGAGCTGGAGCGCTTCTTCGCCGCGCAGGCCGCCGAGGAGCACCAGCACGCGATGAAGTTCGTCGACTACCTGCTCGAGACCGGCGCGGGGCTGCGGATCCCGGGCGTGGCGGCGCCCACGCCCACGTTCGCGACCGCGGAAGAGGCGGTGGCGGCCAGCCTTGCATGGGAGGAGGAGGTGACCCGCCAGATCGACGCGATCATGGATCTGGCCGTCGCCTCACGCGACCACGCCTCGCAGGCGTTCCTGCAGTGGTTCGTGACCGAGCAGGTTGAAGAGGTGGCCACCATGGGCGAGCTGCTGGCGGTGGTGCGCCGCGCCGGCGAGCCGGGGCTGCTGATGGTGGAGGACTACGTGGCCCGGAAGCTGGCGGCCGGGGCGGCGGCCGGCGGAGCGGCCTGAACCGCGGGCACCCGCAGGCGGAAGGTCGCGCCCGCCCCCGGGCGGCTCGCGACCTCCATCCGTCCCAGGTGCGCGCTCGCGATGAGCTGGCAGATGGCCAGGCCCAGGCCGGTGCCGGAGGTCGGGCCCGCCGCCCGGCCGCGGTAGAAGCGCTCGAAGACGTGCGGCAGCTCGTCCGGGGCGATGCCCGGGCCGGCATCGCTCACCGAGACCACCGCGTCGTCCCCGCGGCGCTCCACGCGGATGCGGATCGTGGTGTCGCGCGGTGAGAACCGGATCGCGTTCGCCAGCAGGTTGTCCACCACCTGGCCCAGCCGCTCGCGGTCGCCGTCGACGCCCAGGGCGTCGTCGCCCTCCAGCCTGATGGCCACGCCGGCGGCGTCGGCGGCGGGCCCCGCGGCCTCCACGCGCTCGGCGGCGAGCGACGTCAGGTCCAGGGGCTCCGGGGTGAGGCTCATCCGCCCGGCCTCGGCCTGCGCGACCACCAGCAGGTCGCCCACGAGCCGCAGCAGCCTGCGGGCATTGCGGTCGGTGATCCCCAGGAACCGGTGCTGCTCGGGCGTCAGCTCCCCGCCCTCCCCGTCGAGCAGGAGCTCCAGGTAGCCGATCACCGAGGTCAGGGGCGTGCGCAACTCGTGGCTCACGAGCGCCAGGAACTCGTCCTTGAGTCGCTCGGCGTCCCGCTCGGCGGTGACCTCGCGGTGCACGAAGAGACGGCCGATGTGTGCGCCCAAGCGGTCCCGAACCGGCGAGGTGTAGCGAACGAAGGCGCGGCCGGAGCCGGCGAGGCGGAACTCGTGCACCGCCTGGAGGTCGATCTGGCCGCGGATGGCGGCCACGTCGGCCAGGTAGGCCGACGGGTCCATCACCCCGGCGACATCGTCGGGCGTGCGGGCGTCGACGCCGGCGCAGGGGCCCAGCAGGGGCACCACCAGGGTCTCGAACGGCGCGTTGGACATGAGGATGCGGCCGTCGGCGTCCACCAGGTGGATGGCGTCCGGGGTCGCGTCGAGCACGGCGCGGACGATGCCGGCCTGGCGCCGCGCCGCCTGGAAGGCCCGGGCGTTGTCGAGGGCGATCGCGATCTGGCCGGCCAGGTGGGAGATGGCCGGGCCGTCGAGGTCCGCGATCCCCGCGACCTCGGGCAGGGCCAGGTGCGCCGTGCCCAGCAGGCGGTCCGCCCGGCTGAGCGGCACGCGGACGGTGGCGCCCCAGGGGTCGGGCTGGATGCGGATGCCGGGGGCGTGCTCCGCGCGGTCGCGCAGCGCGGCGGGGCAGTCGCCGAACGTGACGGCCGGCGCGTCCTCGCCCAGCCGGAAGACGCCGCCGGACGCGCCGGCCAGGGCGCACAGGCCGGCCAGCCCGATCCGGGCGATGGCCTCCGGCTCGGTCTCACCCGAGAGTCGCTGCCCCACCCGGTAGAGGGTCTCGGTGCGCTCCTGCTCATGGGCCCGCTCGGCCAGCAGGGCCCGCAGCTCGTGGTTCTGGTGCACCGTCCGGTCGCGGTCGCGGCGCTCGGCCCGCACCCGGCCCAGCACGACGGCGAGCACCAGCATGGCCAGCATGCCCATGACCGCGTCCTCGCGCCAGGACCCGCCCAGGGCGGGCAACCCGGCGCCCACCGCCGCGGTGGCCGCGATCGCGATCCACAGCACCAGGCGGTCGAGGCGGGGGGACGTCACGGCACGTGCATCGGCCGCCGCGGGCCCGGCTTGACCGGCGGCGTCGTCCGGCGGCGCTCAAGTTTTCCGGCGCGCTGCCGATTGGGGGCACGACCGTGTGCCCCCGGCCCTCCCGCGGATGCGGACGCCGGACGATCAGGAGGCCCCCAATGACGTACGAGCCCGACGGCGCGGACCGCCGCCTCCATCCCCGGATGCGGGTCGACCTGCCGGTCCGGCTGGCCGGTGAGGGGGCCGGCGTGCCCGCGGACATCATCGACATCAGCGAGGGCGGCTTCCTCGTGACCGGCAGCGACCTCCCCACCGGGTCGAGGGTGCGGCTGGAGATCGAGCTC
>LNFL01000005.1 GCA_001464275.1 Actinobacteria bacterium Ga0077560 | reverse complement strand
GTCTTGGGGTCCATCCGAAAAATGATAGACGGGGTGGCCGAAACCCCGGAATTCCGCCCCTGAGCAGGGGTTCCGTGCTCAGTGCAGCGGCGTGAGGTGTGCGGCGGCCATCTCGCCGGCGCCGTCGTCGCACGCCGGGAGCATGCGGGCGATGCGGTCCGCGAGGCGTTCCCCCACGCCGGCCGCGGCGGCCGCCTCCTCGAAGCCGCGCAGCGCGGCCACCAGCTCGGCGCCCAGCGCATCCTGGCGCTCCACCAGCGGCTCGGTGGCGGCCACGAAGCGCACGTAGGCGGCGTGCACGCGTTCCTGGAGCGTGCTCACCACGTCGACCTGCGTCATCGAAGCCACCGCCCGGAGGTCGCCCGCGCGCCAGGCCGCCACACGGAGCGCGTGCTGCACGACGTCCTGCACCGCATCCGATGCCGCCGCGGGCTCCAGCCCCATGGCCAGCAACCGGCCGCCGGCGCCCGCGAGGTCCTGCAGCCGCGTGGCGTCCACCAGACCCTCCAGCTGCTCCCACAGCAGCCCGGCCGCGGCGTGACGGCGCATCAGGTGGGACGAGGTGACCGGGCGCAGATCGGGCCCCATGCACAGGAACGCGGGCCCGTCGAAGGCGCAGATGTGGTGCTCCTCGGAGGCGGCGAGCACCACCGCCCGGATCCCCAGGGGCGGCGCGCCCGCGATCGCGGTCGCCGCCGCGTGGGCGGACGCCAGCCGCTCCACGAGCGCGGCGGTCGCACCGGCGAGGTCGTCACCCTCGGGATCGGCCGCGGCGGCGAGCCAGCCGTCTGGGACACGGGGAGCGGTCACCGTTCGAGTCTAGGGGCCCTCACCCGGGGCGTACACTCGAACGGTGGACTCGCCCGCAGCCCCTGCACCCGAGCCCCCGCGCGTGGAGCTGCCCTCGGCCGCGGAGCTCGCGGCCCGGCTCACCGGCGCGCTCGAGCGCCGCACGCGGGCCGTCTCGCGGGACCCGGGCCGCCGCGCGGCCGTGCTGCTGCCCATCTTCGACGTGGACGGCCACCCCCACGTGCTGCTCACCAAGCGGGCGGAGACCCTCCCCCTTCACCGTGGCCAGGTGAGCCTGCCCGGCGGGCGCTGGGAGGAGGAGGACGGCTCGCTCACCACGACCGCCCTGCGGGAGACCCACGAGGAGGTGGGGATCCCTCCCTCGGCCGTCCAGATCGTGGGGCTGCTCGACGACGTCAACACGATGGTGACCGGCTACATCGTGACCCCGGTCGTGGGGCTGCTCGCCGAGCGCCCGGTGCCGGTGCCGAACCCCGCCGAGATCGGCCGGATCATGGAGGTCCCGCTGGGCGAGATCCTCGCGATCGACGCCACGCTGCCGGACCGGGCCGGCGTCCCCGAGCTGCGCTACCCGGTGGGCGGGGAGGACGTCTGGGGAGCCACGGCGCGGATCCTGCGCGGCTTCGCGCAGGTCACCCGCGACGCGCTGAGCACCGGTTCCTAGGCGTTCAGCGAGCCGTGCGTGGGCAGGTCGGGATCGTCCTGACCGCCGTGCTCACCGTGGTGCGCGATCGACTCGAGACGCGCGAGATGGCGCTTCAGCTCCGGCTGACGCGGGTGCGTCTCGGGCAGGGAGCGCGCGTACGACAGGACCCGCGCGTGGATCTGCATCGCGAAGTGGGGCGTCGCCGCTCCGACGAGCATCGCAAGCTCGTCCTCGGAGGGGATCCCGTACGTGTGCTCGAGAACGGTCATGCGGCCAGGGTACCAGTCCCTCCCCCGGGAGCAGAAAAGCGGCCCGGATGCGGTCCGAGGGCCCATCTGGAGCTATCATCCGGCGTCTAGTGTCCTCCCGCCCGAGCTCCGAGCCCACATGGCGATGAGGGATGACGACAAGCTGGTGCGGCAACTGTCGCTGGT
>LNFL01000004.1 GCA_001464275.1 Actinobacteria bacterium Ga0077560 | reverse complement strand
ACCGCAGCGCGACCGGCCCGTCGATGCGCAGGGCGGTGTGCAGCATGGTCACCAGCTCGCCCTCGTCCATGGGCGCCATGACCGTGAGGCCGGGGATGCTGCGCAGGTAGGCGATGTCGAACGCGCCGTGGTGGGTGGGGCCGTCGTCGCCCACCAGCCCGCCGCGGTCGATGGCGAACACCACCGGCAGCCGCTGCAGCGCCGCGTCGTGGACGATCGGGTCGAATGCCCGCTGCAGGAACGTGGAGTAGATGGCGCACACCGGCCGGAAGCCCTCGATCGCCAGCCCGCAGGCGAACACCACCCCGTGCTGCTCGGCGATGCCCACGTCGAAGGTGCGCTCCGGGAACCGCGCCTGCATGTGCTGCAGCCCCGTGCCCTTCAGCATCGCCGCGGTGATGGCGATGACCCGCGGGTCACGTTCCGCCTCGGTCACCAGGGCCTTGCCGAACACCTCGGTGTAGCTGGGCGGGGCGGGCTTGGGCGGGGCGGCCTTGCCGGAGCTGGGGTCGAAGGGCGTGGCGCCGTGCATGGCCTCCACGTCCTCCTCCGCGGGCTCGTACCCCTTGCCCTTGGTGGTCTTCACGTGCACCAGCACGGGCCGGTTGCGCTGCACCGCGCTGCGGATCGCGTCGCGCATCGTCCCGATGTCGTGCCCGTCGAACGGCCCCAGGTAGGCGAATCCGAGGGCCTCGAACAGGGCGCCGCTCTCGAACCACAGCGCCTTGGTCGCGTCGCGCAGGTGCGAACCGACGTACTCGCCGCCGGGGATCTTCACCACGGCGCGCTCGATCTCCTCACGCACACGGGTGATGCGCGAGTCCACGCGGGCCCGCTGCAGGGCACGGGACAGCGCCCCCACGTTTTGGCCGATGCTCATGCCGTTGTCGTTGAGGACCACCACCACCGGCGAGCCCAGCGCACCGGCCTGGTTGAGCCCCTCGTACGCCATGCCTCCGGTGAGCGCGCCGTCGCCGATGACGCACACCACGGCGCCGTCGGAGCCGCTGCGGCGGTTGGCCTCCGCCAGGCCCACGCCGTAGCTGATGGACGTGGAGGCGTGGCCCGCCCCCATCACGTCGTGCTCGGACTCCTCACGGCGCAGGAACCCGCTGATGCCGCCGTGCTGGCGCAGCGTCGGGAACTCGGCCAGGCGCCCGGTGAGCAGCTTGTGCCCGTACGCCTGGTGACCGACGTCCCAGATGATCTTGTCGGTGGGGCTCTGCAGCTCGCAGTGCAGGGCGATCGTGAGCTCGACCGTCCCGAGGCTGGGGCCCAGGTGGCCGCCGGTCTGGGAGACGGTGGCGATGATGGCCTCCCGCATCTCGCCGGCCAGCACCTGGAGTTCCTGCTCGGACATTCCGCGCAGGGCATCAGGGGTGCCACCGAGCGCGCACAGGGTCGGGAAGCGCTCCGTGAACTGATCACTCAAAGTGAATGGATCCTAGCCAACCCGGCCGGACTCCCTCAGGGGGATGGGCGTCACTCGGCGGCATGCAATCGAACTGTCCGACCGGCTAGTCATGAGTGGCGGTTTTCTCATCTAGCGTGCGTCCGGTCCATCCCCGACCGAGGACGCGTCTCCTTGAAATCCACAACTGCACTTCGGGCTGCACTGCTGTGCGTCGCCCTGATCGGCCTCAGCGCGCTCCCGGCCGGCGGTCAGCCCCCACCGCAGACGCCGATCCTGTTCGGCGTTGAGGGGGTGGACCCCGGCAATGGCGCACCGGTTTCCTTCTCAGCGGTCCGCCCCGACGGCAGCGGCCTGACGCAGCTGCCGTATCCCGAGGGCATCGGCCTGCGCGAACCGATCGTATCTCCCGACGGCACCCGCATCGCCGTCGTGAAGCCCGTCCCCGGGGTCAACGGCCGTTCCAGCCTGTGGGTGTCGGACCTCGACGGCTCGAACGCCGTACAGGTCGTCGAGGCGACGGCGAATCTCACGGTGCACGGAGCGCGGTGGTCACCCACGGGGGACCTGCTCGCCGTTCAGGCGTACGCCTCCCCCGGCCCGACCCCGGGAAGCGGCGGGGCCTACGCGGTCTTTGTCGTTCGGCCCGACGGAACCGGCCTGCGCCGCATCGACCGGTACGAGAGCGCGTCAGGCCACGCCTTCACCCCGGATGGCCAGTACCTGATCTACCGCGACCGACTCCAGTCGCAGGCGGATCTCCCCGTCGGATGCAGCCTCACGCCCCCCTTCACCGTCTTCTACAAAGAGAACTTGTCCACGGGCGACCGGGTCGCACTGGACCCCTGCAATCAATACCGGTGGTTCCTCGGTGGGGGCGGCTGGATCGACGTCGCGCCGGATGGCCGGATCTCGTACATGACCTTCATGCGGGTGTCCGGCGTCCAGTGGGGCTGGCTCTGGGTCGCGAACCCTGATCTCACCAACCCACGACTCGTCAACCTCACGCGGGAAGACGCCGGCTACTCGGTCTCGGCCGATGTTCCAAGCTGGTCATCCGACGGCAACTGGCTTCTTGTCACCCGGAACCCGCCGCCCACCTCCTCGAGCCGCGATCTGGCCCTGATCTCCGTCGACAACGGCCAGGTGGTCCCCGTTCCCAACACGCGGTCGTACACCACGATGCGCGGCGCCTGGGCGCCGAACGTGACGCTCACCGCCGTGCCGGCTCCGGCCGCGGATACGGATGGTGACGGCGTCCAGGACAGCGGCGACACCTGCCCCGAGGTAGCGGACCCCGCCCAGACGGACGCCGACTCCGATGGCCTGGGCGACGCCTGCGACGCGGAGCTGCAGACCGACGCCGACGGCGACAGCTGGCCCGATGTGTACGACAACTGCCCGCTCGACGCGAACATCGAGCAGGAAGACGGGGACCGCAACGGGTATCCGGACGCCTGTGAGCCGGCGCCGGCCGACGCCGACGGCGACGGCGTGGGGGATTCGGTGGACAACTGCGCCACCAGCGCCAACCCCGGTCAGGAGGACACGGATGCCGACGGCGCCGGGGACCTGTGCGACACCGACCTTGACGGCGACGGCATCCTGAACACCATCGACGTCGGACTGGATGCCTTCGCCGATGACAACGCGCCGGTCCAGACCACGGGGACCATCACGGCGCGGAACGGCCTGGACGTCACCGTCAGCGATGCGGCCGCACCGGACGGTGTGCGCATCGTCGCCGGACCGCCGAGTCGCGAAGCCGTCTTCTCCGTGTGCGGTGGCTTCACACTCACCGTCGCCGCAGAGTCGGAGGCGGTCCTGACCTGCGGCTCGGCCAAGGTCGCGGTGGTCGCCGGCTCGGCCAACTTGGCCGTCGACGGTCGCGCCGTCAGCGTCGCCATCCCCGCGGGCGGCGCGGCCAAGGTGGTCACCACGGGCGTCGACACCTACACCGTTGAGAACACCGGCTCGGTTCCGGTGGACGTGAACGTCGATGGCACCACCACCACCGTGCCCGCGGGCACGACCGCACCGGTGGCCACATGGGACTTCGTCGGGTTCAGCGGCCCCGTGTCGAACCCCCCAGTTCTCAACCGGGTGGAGGCCGGAGGCACGGTCCCGCTTCAGTGGCGGCTCGTCGGCTCCGACGGACGGCCCGTCACGAACCTGACCGGAGCGACCATCACGACCGTGCGGATCGCCTGCCCCAGCCGCCCACGCACACGCGAGGTCGAGGACGGCGCTCAGGGTCGCACGGGAAGCCTCATCAACCGGGGCAACGGCCGCTACCAGTTCAACTGGAGGTCCTCACGAAGCTTCGAGAGGACATGCCGCGAGCTGCGCCTGGACATCGGCGACGGTGTCCAGCACACGGCGCTCTTCCGCTTCAGCTGACCTGAGGACGCTCGGCGTGGGGCGGGTCGCTTCCGATCCGCCCCACGCCACTTCGCGGCGCCGACCCGGGGCCCCCGGCGGGCCGCCAGCCGGCACGAGCCAACCGGGAATCATGCTAAGTGACCGCCTGATTGGCGTGATTATCGAAAGCTGAGTGGGATCGAAGGACCGACCACTCCCCGCCCGGAGTCTCAGAACGGGTCCTTCACCGCCTGCAGGGTGTAGGTCTGCGGCAGGCGCTGCGGACGGTCCTTGAGCCGGTGCTCGCCGTGCTCGTCCTCCGGGGTCATGACGCCGCCCTCGATGCCCTCCCAGGGGGCGCTGTCGTGCTCCACCAGCATGGTGAGCCGCATGCCCTCGTCCATGAGCGCGGTGACGATCTCCCCCAGCCCCCGGTTCCAGGTGTGGGTGACGCCCTCGGTGAACTCCTGGTCGGTGTCCACGTACGTGCCGGGCTCGTCGATGACGTCGGCCTCCTCCTGCTCGAAGTAGCTGAACCGCAGGCGGATCTCGCCCTCGTGTGAGCGGTAGTCCATCGCCCACAGCATGGGGTGGCCCTCGCGGATGAACAGCCGCCCGCCGGGACGCAGCAGGCCGGCCACCACCTTCGCCCAGCGCGTGATCGACGGCAGCCAGCACAGCGCGCCGACGCCGGTGTAGACCAGGTCGAACCGCTCCGCGCCGAGCCTCTCAACGGCGTCGTAGACGTCGGAGTGCACGAAGGTGACGTCCGCGCCGGCCGATGCGGCCAGGTCGCGGGCGACCGCGATGGCCGGTTCGGAGAAGTCCAGGCCCGTCATCCGCGCGCCCAGACGGGCCAATGACACGGTGTCGGTGCCGATGTGGCACTGCAGGTGCACGCCCTCCAGGCCGGAGATGTCACCCAGGCGAGGCAGGTCGAACCGCACCACCCGGCTCAGGAAGGCGGGGTCCTCCGCGAAGGCCGTGACGGCGTAGCTCTTGGACGCCGCGTGGGCCGGGACGCGCTCGTCCCAGTTGCGGCGGTTGACCTCGATGTACTCGTCGTCGGGGGCCATGGCGCGGGACGCTACCCGATCGGCCCCGCGCCATCCGGCGTCTCGCAGCGCTCCCATGCCGCCCCGCGCCCACGTCCCCGCGCGACGATCGCGCCCTGATCGCGCAGCGCCGCGAGCACCTTTGCGATGTGGCTGTCACTGGCGCCGCCCGCAACCCGCCGCACATCGGCGATGCGGAACACATGGCCGGCGGGGAGCGACGCGACGTAGTCATGGATGGCCTCGACCTTCGCCCCACGGGCGCCGAGCACACCGACCCGCTCCTCGAACGCCCCGTAGGCGGCCGTCACGGTTCCGAGGAAGTAGCTCAGCCACGGCCAGGGATCATGGGCCCCCTCGTGCCAGGCGTTCGACGACGCCCGAAGCGCCCCGTAGTACCCGTCCTTCGAGCCTTCGATGACCCGCTCCAGGCTGACGTAGCGACCCACGCCATAGCCGGCCCGGTAGAGCAGCATCGTGGTGAGCAGGCGCGACATGCGCCCGTTTCCATCGAGGAACGGGTGAATGCACAAGAAGTCGAGGACATACGCGCCGATCACCAGCAGACGATGGTGCCGCCCCTCAGCCAGTGCGGACCGCGTGAGCGCGTGGAGGTCGGCCATGGCGGCCGGGACCGTCGCGGCGGGCGCGGTGTTGAACACGACATGCCGCGAGCCGTCCGGGTCGACCTCCTCGATGTGGTTCTCCGTTCCCTTCCACCGTCCCCCCGGGAGGCCCGTGAACGCGGAGAGGTCGCGGTGCATCTGCAGCACGACCTCGGGCGTGAACGGCATGTCCATCGCGCTCCGGTGCACGAGGTCGAGCACCGAGCGGTACCCGGCGATCTCCGCCTCGGAGCGGTTCCGGGGCTCCGAGCGCTGATCCATGAGCGCACGAAGCCGGGCGGGAGACGCCACGATGCCCTCGATCGCGTTCGAGGACTCCGCGCTCTGGATCCTGGCGATCTGCGTGAGCCGGTCCAGTACCGCGGGACGCTGCTGCACGAAGAGATCCTCGCGCCCCTGAGCGGCATCGATCCTGCCCAGCTGCGTCACGACGGCGCCGGGTACCAGCGCGAACTTCTCGTCGAGTCGCCGAAGCGTCTGCACCTTCGCCCCCAATCCCCGATCGAGGCCGAAGAATGGCACACTAACGACCCTTAGTACGTGATTCCCGGAGAAGGTGGGGAATTCGGCGACGGCCCGGGGCCGGCGCCGCTACGGCGCGGCGTCCGGGTCCAGCGACTTGGGGAGCAGCTGGCTGATGCGGTCGGCGGTGGCCAGGGCCTGATCGGCCAGCTCGCGCAGGATCTCGGCGTTGTCGTCGGCCTCGCCCAGCTGCTGGGCGATCCGCTCCAACCGCTCCACCTCGGCCTGCAGCTCGGGGTCCTGCCCGGTCACCCCTCGCCCTCCTCATCGGGGCGCACCTCGCGGGCGATGCGGCCCAGGATGCCGTTCACGAACCCCGGGGTCTCGACCCCGCAGAAGGTCTTGGCCTGCTCCACCGCCTCGTTGATCGAGACGGCCGGCGGGATGTCGTACCAGTCCAGCAGCTCGTGGACGGCCACCCGCAGGATGTTGCGCTCCAGCGGCGCCAGGCGGTCGGCGGTCCAGCCCTCGGCGGCCTTGGTGATGAGCATGTCCAGGTGGCCGGTGTCCACCGACACCCCGTCGATGAGCGCCCGGGTGAAGTCGTCGATCGGCCGGCGGCGGTCCCGCTCGGTGTTCTCGATGAGCTCCTCGATGGGCAGGCCCGTGACGTCGTGCTGGTACAGCACCACCACCGCCAGGCGCCGCGCCGCGCGGCGGCCCTCCGCACCCTGGGCCGCCGATGCGGACATCACGTGGCCCCGCCGCCCAGGGTCGGCAGGAACGCCACGCGGTCGGTGAGGTAGGCCGTCGTGTACTTGCCCTCACCGAAGGTGGACTCACGCACGATGTCGCGGAACAGGCCGATCGTGGTGGGCACACCCTCCACGTTCGCCTCGTCCAGCGCCCGCTGCAGGCGCGCCACGGCGCGCGGCCGGTCGCTCGCCCACACGCACAGCTTGGCCATCAGCGAGTCGTAGTTCGGGGGCACCATCATCCCCGACTCGCAGTGGGTGTCGATGCGGATCCCGGGGCCCGCGGGCATCCGGAACTCCTTGAGGCGGCCGGCGCTGGGACGGAAGTCCAGGGCCGGGTCCTCGGCGTTCACCCGCACCTCGATGGACGCGCCGCGC
>LNFL01000003.1 GCA_001464275.1 Actinobacteria bacterium Ga0077560 | reverse complement strand
CGCGGCGGGGACGCCACCAACGTTGTGCCGGCGCTGTGCGAGATCGTGGGGGAGGCCCGCAGCCGCGACGAGCAGGCCCTGTCCGACCAGGTCACCGCCATGCTCGACGCCCTGGCCTGGGCCGGCACCGAGCATGAATGCGACGTGGAGATCCACGTGGAGAACCAGTACGCCGGCTACCGGCTCACCTCCGCCGACCCCGCGGTGGCGCACGCCGAGCGGGCGATCCGCCGCGCCGGACTGGAGCCCCAGCACGTGGCCTCCGGCGGCGGCAGCGACGTGAACGCCCTGCTGCCGAAGGGCTTCGCCTGCGTGAACCTGTGCAACGACATGGTCGACGTCCACACCGCCGAGGAGCGCATCTCGGTGGCGGCGCTGGAGTCGATGCTCGAGGTGACCATGGCGATCATCGCCGAGGCCCTGGACTGACCATGCACCGGCCGGACTGGCCGCTGCGCACCGAACGCCTGCTGCTGCGCCCCTGGGAACCCAATGACCTGGCGGCGATGCACGAGATCCACCGGGATCCCGAGATGTGCCGGTACCTCTACAACGAGCCGCTGAGCCTGCACGAGACCCGGGAGCGGTTGGAGCGCAAGATCGCGACCGACGCGTTCCGGGCCGAGGGCGACTGGATGGGCTGCGCGGTGACGCTCGCCGACACCGGGGAACTGGTGGCCGACGCGTCGCTCGCGTGGACGAGCGTCGAGCACCGGCAGGGGGAGATCGGGTTCCTCGTGCATCCCGCCCACCAGGGACGGGGCTACGCCACCGAGCTGTCGGTGCCGCTGCTGGCCTTCGGGTTCGAACGGGTGGGCTTGCACCGCATCGTGGGGCGGCTGGAAGCTCGCAACGCCGGATCGGCCCGAGTGCTGGAGAAGCTCGGGATGCGCCGGGAGGCCCATCTGGTCGAGAACGAGTGGGTGAAGGGCGAATGGCAGAGCGAGCTGGTGTACGCGATGCTCGCGGGCGAGTGGTCCGCCCTGCGCTGAGCCCTCAGTAGGGCGATTCGGGCCGGTTGCGCCGACGCCGTTCGGCGCGGGCGGCAGCCTGCTCGGCCGAGGCCTGCTCGGTGTCGGCGGTGGCCGGTGCCGAAGCCGGCCAGTTCACGCGCACCACATCGATCTCATCGCCCTTCGGGTCGAGCACCGACACCACCACGCCATCACGCACCGGATCCACCAGGGCGATGTGCGGCGAACTCACGGAGTGCACCACGTCAGGGGTCATCACCTGATAGCTGCTCGCCCCGCCGCCACCCAGCGTGAGCTGGTGGATCGGTTCGCCGCTGGGGGTGGGGATCACGCGGTGCGCGTACAGGTGCTCATGTCCGCAGAGGTACAGGCGCACACCCAGGTAGTCGAGGGCCGCCACGAGGCGGTCCCTGCGATCCGTGTCGTGATCCAGCGCCCGGCCGATGTGCACGCTCACCGGCGCCAGCGGGCTATGGGCGAGGGCGATTACCGGCGGCTTGATCCGCGACGGGCTCAGGCCTTCGAGCCAGTCAAGCTGCTCATCGGAGACGCCGTTCGCGAACTGGCCGGTGTCGAGACCAATCACCCGGACATCCCACATCGTCGCCAGGAACCAGGATGCCCCGCCCTCACGGTGGGCATCGCGGGGCCACATGTTGCCGAACGCCTGTGACCAGCCCTCAAGGCCCGAGGCCTGATCGAAGTCGTGGTTGCCGGGGACGGCGATCACGCGGTCCTTCAAGGGCACGCCGATGCTCCTGCGCCACACCCGTGCCGACCAACGGGACACGCCGAAGCGCGTCGGGTGGTGGTCACCGGCGAACAGCAGGATGCGGGGGTCGTGTTCCACCACCATCCTCGTGAGGCGGGCGGTGGTGACTGGATTGGTATCTGACAGGACTGCGAGACGTGGCACCTTAATCCAGGGTATCGCCCAAACCGCCGCTACCATGAGCAAATGGCCACTCCGCAACGTCCCTTGCACCCCGGGGCCGCAACCCAGCCGCCAGAAGCGCTGCTTCAACCCCCCATCGCTACCGAGCGGATCTACGACGGCAGCATCGTCCGGCTGAGGGTCTCCGAGTACCAGCGCGACCGCGGCCTGGTGGTGCGGCGCGAGGTGCTCGACCACCACGGCGCCGTCGTGGTGGTGCCCATCGAGGACGACCACATCCTCATGGTCCGGCAGCCCCGCGAGGCCGTTCAGGAGGTCATGCTCGAGCTGCCCGCCGGCAAGCTTGACTTCGACGGGGAGGAGCCCGGCCAGGCGGCCCGCCGGGAGCTCGCCGAGGAGGTCGGCCGGGAGGCCGGCCGCTGGACGTACCTCGGGGGCTTCTACACCGCCCCGGCGATGATCACCGAATTCATCCACCTGTTCGTCGCCGGTGACCTGCGGCCCACCGACGTCGCACCCATCGCCGAAGAGGAGATCGAGGTGGTTCCGGTGCCCCTCTCCCAGCTGCCCTCCCTCATCGACCGGGTTCGGGACGCGAAGACACTGGTCGGGCTGCTGCGGGTGGCGCGGGCACTGGGAATCTGAGCGGCGCACCACCCCCTGGAGGCGGTGACCCGGTCGGCCTAGCCCTTCGGAGGTACCGGTGTCGGTGAGCATGCGGTATCAGTGCATCCGCACGGCGGACAACGACCCCCTCACGGTGCCATGACACGCCCACGCTTTCTCGCCGCCGCGGCGCTTGCCGCCGCCTTCACTCTCACGCCGGCGGCCGCCATGGGCCAGCAGAGCGTCGAGGAGTGCGTCGCTCAGGGCGGCCCCAGGTACGGCGTCCCAGGGGACGCCACCATCCACCAGTACGTCGATGCGGGCGGACGCTGCGCCGACGCGCAGGAGGAAGACGAGGTCACCATCACCCCAGTCGGGGAGGACGGGGGCCCGGCCACGCCGAACGGCGCGCAGCCCGGCGGCAACGTGACCACGCCGAACTCCCCGACGTCGCCGAACCCCGCGACGGGTGGTGGCGAGGGCAGCAACCCAGGCAGCCCGGCAACCCCCGGGACCCCGGCAACCCCTTCAAGCTCCGGGACGCCTCAACCGGGGCAGGGCACGGCAGGGGCCCGCGGCCCGGCGGCCGCCAGCGCCGTCCAGGCGGCCCTCGCCGCGGGCGGACAGGCGGAGGGTGCAAGCCTGCCCGCCGGCATCGGCTCGCTCCCCGGGGGGGTCACCGCGCTCGTGCTTGCGGCACTCGGCCTCGCCGGCGCCGGGATCGGCGCCCGACGACTGGGACGGAACTGACCGACCCCGGCGGACTCCTGACCGAAACCGACGACGGGGTTCAGGCGGCCCCGGGTCCGGTCGACCGGACCCCGGAGACGACGGTCGGTGCCCGATCGTTCGCACCGGTCACCGACGCGGTGCTCGCCGGCTCGGCCCTCGCCGCGCCGTTGGTGGCGTCGCTCATCCTCGCGTTCGCGAGCGGTGGGTATTTCATCACCGCCTGGGGGACGGCCGCGCTCGCCCTCATCGGAATCCTCGTGCTCACGGTCATCGGCACCCGGGGCGGTCTCGCGGGCGTCGCCGGCGCCGTGTCCCTCGCCGGTTGGGCGGGCCTTCTGCTGTGGCAGCTGACCTCCGCAGGATGGGCGAACGAACCCGCCGCCAGCCAGCAGGCCATGGGGCAAACCGCCCTGTACGCCGCCGTATTCACCATGGGGCTGCTCGGACTCCGACGCGCGGCATGGCTGCCGTGGCTCGGGGCCGGCGCATTGTTCGCCACGTGGGTGCCGGTCACCATCGCCCTGGCGTCGCGGCTCCTTCCCGGGCAGATCGGCGAGGACCCCTACGCGCGACTCAGCTGGCCGATCTCCTACTGGAACGGCCTCGGGGCGCTCGCCGGGTTCGGTCTGGTGCTTGCCATCGGTCTGGCATCGAGCCCCCGCCTGGATGCGGGGATCCGCATCGCCGCCGCGGCCGTCACCCCCGTGTTCGGCCTCGGCCTCTACCTCACGCTGTCCCGTGGGGCGATCGTCGTCGTCGGCCTGGTTCTTATCGCGCTCATCCTCATCGGGCCGTCGCGCATCGAGACCATCGCCGTGACCGCGGTCTGCCTGGGGGTGAGCACCACCGTTTGCGCCTTCGCAGAGCAGCAGGGCAACCTCGTTGCACTCGCCGGCGAGCTCGGGGATCACGTCGCCCAGGGGCGCCGCGTCGGCCTGGCCCTGCTGCTCGCAATGGTGGTGTGCGGCGTTCTCGCGTGGGGCGCCGTTCAGGGGATCTCTCGACTCGCCGGGAGGCCGCGGCAGGCCACCGGCGCTGTGATCGCCGCGCTCGTGGTGCTGCTCGTCGCGGGTGGCTGGATCACCCGTGGGCCCGACCAGAACCCGGTGAGCTGGGCTGACCAGCAGTTCCAGGAGTTCAAGGCGTTCGCTCCCAGCCAGCGCACCGACGACTCGGTCGCCTCCCGGCTCGCCGTCGCGGCCAGCTCCGGACGTTGGCAGACCTGGTCCACCGCAGTCGACCAATGGCGTTCTGAACCGATCACCGGTACCGGTGCTGGCGACTACCGGTTCGAATGGAACGAGAACCGCACCATCGACCTCTACCTGGTCAACGCGCACTCGCTGTATCTGGAGGTGATGGCCGAATCCGGACTCATCGGATTGCTGCTGCTCGTCACCCCCCTCGGCATCGCATTGCTCGCGGTCACGCTGGTGCGTGTCCGGCACGCCGCGCACCCCCATACCCGGGATGTCGTGGTCGCCGCGTGCGCGGCCTCGGTGCTGGCGGTGCACGCCGCCGGTGACTGGGACTGGCAGCTCCCGGCCATCATGCTGCCCGCCGTCATCCTTGGCGCCGGAGCCCTGAAGGCATCGACCGAGATCCTCCGGTGGGACCGCCCTGCTGGCTGGTGGGTGCGGGGCGGCACCGTTGCGGTCGCCGCCATCGCAGGACTTCTGCTGGTGGGGCAGGTGGGGTCCGCCGCGCTCACGGATACCGGAAAGGCGCAGGCCCGGCAGGGAAACCTCGAGAAGGCGCTCCAGAACGCTCGTGACGCACAGGCCCTTCAGGGCAATGCCCCCGCACCGCGTCTGCTGGAGGCGTACATCCTCACCGACCTGGGCCGGCACCGTGAGGCCGACGCGGCGTTTGCCGCCGCCCTCGCCCGGTCGCCGCGCGACTGGTCGGTGATGTCGGACTGGGCCGCAGCGCTCATCAACCGCGGTGACCGCGCCGCCGCCGTGCCGCTGCTGCGCCGCGCCGAACGCCTCAACCCAAAGGAAACGCGCGTGGATGTGCTGCGAGGCCTCCTCACGAAGTGACCCGCTGGCCGCGTGAGTACGCGGCCAGCGGCACAGACTCGTCACACGTTCCGCGATGAAGGGCTGCCGCGCCCCCGGCTACACTCACGGGCAGTGCGCCGCCGCCTCGATGTCGCCCTCGTCGAAGAGGGCCTGTTCGACACCCGCAGCCGCGCCCAGGCGGCGGTGCTGGCGGGGCATGTCCGTGTGGACGGGCAGGTGGCCAACAAGCCGGGAACCCCCGTCGATGCGGGCCGTTCCATCGAGGTTGCGAGCCGCCCGGAGTACGTCTCCCGGGGAGGCACCAAGCTCGCGAACGCCCTCGACGCCGTGGGCCTCGATGTCGCGGGGTCCCGCGCCCTGGATCTGGGGGCCTCCACCGGCGGGTTCACCGATTGCCTGCTGCGCCGCGGCGCAGCCGAGGTGGTGGCCCTGGACGTGGGCTACGGCCAGCTGGACTGGAAGCTGCGCAGCGACGACCGCGTGCACGTCATGGAGCGCACCAACGCCCGTGAGCTGGGGCCCGGGATGCTGCCGTACGCCCCGGACCTGGTGACCTGCGACGTCAGCTTCATCTCCATCACGCTCATCTGGCCTGCCGTTGCCGCAAGCCTGGCGCCCGGCTGGCGGGCGCTGCTGATGGTGAAGCCCCAGTTCGAGGCCGGCCGCGAGCACGTGGGCGGCGGCGGGGTGGTTCGTGACCCCGACGTACGCGCGATGACCGTGCGCCGCGTGGCCGAGTGCATCACCGCCAACGGCGGGGCCGTGCTGGCCGCCGCCGACTCGGGCCTGCCGGGCCCGAAGGGCAACCGCGAGGTGTTCCTGTACGCCGCCGACGCCACCGTGGCATCGTCGGACCCCGACATCGAGGCGCGCATCATGGAGGCCGTTGTTGTCGAATGATCCCGTGACCGGCGTCAACCGGCCCATCCCCATCGAGCCGGCCACGCAGCCCACCAAACGCGTGCTGCTGCTCACCCACCGGGCGCCCGAGCAGACCAGCGGGGCGCTGGGCACGGTGCTGGCCATCCTGGAGGAGCTGGGGGTGGAGGTCATCGTGCCGCCGGCCGAGGTGGTCAAGCACGAGCGGCTGGCCAAGTACACCTCCAGCGAGGGCATCCAGCTGCGATCCGGCGGCGAGGACCTCATCATCGTGCTGGGCGGTGACGGCAGCATGCTGCGTGCCATGGCACGGGAGGCGGGGTCCGGCGCACCGGTGATCGGCGTCAACTTCGGCCGCGTGGGCTTCCTGTGCAGCATCGAGCGGGACGACCTGGAGCACGGGTTGCGCCGGGTGCTGGAGGGTGACTACGTGG
>LNFL01000002.1 GCA_001464275.1 Actinobacteria bacterium Ga0077560 | reverse complement strand
TGGACGGGGAGAAGGTGGCGACCCTCGAGGGGCCGGGCGTGGCCGAGGACTTCATCGCGATGGTCGAGGCGTACGTGCGGGACCGTTACCCCGCCGCCTGACCCACCGCCTCACGATCCGGGCGGACGGCCCGCCTAGGCCAGGCTGGCCTGGACCGACAGCTCCACGTTCCCCTTGAGCGCACCGGAAACGGGGCACCCATCCTTGGCGGCCTCGGCGGCGGCGATGAAGGCGGCCTCGTCGATCCCCGCGACGACGCCGACGACGGTGAGCGCCGACGAGGTGATCCCCGTGCCCGGCACGAAGGTGACGGTCGCGGACGCGCGCAGCTCGGTGGGCGGGGTCCCCGCCTTCGTCAGCCCGTTGGAGAGGGCCATGCAGTAGCAGGACGCGTGCGCTGCGGCGATGAGCTCCTCGGGGCTCGTGCGCCCATCGGACGTCTCGGCCCGTGACGGCCAGGTCACGTCGAGCGGCCCGAATGCACCGCTCCCCACGCTGGTGATCGTCCCGCTCCCGGTGAACAGCTCGCCCTTCCAGGTGACCTCGGCTCGGCGTTCGGCAGCCATCGCATTCCTCCATCTCGTTCGGCGGTGGGCAAAGGTTACCGGCGTGCGCCGGCGCCGGGAGGCTGCAAACGGGGGCCGCCGACGGGCTCAGCCGCCGGCCGCGACCTCCAGCTCGTCGGCCACCGCCCAGCGGTTCCGGCCCCGGTTCTTGGCCTCCATCAGCGCCCCATCGGCTCGCGTGACCAGGCGCTGGGGATCCGGGTGCCCATCGAAGAGGGCGATCCCGATGCTGAGCGTGGTCCTGGTGGTGCGTCCGGCGCCCAGGCTCAGGTCGGTCTGCTCGACGCGCACGCGGATGGCCTCCGCGACCCGTCGCGCGGCCGTGGGAGTGGTCTCCACCAGCACCACCAGCAGCTCGTCACCGCCGTACCGGAACACGAAGTCGCCGGCGCGCACCTGATCGCCCAGCACGGTCGCGATCTGCTGGAGGGCGATGTCGCCGGCGTCGTGCCCGTGCGCGTCGTTGATGTACTTGAAGTGGTCGACGTCGGCCAGCAGCACGGCCAGCAGCTGGGAGCGCCTGCGGTGCAGGCCGATCTCGTGGGTCAGCACGGCGGGGAGGAAGCGGCGGTTCAGCAGGCGGGTGAGCTGGTCGCGGCCGCCCTCCAGCTCCTGCTGGCGGTCGAAGAGCGTGGTGAGCAGGAACCGCAGGGCGTCCACCTCGCGCTGCAGGTCGGTGATGAGCTCGCGCCGCACCGCGGGCTCGTCGAACGCGTGGCCCGCGAGCCGCGGCAGCAGGATGTCGTCGATGCGCTCGATGGAGGTGGTGATGGGCACCAGCTCCGGCGCGCCGTCCAGCATCACCACGCCCTTGTGGGCGAGCCAGAGTCCGAACTCGGAATCCCCCAGCCGCGGCAGCTCGCCCGGACGGTCGCTGGTCTGGATGGTGAACAGGACGTCCTGGCACCAGTCGAGCAGCGCCGCGCGCTGACGTTCCCGCTCCGTGCCGACGTTCTGGGTGGCCGAGTAGAGGCGGTAGGCCTCGTCGTTGCGCACCGTGCGCTCGATGCTCCGGGCGAAGGCCTCGCTCATGTGCTCCAACGCCAGGTCCATGGTGTCGCCCACCAGCTGGATCGCCCGAACCACGTCCGAGCGGTCCATGGCGGATGACCGGAGCAGATCGACGATGCGCCGCTTGAGCAGCCGCATGCCCTGGATGACCAGGTGGACCGGCACCTGGGTGCGCGCGTGCACCTCGCCGATGTGGCGCTGCAGCGCCACGACGGCCTCGGCGGGCTTGCCGGCGTCGAACTCGAACAGGTCGGTGAGCCAGCGCTGCATGGATGGCTGCAGGCGTCCCTGGACGGCATCGTGATCCAGGAACACCGCCGCCTCGGGGGAGGCGAGCATGTGCTCGTAGAAGGCGTCGGCCAGGTCGGCGCGGGCCTCGGTGACCAGTCCGGCGACCGCCCGACGCACGTCCGCCGGGGCGTCCCCCGTGGCCGCACGCCACCTGGCCGCATCGTGGGAGCTCATGGGCCGATCCTATGAGCGGGGACGCCGAAATGTGTGGTGCGGCGCATGGTTTGATGCACCTGCACCACCCTCACGGGGGAGCTGGTGGGCGCCTGATGGCCGCGACGCCGGGGCCATGACGCGGTCGTGCCATCCCATGCCGGCGGGGCCGGGCCTACACTCGCCGCTGGTGGGGCATGCGTGACGAAGGGGGGGCGGTGCACGGACAGGACCTGGTTGACGGCCTCGACGCCGCGCTCGAGCTGATCCCCTTCGCGGTGGTGGTCGTCGACGCGGATCTGGTTGTGACCTCGGCCAATCGCTGGGCGCTGCGGGTCGTTCGGGACGGCGGGGACCCGGTGGGGGCCCCGTTCCTCACGGGGCCGCTCGGCGGGGCGTGGACGCCCCCTGTCGCGCCGCTCATCGGCATGGCCGCCACCGGGGGCACCACCGCCCGCGGCGTGCTCACCAACCGGGCCACCGGCGGGCGCGAAATGATCACGGTCACTCCGGAGCACGACGCCACGGGGGGCGTCCGCGGGCTCACCCTCGTCGCGCAGGCCGCGGACGGGGCGGCGGAGGAGGTTGAGCGGCTCGGCACCCGCGTGCGGTTCCTGGAGGCCGTCATCGACCGGCTTCCGGTGGCGGCCCTTGTGGCCGACCGCGAGACCGGCGTCGTGCTCGCGGCGAACGCCGAGCTGGGCACCCTGGTGGGCGCCCGCGCCGCCGAGCTGGTGGGGGAGCGGACGCCGCTCTGGTTCCTCGAAGGTTGGGACCACCGTGGGGCGGCGGAGGACTGCACGGTGACGCTCCGTCCGTACCGGGGGCCCCAACGGCAGGTCCGCATCCGGGCCGCCGATGCGATGGATGGCCGCGGGCGCGTGGTGCGGACGCTCGTGGTGCTGCCGGAGGCGGGCACCGAGGACGCCGTCGATCCCCCGGACCCCGCGGGCGCACGGGCGGCCGTCGCCGGCCTCACGCCGCGGCGGCGTGAGGTCCTGGAACTGCTGTGCCTGGGGTTCGACACCCAGGCGATCGCCGATCGCCTCGTGATCTCGGAGCACACCGCTCGCAACCACGTGCAGGCCGTGCTGCGGCAGCTGGGCTGCCGCTCGCGGCTGGCGGCGGCGGCGATCGCCTTCCAGGCCGGGATGTGCGGCCCCCCCGGCGATGCCGCGGTGGGGGGCCCGCCGCCCACCCGGTAGGGTGCGCGGCCATGACCGATTCCGCTCCTGAGGGCTGGCGCATGCCGTCCTCGCCGCTCCGCGGCTCCGTCCGCCTCTCGGGCCGGCTCTGGCCGACCCTGCGCGACGCCCCGGCCGATGCCGAGGCCATCAGCCACAAGCTCATGGTGCGCGCCGGGCTGGTCCGCCAGCTCGCGTCCGGCCTGTACAGCTTCCTCCCGTTCGGCCTTCGCTCCCTGGAGCGGATCATCCGCATCACCCGCGAGGAGATGGACCGCATCGGGGCGCAGGAGATGCTGCTGCCGGTCATGCACCCCGCCGAGATCTGGGAGGCCACCGGCCGGTACGGGCTCGACGAGCAGTTCCGCCTGGAGGACCGTGGCGGGCGGGCCATGGTGCTGGGGATGACCCACGAGGAGATCATCACCTGGCACGCCGCGCGCGAGGTGCGCTCCTACCGCGACCTGCCGCAGTCCTGG
>LNFL01000001.1 GCA_001464275.1 Actinobacteria bacterium Ga0077560 | reverse complement strand
GAAGAGACCCGCCACGCGCGACAGGACGCCGGGCTTGTTCTCGACGAGGACGGAGAGGGTGTGCTGGACCACGGCCGGGGAGCATATACACCGGGCGCGGTTCGCTGGGATACGGGAGACGGACGACCGCGGATCCGAGTCATCCGACCCCGGGCGTGTCAGCGGGCCAGCCGCGCGGCGAGTCCCTCCAGCAGCTGCACCTGGCGGGCGAGCAGGTCCCGGATCTCCAGGAGGATCTCGCTGTCGGTGGCGAGGCGTCCGGCGCCCGCGGGAAGCGCCTCGGGAAGGTCACCGCACGCCGCCTGGACGGCCTCACCCACGCGCGCCGCACCGATCGCGGTGAGCGCGAACGAGGCGACATCGCCTCCCGGCAGGCGGACCAGCAGCAGGCGGTCACGCTGCGTCCGGGTCGTCTGCATGAACGCCCCGACGACCCCCAGCAGCGCCGTCGCCCGCACCAGCGGCGCGGCCGTGTCGATCTCTCCCCGTGCCAGGACGGACACCGCCACGACGTCGGCGACGGGCACGGTGAGATCCACCCGCGTGGGTGTCACCACATCCACGCGGCTCCCGGCGAAGTGCACGCCCGCGCCGTCCACGGTGAGCGTTCCGTCGTCCACGGGGCCTCCATCGCCCGGATGCCCGCCCAGGTAGTCGGCGGCGACGGAGACGGCTGGCGGTGTGGTCATCGGGGCTCCCCCGGGCGTCGGTGGGTGAACGACGTGCGAAATGAAAGGATGACGTGATGCCCAGCCCCCGTGCACTGCTCATCACCGTGACGGCCGGAGTCCTCGCCGTCGTCCCCGCCGCCTCCGCCGACGTCGTCCTGAGCCCGGACACCCTGTCGCCCACCCCCGACGGCGCCGTCGCCGGCCTCGAGACATCCCAGGCCTTCACGTTCTCCGCCGCCGCGGCCACCGAGTGCGCCCTGGACGGCGCCGCGTTCGAGCCGTGCGCCTCCCCGGTGACGGTGAGCGGCCTCGCCGACGGTCTCCACGCGTTCACCATCCGTGAGGTCGGTCCCGGCCCGTCGGCGACCCGCTACTGGATCGTCGACACGACCGGTCCCGCCGGGCACGCGGTCCTGGAGCCCGCTCAGGACGACACGGTCCCCGTCCCACGGGTGCAGCTGCGCTGGTCGCCGGCGGTGGATGCGGGGACCTCGGTCGCGCGCTATGAGGTCGCGCTGGACGGCGGCCAGGTCACCTCCGTCCCCGCCTCGCCGCAGCCGATGTCGCTGGCCCGTGACGCGCTGCGTGACGGCCCCCATGTCTGGACCGTCGTCGCGGTCGACGCGCTGGGGAACCGGTCCGCCGCGGTCTCCGGCAGGTTCACCATCGCGGTCCGGCCGACGGCGCGCCTCGTGCTGACCCAGTCGCTGGGCCTCAGCACCCTGCCCATCGCACTCGACAGCGCGTCCGACGACAACGGCACCGGGCCGCTCACCCACGACTGGGACCTGGACGGCGACGGGACCTTCGAGACCACCACCGGCGGCACCGGCTCCATCGCCCGAACCTTCGCGCCCGGCGCGCGCACCGTGGCCCTGCGTGTCACCGACGCCGGCGGTCTCAGCGACACGACGCAGGTGCAGCTCACGATCCTCCCCGGGCCTCCGGCCGGCCGCGTGGGCATCGCCATCGGCGGCGGCACCCGCTTCGTCCGGTCCCGGGACGTCGACCTGCGGCTGGTCTGGCCGGCGTACGCCCGCGGCGCGCGCATCAGCACCGACGGCGAGTTCCGGCCGGGCCGCACGATCTCGCTGAAGCCCTCCGTGCGCTGGACGCTCCCCGACGGCCTCGACGGCGTGCGCACGGTCTACGTGCGCTACCCGCGTCCGGGGGCGCCGCTGCGCACCTACCGTGACGAGGTCGTGCTCGACCGCAGCATCCCCGAGATCGAGCGCATCGCGACGGCGTCCGGCTGGGCCGTGCGTGCCACGGACGAGACCTCCGGCGTCCAGGAGCTGCAGGTGGTGACCAACGGCGTGCGCAGCGACTGGCTCGTGTTCGGGTCCCGCGCGGCGGCCGTCGCGCTGGGCCGCGCCGGCCGGGCCCGCGTGCGTGACCGGGCCGGGAATCCGTCCCGGTGGCTCGCCCTCCCATGATGCGAACGCGGCCGCCGGCGGAATATCCGGCGGCCGCGCGGAGTCCCATGGTGTGACGGGCGGGAACCCCGCCCCCACGACATGGGAGAGGACGACATGGACCACCGCACATCCCGTGCCGCGCTCCGGTTCGCCGTCGCCGGCGCCGGAGCCCTCGCGGCCGCGCTCGCCGTCACCGGGACCGCCTCCGCGGTGCAGCTGAGCTGCGGCCAGACCATCACTCAGGACACCACCCTCACCGGCGACGTCCTGAACTGCCCCGGCCCGGCGATCGTGATCGGCGCGGACGGGATCACCCTGGACATGAACGGACACACCGCCTCGGCGGCCGCGGGCAACCGCGCCCACGGCATCCTCAACCAGGGGCACCCCGATGTGACCGTGCGCAACGGCACCGTCCGGGGCTTTGGGCTCTACGGCGTCCGGCTGGCCGCCGCCGACCGGAACGTGGTGGAGGACATGACCCTCGTCCGGAACCTCACGGGCATCGGCCTCGTCGACTCCACCGGGGGAGTGTTCCGCAACTCCCTCGTGCGTGATTCCGGGTTCGTGGGGGTCAACCTCACCGGAGGGGACGCCAACACCGTGACCCGTAACCGCATCGCCCGCAGCCGCGGCCAGGCGGTCTTCGTGCAGCACTCGGTCTCCGAGTCCGGGGGTGGACATCTGGTGAGCGCCAACACCATCGTCGGCAACGGCATCTGGATCAGCCTGGGGCCCACGGGAACGCGGGTGCTCGGCAACACGATCGGCGGCAGCCAGCGGGACGGCATCTCGGTGTTCGACCGGTCGACGATCGTGGGCCGGAACGTCGCGCGCGGGAACCGGGCGTTCGGCATCTTCGCCCCGAACGGTGCCGTGAACGCCGGTGGCAACCGGGCATCGGGCAACGGACTGGGCCAGTGCCTCGGGGTCCGCTGCGGCAGGTGACGCCCCGCCTGCGGGGGCTCAGCTGACCCCGAGCCCCCGCAGGAATTCCGGGTCCGACGGATCGTGCACCAGCAGGCCCGGCACGGCGGCGAACGCGCGGTCGGCGCTCACCAGCGGCATCCGGTTTGCGAGGGCCACGGCGGCGAGCACGGCGTCGTACGCGCCGAGGCCGGGCACCTTCCGGTAGAGGGTCATCGCGGGACCGAGCTCGGCGTCTCCCGCTTCGGCCAGCGGCCCGAGGAGCCCGCCGAATCGGTGGGCCATGACCGATGCGTCTGCCCGCCCATGGCGACGCGCGCGGACATGGGCGAACTCCTGGAGCACCCCGATCGTGGTCGTCGCAACGGCGTCACCCAGGGCGACCGCACCCAGCAGTTCGTTGCACGGCCCTGCGAGCGGGTGCTCCTCGCCGATCGCGTAGACCAGGATGGTGGTGTCGAGCAGGATCACCAGCGCGCACCGCGGAGCTCGTCCAGCTCGCGGCGCAGGTCCCCGGGATCCGGCACGGGCATCCGAGGCGCCGCCTGGATCTCGCGCCAGAGCGCCGCACGCCGGTCCGAGGGGTCGGGAAGCGCCTGATCGACCGCGTCCCGGATCACCTCCGCCACGCTGACACCGCGGCGCGCGGCCTCGCGTTCGATCCGCTCGTAGTGCGGTTCCTCCATGAGGATCTGGACGCGGCGCGATTTCATCCGGAGCCCAACGTAGCACATGTGCATACACATGTGCATGCACATACCACGGGACCGCTCCGGCCGACGCGAGCGCATCGCTGCGTCTAGGCTCGGTTCATGCGACGCCTCCGTGCCCCGGCGATCGCGGCGACCGTGCTCTGCGCGGTGTTGCCGGCCCTCGCGACCTCCGCTCCCGTGCCGCGTGCGAGCCTGCCCACGCGCGCCACCGCACCGTTCCCGACCACCACGGCCGTCACGCTGCTGTGGCCCGTCCGGGGTGACCGGGACCGTGACGCCCGCGTGGGGGTGGAGTACCGCCGGTCCGGCGCCGGCACGTGGTCCCGGGCGATGCCCCTGCGCCGCACCCCGGGCGGCGAGGCGGAGGGGTTCCGCTGGCCGGAGCGGCACGCGGGCAGCGTCATGGGCCTCACGCCCGGCACCCGCTACGAGATCCGCCTGCGCCTGCGGGATCCCGACGGCGGCTCCCGCACGCGCGTCCTGCGAGTCCGCACCCGGCCGATCCCGGCGCCCATGGCCGGGGCGCCAGGGCGTCCCGCCACGCCGGCCACCCTGCGCGCGGTGCTGGGCGCCGCCCGGCCCGGCGACATCGTGACGCTCGGCCCCGGCCGCTATGCCGCCTTCACCGTGGACGTCAACGGGACGCCGGGACGGCCGGTTGTGATCCGGGGCACCGACGGCGCGGTCGTGGAGGGCGAGATCGGGATCTTCGAACGCCGCTGGGTCACGCTCGACCGCCTCGCGGTGGAGGGCCGGGTGCGCTTCAACGGCACCGATCACTTCACGATGACGCGGTCCACCGTCACCGCCCGCCGCGACCTGGAGGGCCACGGCATCATCACCAACCTCCGGGCGGCGAACGCGTACATCGCCGACAACACGGTCCTCGGCACCACGGCCTGGACGGATGCAGCCCTGGGCGCCGAGGGCGCGAACCTGGGCGAGGGCATCCTGGTGACCGGGCCCGGCCACGTGATCGAGCACAACCTGGTGCGCGGGTTCCGAGACGGCATCTCGCTGCTGGAGGACGACGCCGCCCGAGACCAGTTCAGCATCGACATCGCCGGCAACGACATCCGCGAGGCCGCGGACGACGGCGTGGAGGCGGACTTCTGCGTCCACAACTGCCGGGTCACGGGGAACCGGCTCACGGACACCTTCGTGGCGATGTCGTCCCAGCCGGGGCTCGGCGGCCCCACCTACTTCATCCGCAACAGCGCCTACAACGTGGCCCACGTGGCCTTCAAGCCGTACCGCGGCAGCTCCGGCGACGTGCTGCTCAACAACACGGTGGTGAAGGCCGGGGACGCGCTGGGCGTGTACTCCGCCGAGCCGGTGACCCGGCTGCTCACGCGGAACAACCTGTTCATCGGCGGCCCGGGCGGGACCTTCGGCGGCTACGGGAACGGGTCCGGCCGGCCGCTGGACATCCGCACCCTGGTGCGGCCGGACATGGACTTCGACGCGTTCGGGACCTCGGAGGCCTTCACCGGGGTGTTCGGCGCCGTGCGCTTCGACGGGCTGGCGCAGCTGCGGTCACGGACCACCGAGCGACACGCCGTGCAGGTGGACCTCGGCGCGTTCGCCGCGCCCGTCACGGCGCCCTCCCCCCTCATCCGGCACACGCCGCAGGACCTGCGGCCGGCCCCCGGAGCCGCCGTGGTCGACGCCGGCGTCGTCATCCCCAACATCACCGACGGCTTCGCCGGCACCCGCCCGGACATCGGGGCGCACGAGGCCGGTGCGCCGCCGCCCGCGTACGGGCCCCGGCCCTAGGTGTAAGTGCTCATGAGGTTGTTGGCAGTCGGCTGATCGGAGGGTGGCCTCCGAGGCTGCTGTGGCGGCGTCGGGTGTTGTAGTGCTCGATCCAGTCTGG